>NZ_LZTE01000045.1:0-66920 GCF_001665925.1 Gordonia sp. 852002-50816_SCH5313054-c
CCACACCCCGCGATCTTGCTCACCCACATCTTGTGGTCCCTAGAACCCGTTCTACGCACCGTCAATTCGGAAGAGCCGGTAATCAGGCGGGTGGTGCGCCGGGTACTCCGGGCGGATATGTGGAGCTGCCGGAGATTGACGTCACGTGGCTGGCGACGCAGGTGCCCGACATTGCGGCGGTGAGCGTGGTCGTCGGCACGAGTGGCGGCGAGAGCAAGTTTGGGCAGCGCTCAAACGGGACGTGGGTCTTCGAGACCCGCATTGGTTTCGCTGTCAAGGTTGACGGGTATTCGTTTGTCACTTGCAACTCGGGGCCTGGCGCGGGCGGATACGGCGGCGCTGGCTACACCAGCGGCGGCGCCACCGTCAACAACGGCACTAAGGGTGGCGACTCGATGCTCGCCATCGGCGGTGCGGCAGGTGCCGACGGCTACAACGGCCCCGGTGGAGCGGGAGGCAATGGCATTCGGGCCCCAATCGACGGGCCGGCCAAGTCGGGCGGCTCAGGCGGTGGCGGTGGTGGCGGCGGTGGAGTGACCAGCTTAGGCGGTATCGGGCAATCGGGCGGGGCAGGTGGACACGGTGCATTCCCTGGTGGCGCACCGGGCGGCGGTGGCGGTCGAGCCTCAAATCCCGGACCCGGCACCACAGTCGGCGCGGGCGGTAGCTCCGCAAACGGATACGTCGAGTTGGAGGCGGTATGACCGAGCTTGTGATCAGTAACGTGCAGGGGTGGGCATCGACGACCCGCCTCTACCGCGACGTGGTTGCTGACGGCGACTGGTGGCTGATTTCGGCCATTCTCGTGTCAGCGGTCCGCAACGCCACGGTCGATGTGGTTGCCGAGACTGCCGACATCGACCCTCACGGCACAGCGGACTCGGGCACCGGGCATATCGAAATCTATCGCGCCACCGTGGCCGAGACGCCCGCTTACGAGTGGGTGCAGACCGCCGGACCGCCTGCGCCACAGGGAGATTACGACATCACCTACCCCGATGACACGCACCTCATCGCCACACGCGATGGCGTCGAGTATCGCGCCGAACTCCAACAGGTCCGCACCGACTACACGATCACCGCGGTAGACGCCGACGGCGACCCGCTCAATGGCTTGACGCCGTGGGCGATCCTCCCGCACGGCACCACCTTTGAGCAGGCACTCGACCACATCGCACAGGAGGATTGATGGCTCGACTACAAGGCGTCTACAAGCTGCCTAATGGCAGCATCCCCATCGGCGGCACAATCAAGCTGCGTGTCCCCCGTGACCGCAACACCACAAACGGCAGCTCGTACACGCTGCCCGCGCAAACCGTGACCGTCCCTATCGACGCCACCACTGGGGCTTATGACTCGGGCACTATCCCCGATGGCCCGTATCAGGTGCGTCGCGTTATCACTGGCGCGCAGACACAGGGCAGCAATGGTGGCTGGTCGGACGTCGTCCTGTCAGGCACGACCGATCTGCAGACGGCGATCGACACCTACGACCCCACCTCTTACACCCCACCTGTGGTGTCGGCGGCGCAGGCTGCTGCGGCGCAGGCGGCGCAGTCGGCGGCGGCGGCCGAGGCGGCGGCCGAGCAGGTGACCGGCGGCGTGGTTGCCACCGACAACGGTGACGGCACATTCTCGCTGTCGTCGTCGACGGGCGCGCTCGTCGACCACGGCGACGGCACCTGGACTCTCACCACCTAAGCAGGGAGACATCACGCATGGCATCTGTCACTGGCTATTCGAAGACTCAGACGGACCAGTTGTTTGCGCCGAAGGTGAATGATCGGCCGGCGCACGGGCTCGACGTCGGATTCGCGGTCGGTTTCCCGGAGGCGACGAGCTCGGCGGCGACGATCAATGGGATCGCGGCGAAGGCGAAAGCGTTGGGCGGGCGTCGCATTCGGATCATCATCTCACCCCACGATGTGGGTGCGGGGCCGTCATATGTGTGGACGCGGGTCGATCAGCAGTTCGCGGCGGCGAAGGCTGCCGGCCTGACTCCGCACGTGTTGTTCGAGCAGCCGCGCAATACTGCCGGCACCGCGTTCGTCACCCCGACCACGGCGGTGATGACTCCGCTGATCACGGCGGCGGTCGCACGGTACAAGGATCGGTGCTCGACGTGGGAGATCTGCAACGAGGTCAACCACCAGCAGCTCTGGGGTGGTGCACCGTCGGCGGCGGCGTACAAGACGATCCTGCAGGCTGCCTACACCGCGATCCATGCGGCTCAACCGCACGCTGTGGTGGTGACCGCTGGGTTGATGCAGGTCAACAACGTGGCCAACCAGACGGTGTCGCCGGTCGACTTCTTGACTGGCCTGTATGCGGCTGGGGCGCAACCGTTCTTCGACGCGGTGGGCAATCATCCCTACACCGTGGAGGCGGGAATCGACCCGGCGGCGCCGGTGCCATCGGAAGCCTCGAACGCGTTCCTGCGCGACAAGGCGCTCTATGACCTGATGGTCGCCAATGGTGATGCGGGTAAGCAAGTGTGGTGGAGCGAGGTCGGATTCCCCACGGTGTCGAGCAGCGCGGCATTGGGGTACACGGTCAGCCAGGCTCAGCAGCAGAAGTATCTGACGACGCTGCTGCAGGTGGCGTCTCGCCGCCCGTGGGTGGGTCCGGTGCTGGTGTACACGGTGCGCGATCTCGGTGCGGACACGACCGATCCGGAGAATGCGTACGGCCAGTACACCATTGATGGCACTCCGAAGGCGTCGGTGCAGTGGTGGAAGTCGGTGACGAAGCCGACGAGTGTGGGCATTCTCGGTGAGGCTGTGGTCCCGCGGGTGTCGCTGGGGTCGCTGTATCGGCCGATGACCGATGTGATCTCGACCAGTGTCCTCACCACTGACCGGTACGTGACGTCGCTGCCGAATGATTACACCAATCAGTGGGGCACGCGTTGGGACGCAACGACCTTCAATACCCAGGGCCAGAACCTTGTCGCGGCGACGCCGGGGTCTCCGGCCAATGGGTGCGTCAACTCGAGCTCGGGCCGGTATGTGACGAGCGGGTCGACGACCTTGCAGTTCGGCTCCACCATCGACGTCGAGTTCATGTTCACCGGCGACAAGCTCGACATCATGATGTCTTGTGGCGGAGGCTATTTCGACACCCAAGTCTACATCGAGGACCAGGGCGTGATGCGCAAGGCGAAAGCGTTGCCGCTGGCGGGGAGCGCGACCGGGACCGTGTTTCGGTCGCTGCGATTCGCCGAGCGCGCGACCCGAAGGATTCGCGTCGTCATCCCGTACGGGCCGTACGCTCTGACGTGGACGCAGATCGTGCATGAGCGGTCCGCGATCCTCACCCGCTCACCGGATCGACCGCTGATCGTCACGACCGGCGACTCCTATTTCGAGCCGGCCGGCACCTACAACCCAGGCAGCGCCCGCAGTTTCGCCTGCTTCGGGATGATCGATCAGCTCATCGAGGCGACCGGATTCGCTGTTGCGCGGTGCGCGCAGGGCGGCACCGGCTATTTCAACGACGGCAGCGGGTCCGCAGGCTCACTCACCGCGACGTACGGCACCGCCCACAGCTCACCTTTCGGGTCGACGTCGCGGATCGGCGCGTACACACCATTCCTCGGCGCCGCGAAGCCCGTGCTGTTCCTAGTGAATGGAACCATCAACGACGGCGGGCTCTCGGGTGACGGCACCACCGCGTCCCAGGCGGCGATGCAGGCGCGGGTGACCGCGTTGTTCGATGCCGTCGCCGCTCTCGATCCTCTCGTCGGTATCGCCGCGATTGGTCCTGAGCCGCTCAATGATTCGGCCGCGTCCGGCGTGCACGCGGTGAATCGGCTGGGCATCAAGGCGGCAGTCGACGCTCACGGGCAAGGCGTTGGTTTCGCTGACGCCAACAACCCAGCGGCGCCGTGGTGGACGGGCACCGGCTACGAGAATTCGGTGACCACCAGCCAACAGGCACAGATGATCGGCTCGGATCAGATTCACCCGAATTGGTTCGGGCACAAGTATTACGGCGCGCAGATCGCTGCGGCGCTGGCGAGTATGCGGGTCTTGCGGGATCGCGCGGAGAGGGTGGCGTGATGGACGAGCTCAGTCAGGCATTCACCGAGGCCGGCATCGGGTTGCTTCCCGAGGTGGTGCCGCCGCCACCGCCGCCACCGGATGTTGCCGCACCCGACCCGACTGAAGGAGGTGCCGATCATGTCTGACATCACCGCATACACCAAGCAGCAGGCCGACCAGCTGCTGGGCGGGAAGTACACGAAACCGTCTGATGGTGTGCCGAAGAGCGACCTCGCGTCGGGTGTACAAGCGTCGCTGGAGAAGGCGGACGCTGCGCTCCGCAAGACCGACGCGGACGCGACCTACGTCAAGGCGATCACGCCCGAGATGTTCGGCGCGGCAGGCGACGGCACGACGAATGACCAGGCAGCATTGCAGGCGATGTTCGACGCCGCAGGCGGCAAGACAGTGTGGCTGGCGGGAACGTACGCCCACAGCGGCATCCTGACAATCTCAGCCTCGGGGGTGACTATCGACGGACCGGGCACGCTGCTCGCGACCGCCGAACAGACGTCATCGGTGCTCGTGTCCGGCGCGTACTGCACGATGCGACGGGTCACTATCAAGATGCAGTCGACCACGCAGCGCTACACCGAGTACGAGAAGATGAAGGTGCGGGTGACCGGCGATCACTTTTATGCAGACCGCATCACCATCGACGGCAGCGCCGCGTCCGGCGTGTATCTCGCGGCAGGCTGGGCAACGTTCCTCGGCTGCGTCATCAAGGACACCCGCGCAGATGGCATCTTCACCAGCGAAGGTTCCCACGACGTCACTGTCCTTGCGTGCACGGCAATCAACACTGGCGACGACGGATTTTCTGTCGTCTCGTACCCGGACGGCCCGGTTCAGCGTTACACGAATGTGGGCTGCAAGGTGCTTAACGGCCAGGCTCGCGGGTTCTCGTGCGTCGGCGGCACCGACGTCACGTTCGCGAGCTTCTATGTCAACACCTGCCAGGCCGCGGCCCTGTATGTGGGTGGCGAAGGTGATGGGTTCGCCAACATTGCCCGCGTGAGCTTCGTCGGCGGCGAGATCATCAATGCCAACCAGAATGCGTCCACCGACCACGGCGCGTTGCACATCACCGCGTGGGGCACCCGATCAGTGACGCAGGTGTCGTTCTCCGGACTCACGATCCGCAACACCCGCTCCGGGGCGTCGGCACAGTTGCGCGTCATCCGCTATGACAACTCCACCATCACCGACTTACTGCTGTCGGGGGTAACGCTCATCGACGGACCCGGCACCCTCGTCAACCTCCACCAAGTCACCGCCGCAGGCAACCGCATCTACCTCGCGAACGTGCTCAGGAACGGCATCGACGTCACCGCCCGTCAGGTGTTCACCAGCTACGGCGCGCTCACCTTGGACGGGGCATCAACAAAGTATGTGGTGTTCATGGCGTCGGGCGGATCGGCGCCGGTCCTGCCCACTGCGGTCGGCAACGTGTCCGTCTACCGATTCAAGAACACTGGCGACGCGGACGCCACCATCTCGACCACGTCGTCGCAAACCATCGACGGCGCTGCCACCCTTACTCTGTCACCGGGCAACGCTGTCGATATTGAGTCTGACGGCGATAACTGGCGAACTTTCTGACCGCTAGCTCGGCTCCCACTCGTCGCCCAGCACTCCCGCGATGCTGAGCGGACAATCCAACTTCCGACCAGCGTCGAGCTTCGACCTTCGCCCCCGGTGATCAGCGCCCCACCTTCTTCGGAAGGTGGGGCGCTTTTTGTGCGTTATACGTAAGTGAAAACGTAAGTATCTAGAAGATACTGTGTCTGACCAGAGCCGATGACGGGAATCGAACCCGCGTATTCAGCTTGGGAAGCTGATGTTCTGCCATTGAACTACATCGGCGTGCGAGGTCTGCTCGCGAACGACAGCCTAGCAAACCCAGGCCCCGATGACGGTGACCGGCCGCGACGTCGCGGCTATCCTCGCGACCAGGCTCGCGTAGGCGCCCGGTGCGACACACCGCCTGCGACACACAGCTGCGACAGAGAAACGACGACGGGGAGACCACTCATGGAGTACCGCAACCGCACAGCACTCATCACCGGGGCCAGCGGAGGCATCGGCGAACAGTTTGCCCGCGCCCTCGCGGCGCGTGGTGCAGACCTGATCCTGGTCGCTCGCAGCGAAGACAAGCTGGTCGCGCTCGCCGACGAGTTGGCGTCGCGCCACGGCGTCCGCGCCGAGGTCATCCCCGCCGACCTTTCGATACCGGGCGCAGTCGACAAGGTTGTCGCCGACGCAGATGGCCGCGGGCTGCGCGTCGACGTCTTGATCAACAACGCGGGCTTCGGCACGTTCGGATACCTCGCCGACGCCGACCCGTCGCGCATCCGCGACGAGGTACAGCTCAACGTCGGCGCACTCACCGACTTCACCACGGTCTACATCAAGCGCATGGCCGAAGCGGGTACAGGGGCGATCGTGAATATCGCCAGTAATGCTGCGTTCCAACCGGTTCCGAGCATGGCGGTCTACGCGGCCACCAAGGCGTACGTGCTGTCGCTGAGCGAGGCGCTCTGGTCGGAGGGCAAGCGCAAGGGTGTCCACGTCCTCGCCGTCTGCCCCGGAGCCACTGACACCGAGTTCTTCGACGTTGCTGGCGACGGCTCGGCGATGAAGTCGCGGCGCACGACCGAGCAGGTCGTCGACACCGCGTTCAAGGCGCTCGAGGCCGGCAAGCCGAGCGTCGTCGACGGTCTCGTCAATCGCATCGGTGCGTACGGTGCACGGTTTGCTCCGCGTCGGCTCGTGCTGGCTATCGCCGAGCGTGCCGTGAGCTGAGCAAGTAATCCGTTACCGGCGCCAACCAGCGGCGGACGGAGTAAACCGATTGCCATGCGATCGAGATGGGTAATGCTGGCAGCGGCGTCGGTTCTCGTCCTCGCGGGCTGCGCCACGGACTCGGGCACCGCAACGACCACCAGTCAGCACAAATCGAGTGCCTCGGCGGTCACGGTGACGGTTACCGCGTCGACGCAGACGCCCACGGTCACGACCACCGCACCGCCGGAGACACCCACGGTCGCCCCGGTCAACGAGGGTGCCCAGTGCGGCCCGATCGGGGCCACCGCAGTATTCGCGGACGGCTCGACGGCCTACTGTTCTCGTCTCGCGGGTACCGATAACGCGGTGTGGTCCAGCGTTCAGGGTGTCGCACCCAATCCGAATCTGCCTGAGACCACCACCGCGGGGCCGTCGCTTGGCGACAACTGCATCGGCGCGGACATCGGCCGGACAGCCATTGACGTGAACGGCAACGCCATCATCTGCACCGACTATCAGTGGCAACTCAACACAGGTCAGACTCCCGAGCACAAGTGGGCCGACGACCAGCGGGCGTGGTCGGACTGCATCCAGACCAGGACAACCGAGGAGTGCCGCGCAGAGCTCAATTCCGGGGGTTGAGGCGCCCTGCGTCGCACGGTTCCGTCCCGATAACCCGGTGTGAGACCGCAGAACGCCGTCGTCGTACCTGCACCAGACACCGTCCGATACGCTCGCAGGCGTGCTGCTCTCCGATCGCGACATCCGCTCCGAGGTCTCCGACGGCAACCTGTCGATCGACCCGTTCGATCCTGCTCTCGTGCAGCCGTCGAGCGTCGACGTCCGGCTCGACAACCTGTTCCGGGTCTTCAACAACACCCGCTACACGCACATCGACCCCGCACAGCGGCAGGACGAGCTGACGACGCTCGTCGAACCCGCAGACGGAGAGCCGTTCGTGCTGCATCCGGGCGAGTTCGTCCTCGGCTCGACGCTGGAGATCTGCAGCCTGCCCGACTACCTGGCAGGCAGGCTGGAGGGCAAGTCGTCGCTCGGCAGGCTCGGACTGCTGACACATTCGACGGCGGGCTTCATCGATCCGGGTTTCTCCGGCCACATCACGCTCGAACTGTCAAACGTCGCCAACCTGCCGATCACGCTCTGGCCCGGCATGAAGATCGGGCAGCTCTGCCTGTTCAGGCTCAGCAGCCCGTCGGAAAACCCCTACGGCAGCGCCGCGGTCGGGTCGAAGTACCAGGGCCAACGCGGCCCGACGCCGTCGAAGGCGTATCTGAACTTCATCCGCGACGCCGACAAGTAACCGTCAGCTCGACTCCGCCAGGTGTGCGTAGGCGACGTGCACGAAGATGCGCAGATAGTCGAGCAGCGAGTCGTCGTCGGCGTAGAAATCCGGTGAGTGATTCGATGCCAAGCCGCGGCCGCCGGGCGTCGGAGTCAATCCCTTGCCGCTGACCTGAGCGTCCTGGACACCGTAGGTGAAGTAGGCGCCGCCGAAGTCGCGCACGAACACCGAGACGTCGTCGTATCCGAGCGCTCCGGGCACGTCGACCACACGCTCCTTGCCGATGACGTCGTCGATCACAGGTCGAATCCTGTTGACCCACTCCGGTGTATTGACCACGGGCGGAACATCCTGCAGATACTCGACGGTCGCGCTCGCGCCGTACGCCGCAGCGGTGTTCTCGGCGAGACGTCGGAGTTTGTCTTGTACCGCAGTCATATCGGCGCCATCGAGGCAGCGGATGGTGCCCCAGAGCGTCACTGTCTGGCCGATGATGTTGAAGCGTCCGACGTCGTCGACGTGTCCGAACGACACCGTGATTGCGTCGTTCGCGGGCACCTGCCGGTAGATCTGCGCGCTTCCGGAAATGATCTCGGCTGCAACGGGATACGGGTCGATTCCCATCCACGGTGTCGACCCGTGGACCTGTTTGCCCTCGACGGATATCTTGATCATGCACGACGCCGCGTACTGATTTCCCACGTGCACCCCGACCATCCCGATCGGCAGTGGCACGACGTGCATTCCGAAGACCATGGTTGGGGTGTGGTCGGTGAAGGCATTGTCGTCGACCATCGCCTGCGCGCCACCGCTCTCGCCGACGGGCGCTCCTTCTTCGGCCGGCTGAAAGATGAACATGACGTCGCCGGGCAACCGATCGCGTACCGAGGCCAACACATGCGCGGCAGCGAGAACCGTTGCCGTATGGCAATCGTGGCCGCACGCATGCGCAACGGGGAACGGGCCGCCCGGATAGTCCTTGTCGACGACGGTCGACGCGAAGTCGACCCCTGACGTCTCCTTGACGGGCAGTGCATCGATGTCTGCACGCAACGCTGCCAAGCGCTTGCCGCCGCTTCCACTGTCGCCCCCGCCGCGCAGGATGGCCACCACGCCGGTGCCCGCGATACCGCTGCGGATTTCGTCGATGCCCGCGTCGCGTAGACGTTCGACGATGAACTCCGCGGTGTGATGCTCGCGATTGGAGAGCTCGGGATGAGAATGCAGGTGGTGTCGCCAGGCGACGAGGTCGTCGAAGACATCGCGTGCTGCGGAATCGAGGGCGGAAGCGATCGTCGAGGAGGTCACATAATCGAGTGTGCCCGCGAACCCGGTCCGGCGGTGCCGAATTCGCCGGTGATGTCGGTATTCTCTTGCCGAATCCGACGAGGCGTTGTCCTGTGATTCGCCTGCCGGGTCACCTCGATTCGACTGCCGTTAAACACCTGAACACGACGTTCACACGCGCGCCTGCGACTGGTCATGTGCTCGTAGCAAGTTGGCAGATCGGCCCACGTAGTCACTTCAGGTATGAAGCTGACAGTGATCGGGTGTGGATACCTGGGGGCGACACACGCAGCGTGTATGGCCGAACTCGGGCACGACGTGCTCGGCGTCGACGTCAATCCGGAGAAGGTGGCTCGCCTGTCGTCGGGCGAGGTGCCGTTCTTCGAACCAGGACTCGGAGACATTCTGCGCCGCAACATCTCTGCGGGGAGGCTCTCGTTCACCACGGAGGCTGACGCCGCTGCCGCACACGGTGCGGTGCACTTCATCGGGGTGGGTACACCGCAGCGGGCGCGTGGGCATGCGGCCGACACGTCGTATGTCGAAGGTGCGGTGGACGCACTGGTGCCACATCTGCGTGGTGACCACCTGATCGTCGGCAAATCGACTGTCCCAGTGGGCACCGCAGCGTCGCTGGCTCGACGGATCAGCACGTTGGCGGCACCAGACGCCACTGTTGACCTCGCGTGGAACCCCGAGTTCTTACGCGAAGGCTACGCCGTTGAGGACACGCTTCGTCCCGATCGGCTGGTTATCGGCACCGATCCGGATTCCGACGCGCGGGTCGCGCGTGCGGTGCTGCGTGACGTGTACCGCGAGATCATCGACACCGGACTTCCGGTCATCGAAACCGACTGGTCCACAGCGGAGTTGGTGAAGGTATCGGCCAATGCCTTTCTCGCGACGAAGATCTCGTTCATAAACGCGATCAGCGAACTCTGCGAGATCGTCGGCGCTGATGTCTCGACGCTCGCCGACGCGATCGGTCACGACAAGCGGATCGGGCGCCGATTCCTCAACGCGGGCCTGGGATTCGGCGGCGGATGTCTCCCCAAGGACATTCGGGCTTTCGAGGCACGCGCCGAAGAACTAGGGGCGCATGGAGCTCTCCGATTCCTGCGCGAGGTTGACACGATCAACATGCGACGACGCTCCGCCATGGTCGACCTCATCGCACAGGTATGTCCGCGAGAGTTGTTGGGCGCCAACATCGCGGTGCTCGGCGCGGCCTTCAAGCCAGAAAGCGACGACGTGCGCGATTCCCCCGCGCTGAGTGTCGCAGGACAATTGGCACTACGCGGGGCGTCGGTCACGGTATTCGACCCGAAGGCCAACGCCAACTCTCAACGGATGTATCCGATGCTCGGCTATGCCGATTCGGCCGCAGAGGCCGCCCAGGACGCCGACGTCGTCGCAATCGCCACCGAATGGGCGCAGTTCGTGCACATGGCGCCATCGGAACTCGATCCAGTCGTGCGTTCACGCGTTATCGTCGACGGTCGTCGCTGTTTGGACCCACAGTCGTGGCGGCGAGCAGGCTGGTCGTACGCCGCGCTCGGTGGCGCGGTTGCGACTCCGGAGAACGCGTTCGACGCAGATCAGCGTGCTTCGGCCGGTCTCGGCCGCGGGTCCTTCGAAGGTGCGACACAAGTGGCGCACCGCTGACGTCATGCTAGGTTGAACACTCAGAAGTGCGGGGGAGTGGTCGAACGAGCGCGGCACGGGTGAACGAACACAGGTTTACCGGGCCCGACTCACGAGAATGCGCGTGGGGTTTCTCGATGACGGGGACTACCGAACTATGGACAACGGGGCGATCCCGAACGGGGTGATCGAAGACGGGCGGGTTATCGACGCGTCCGTGATCAGTCGTGTCTCCGACCACCTCCGACGCCGCCACTCGACGCTCGTCGACTCTTTCGCTGTGGTGAGCGTCGCCGAGGACGGTGTCGATGTGACGCTCGTCGACGTCGAATCCGGTGCGGCCGTCGTACGCAGACGCGCCGCAGGCACAAGTGGAGCCGAACTCGACGCCCTCATCTCCGACCACCTCGTGCGCGCGGGCCGCGTCGACGCCCCCGACTCCGACGAGTGGACAGCGGAACTGCACCTCCTGAGTCACAAGGGCCGATACCGCCTCGCCGAGTCCGACGGCACGTTCATCATGGGCGAGAAGCACGTCCGACTGTTCCGTGTCACACGACGCGACGTCGCACAGTCGACACTCGCCCGCGCCGAGAACGTGCCCGACGCTGTCGCGCAGTGCGCGGAATCGACGGGTCGTCAGGTCAGCGCGATGGTCTTCGATTCGACGCACACCGTGTGGCCAGGACTCCCGGAATTGCTCGCTCCGGTCGCCGACGTCCCGATCGTCGTTCTCGACGACGTGACACTGGCGATGCCCGACGTTGCCGCCGTGCAGGGGCCAGCCGCGGTACGGGGGCCAGAACCAGTGGCCGAGACCACCGATCACGTCGAGGTCCACCGCGAGCCGGTCGCGCACGTGGGTGCAGACCCCGTCGCGGAGCCCGAGGGTGCCCCCGTCGCGGGAATCCGTGGCGACTCCGTTGTAGAAGCCGGCCATGCACAGCTGCCACTCGACCCGCCACTCGCTCCGCCGCTGCGGTCCGTCGACAACGAGTTCGATGTGACGGATCGGATCGAGCCCGTCAGGCTCGCGTACTCAGATCCGTCGACGCCCGCGTATCTGCACTCCGTGGGTGTTGGGCGAAACACCGAAAACTACTTTCCGGCAGACGACTTCGTTCCGATATCCCCCAGAATCGAACCTCGCGAGCAAGAAGCCGCAGCGGTTGATGCGGCAGCGGTTGACAAGACACCGTCGCGCGGTCGAAAGAAGATCCTGATCGGTGCCGGCGCAGTCGGCGTAGTCGGAGTTGCCTTGGCTGCCACCGCACTTGGGCTCAGTGGTGGTTCCGCATCGCCATCGGCGTCGAACCCGGTCACCACGACGCACAGTTCGACGACAACGCAACTGTACGCAGATCTCGCCGACCTCAACGAGGCTCGCGCACCCGCTGCTGCCTACGTGCCTCCACCCCCGCCGCCGCCGCGAACCGAGGAGTCGCAGCGCGCCGAACAACCGCGCCCGCGCAGCAATCCTCGGCCGAAACCCAAACCGCGAGCGGTCATTCCGCTACCCGGAGGGTTACCCCCGATCGTCGTTCCCTGACCGCTTTCGTCCCTTGGCGGTCGAGCTCTGGCGTTCGCCCCGTATGTCGAGCGGATCCTGGTCGACGGAGTCGTCGGCGATGGCGAGATAGTCGTCGAGCTGACGAGCCATGTCGCGATCGAGCGCGCGGTCGAGAGCATTGTGCGCGATCGTCGACCCCGCTCGTCTGAATTCGACGAGAAGGTCACGCACCCAATCTGCCTCGGCAGCGGTCTGCGGTATCCAACCGTCCTTGTATTCTTCGGCGATCGTCCCGCGTCCGGCCGAGATGAGTGCCTCCGCAACCGAATCCATCTGTGTACTGAGGTTCTCATGTACGGAGAGAATCGAATTCAGTGTCAGGCCACGCCGCACGAGGCGGGCATATGCATCGATCGTGTCTTGGTCGAGCACCGTGAATGACGTTGGGGGATCTGCTGTCCCCTCCGGCTTGATCAATCCGAGGTCGGTCAATCGCGTGAAGTACGCGGGGTTGCTGTTGTTGAGTAACTCGCGCAGTTCGTCGGCGCTCACCGAGGTCTTCGTCGTGTTCCCCCACGGGGCGGCGACCACTTCGCGCAGCCCGAGGACGTCGGCGAGGTCGTCGCCGCGCTGGATTCCGGTGAGGAATTCGCCGATATGGCGGATGGTGAATCCACGGCGGAGCAGATCGTTGATCACCCTGAGGCGATCGAGGTGAAGGTCGGTGTAGATCGCAATGCGCCCGCGGCGCAGGGGCCTCGGCAACAGTCCACGATCCTGATATCCGCGGACGTTGCGTGTGGTGGTCCCGGCCACCCGCGCCAGATCATCGATCCGGTACTCGTTGGTGGCCTTGTCATCGCTGCTCATCGCGCTCATTCTCGCATCACGCGCTCAGGCCGCGGAGCACCACGGCCAAGACGTGCTCGTAGTTCACGACGGGATCGATCGTCGGGGGATGGGTACCTGCGAGTTCCAAGGCCACCGCACCGTGAACGCAGCTCCACACCTGCATCGTCGCCTGATGGGGATCGTCCTTCACGAGTAGTCCCGCGTTCTGGCCGTACCTGATGTGTTCGGTCAGCACCGAGAAGGCGTGTTCGGCGACGTCGGAGTCGGGGTGGTGCTCGCGCGAGAACATCAGCGAGTACGCGACCGGGTAGCGCAGCGCGAACTCCCGGTACGCCCTGCCGCTGTGCGCCAACCTCTCTCGGGCGTCGTCGTCTGTCACGTCGATCATGCGCGCGAACTCGACGAAGGCGTCGTTGACCAACGCGTCGAGTAACCCCTCCTTGCCGTCGAAGTGGTTGTAGACCCCCATGGGTGCTACGCCGGCGTCGGTCGCGACCACGCGCACGGTGAGGCCGGCGACACCGTCTCGTTCCAGAATTCGACGCCCCGACGCGATGAGGTTCGTGCGTACCTCGGTCGCCGGGGTACGACGCGTACTTCGTGTGGGAGCCATATTGACAACCTACTAGAACAGTGTTCTTCTAGAAAAGAACGACGTTCTATAACAGTAGAACGACAATCTACTCGGAGGGTTTTCGCATGCGTTCTCGCTGGTTGGCGCTGTGTGCGCTGTGTTTGGCTGAGCTCTTGGTGATGGTCGACAACACGATCGTCAACGTCGCGTTGCCGACCATGTCGCGTGATCTCGGGGCTGGAATCTCGGGATTGCAGTGGATCGTCGACGCCTACACGCTGGTCTTCGCCGGGCTGCTTCTCACCGGTGGTTACCTCGGCGACCGGTTCGGGCACCGTCGGATGCTCCTGGTGGGTATCGCGGGCTTTGCAGGGGTGTCGGCCCTCGCCGCCTCGGCGAACACGTTGGGTCAACTGATTGCTGCGCGTGCCGGCCTGGGAGTGTTCGCGGCGCTGGTGTTTCCCGCGACCCTCGGACTGATCGTCGCGATCTTCCCGGAAGGGAAGCAACGTGCCACGGCGGTCGGCATCTGGGGTGCGACGTCGGGAATCGCCGTGGCGATCGGGCCGGTGCTCGGAGGGTGGCTGCTCGAGCACTACTCGTGGGCATCGGTGTTCTGGGTCGGACTACCCATTGCGGCGGTGACCGCGATCGCTGTGCTCGCGGTGGTACCGGGCACGCGACCGGAATCGGTGTCGCGGTTCGACGTCGTCGGACTGGTGCTGTCGGTCATCGGACTCGGCCTGCTGACCTACTCGGTGATCGAAGGTCCTCATCACGGGTGGACCGATGCACGAACCATCGTGGGAATCGTTGTGGCGATTGCGGTTATCGGACTCTTCGTCTGGCGTGAACTCGTGGTGGCGCACCCGATCCTCGACGTCGCGCTGTTCGCCAATCGCAGGTTTGCGACCGCAGCGGGAATGGTGGCGGTCGCGTTCTTCTCGCTGTTCGGATTCATCTTCCTGATCACCCAGTTCTTCCAGGCTGTGAAGGGATATGGACCGTTCGAAGCAGGCCTGCGCACACTGCCTTTCGCGATCGTGACCGCGGTGTGCTCGCCGGTTGCCATGGCGCTGGCGCATCGGTTCGGGCCCCGCTGGGTGGTGACCTCGGGAGCTGTCCTGATGTCGGCAGGCTTTGCGCTGGTGGAGATCTCGTCACGGATGTCTGGTTACTGGGAACTCATCATCTGGTCGATGGCGCTGATGGCGGCGGGCCTCGCCGCGATCACGGGTCCGTGTACGCACGTGATCATGAGCTCGCTGCGACCGGAGCAGGCGGGTGCCGGTAGCGCCGTCAACGACACGACGCGTGAGATCGGTGGAACACTGGGCGTGGCCGTGCTCGGCTCGGTGCTCACCTCGGTGTATGCCTCTTCCGTATCGGAAAGGATTGGCGCACTGGGACTTCCGCGCGAGATTGCCGCGATAGCCGAACAGTCGGTGATGGGCGGAGCGGAGGTCGCCGCCCGCGCCCCTGAGTCGATCTCCGGCCCTATGACCATCGCCGTGCAGGAGGTCTTCGTCGACGGGCTGCACAGCGCGGTCTGGGTGGCGGTTGCGGTGACCGCCGTGGCTGCCGTTGCCGCTGCGGTTCTACTGCGCGGTGAAAGTCACTCGCGTGGCGCCGAACTCACGTCGGATGCGCACTCAGAGGTCGACGGTCAGGTGATCGCCACCGGCGCGTGAGACGCAGGTGAGGATGGAGCCCGCTGCACGCTCCGGCTCGGTCAGGATGTTGTCGCGGTGGTCGATTGCCCCCGACAACGTCCTGATCTTGCATGTGCCACAGAATCCCTGGCGGCATGAATACGGGACCGACGGAACCTCTTTGCGGAGCGCGCTCAGCAAGGTCTCGTCTGCCGCGACGTCGATCTGCTGTCCGGTCGAGTCGATTGTCACGGTGAACGGACGACCGTTCTCCACCGGCGGCGGACTGAAACGCTCGTAGTGCAGTTCGATGTCGGGGCGGTCGTGTAGATGGCGCCGCAACGACTCCAACATCGGTACCGGGCCGCAGCAATAGACTGCGAGACCCGATGGGGCCCTTCCGGTCTGCGGGTCGATCGGTCCGAGCAATTCCTCCATGCTCGGCAGGCCGTGCTCGTCGTCGGTGCGGATGGTGATCTTGTCGCCGAATCGCGCGACCTCGTCGCGGAACGGGATCGAGTCCATACTGCGACCGGTGTAGATCATCGACCAGTCGAGACCGAGGCGCTCGGCGGCCGCCAGCATGGGCAGGATCGGCGTGATGCCGATGCCCGCAGCGACGAACCGGAGTGAGCGGGCTTGCGATCCGTAGCCGGGCAATGCGATCGGAAAGGCGTTGCGCGGACCCTTGATCTGAACGGTGTCGCCGACGTGCAGGGTGTCGTGCACCTCGACCGAACCGCCTCCGCCATCGGGGATGCGCCGCACGGCGATTCGGTAGGTCTTCCTATCGGCGGGATCGCCGCAGAGGGAGTACTCGCGCATCCTGCCCGACGGCAGCAGGAGGTCGAGATGCGCTCCGGCGTGCCACCTTTCGAGAAGCTGATCGTCGAGTCCTGCGAAGGTCAGTGCGACGACGTTCTCGTCCTGCGCGACGACCTCTCGTCCCACGATGCGCAGCGTCGTGACACCGTCGTACTCAGCGGTCGACCGCAGTGGCGAGAACGGACGCCAGAACGGCAGCCACGTCTTGGACAGCACGGTGCCGAAGGTCATCAGGGGATCATGGCGCCATCGTCCGTAGAGATGTGGCGGCACCGAGGTCATTTCGGTGGTGTGCGGGTGTGCCCGTTGATTCATGGTCTGTTCGGTTCCGTGTGTACTCAGGAGGCGTTTCGTGCTGCGGGCGAGGACGCCAGGTAGGCGACAGCCTGTGCGGTCGAACCGATTTCGGTTGGATGAAAACCTGGCCTGAAGTAGCTCGCCGTCGCGAAGAGCACACTGCGGATCGTCGGGAGAACGCCTGCCCGCACGCCGCGCGCGTAGTGATACTGGCGGTAGAAGTAGTTGTTGTGCTTGATCGCCGGATCCTGATGGGTGATGAAGCGGAAACCGCGAAAGAGTAGGAGCAGCAGGGTGGGCAGTGCGATCAGCATCGCCCGGCCGCGCCGAAGGTAGCTGTCACCGAAGTAGACCGCGACGTCGTGTGCGACGGCTCGGTGCTCGACCTCCTCGGCTCCGTGCCAGGTGAACAGGTCCGACATCGTCGGATCGGCCCCGACTTCGGTCCAGGTGTTGTTGAGCGCGAAATCGCCGAGGATCGCGGTGTAGTGCTCGATCGCGGCGATCAGCCACAGTCGTTCGATGAGGTGCTTCTGCTTGGCCTCCACGCTGCCCTTCTCCAGGGGGCCCAACACCTTTCGGAACACCCACTCCATCTGGCGGCAGTACGGCCGAGGGTCGATTCCGTGATGGTCGAGGAACTCCCAGAGCACGTGGTCGTGCGCCTCGGCGTGCATGGCTTCCTGGCCGATGAAGCCGCGCATCGTTGCGGCCAGCTCCTCGTCACGAACCAGGGGGAGTGCTTCGTTGTAGGTCTGGACAAACCAGCGCTCTCCCTCGGGGAGAAGCAGATTGAGCACGCTGATGAAGTCGGACGCGATCGGATGACCCGGAATCCAGTGCAGCGGAACGTCGCTCCAGTCGAACGTCACGTTGCGCGCGTGAAGCTCGACGTCGCCGGGATCGGTGTCGTTGTCCTGAGGTGGGACTGCATGTGGTGTGGATGCGTGTGGTGCGAATGTGTGCGCTGAGGTGGTGTCCACCTTCTCGGCGTGTGCGTGCACGGTAGAAACTCCTTCGCGATGGCAGGTCAGCGGATAGCGGCGCGGTCGGGGGTGGTCGCGGTGGATGTTCGGGCGGCGATGCGTCGTACGAAGTCGCGGATCGAGTCGGCGACGTAGCCGGGATTGGTCGTCGGGGCCCAGTGGGTGGTCGGTGACTCGAGACGGGTGAGATCGGGGGCGAATCGGTTCGTGTTGCGCAGCAGGTGTGTTCGCACCGCGAAGTCGCGGGTGTTGACCATCTCCAGCACGGGAACGTTGGTCGTTCGCGGGTTGGGTTTGCCGACCTTGCGCACCATGTTGGCTCGGTAATAGCGCGCGCCGGAACGCATGTCGCGCCGCAGCGACGGCGCGACGACGATCTGCTCGGGGGGCGTACCGTCCATGAGTCGCAGGAAACGTCGCCATGCGCCGGGCGAGCCGAGCGTCGCGGAGATCAGCGTCGGACCAAATGGCAGGTGCAGCAGCACGATGTACGTCGAGAAGAAGGACTGCAGGAGGGTGTCGAGCGCTCGACGCGGCGTCGGATGAGAGATGTTCTCGCGCAGGAGCACTCCCACGTGGTCCAGGCACGGGCCGGAGATGCTGGTGTACGACGCGAAGTGATCGGCGGCGTCCGGGCGGGACATAGCCTCCCACGACTGAATGGAACCCCAGTCATGCGCGACAACATGGACGGGCGCGTCGGGGCTCACGGCATTGGCGACGGCGTACAGGTCGTCCGCGAGCGTTTCGATGCGATACGCCGACACCCCACGCGGGTTGTCGCTGACTCCGAGTCCGCGGGTGTCGTACGCGACGACCCGGACGTCGTCGGAAAGACGTTCCGCAACCTCGGTCCACACCTCATGCGTATCCGGCCATCCGTGCACGAACAGCACCGTCGGACGCTCGGCGTTTTCGGGAGTAACTGGGCCGGCGGGGTTGCCGGCTCCCGAGACGGCGGATGTGTCACCGGCAGGATCGTCGAACTCGAAAGTCGCGAGCCGTACGCCGTCGACGTCGATGAGTCGTTTGACCCACTGCTTCATACGTCACCCCTTCGGTACCGTGATCTGGTTAACGTAACCGAGCGTCACAGCTATGTCCAGAGATGGTGACAACGAAGAGTGTCACATAACGTGCAGGCGGGGATCAGCGAATCGCGCAGAAGGTGCTGCGCCGCAGGTCATCGGGGGTAATTCGGCCGGTGAACTACTGGCGATACGACGACAGGAAGTTGCCGATCCGTTCGACGGCGTCCTTGAGATCGCGCGACCAGGGGAGTGTGACGATGCGGAAGTGGTTCTGATCGTCGAGGTTGAACCCGCTGCCCTGCACGACCAGGATCTTCTCCTGCAGCAGCAGGTCCTGGACGAAGAGCTCGTCGTTGTGGATCTCGTAGACCTCGGGATCGAGACGCGGGAACGCGTAGAGCGCGCCCTTGGGCTTGACGCAACTGACGCCGGGGATCTCGTTGAGCTTCTCCCACGTGACGTTGCGCTGCTCGTAGAGGCGTCCACCGGGCGCGACGAGCGCCTCGATGCTCTGGTAGCCGCCAAGGGCCACCTGAATCGCGTGCTGGCCCGGAACGTTCGCGCACAGGCGCGTCGACGCCAGGATGCCAAGGCCCTCGATGAAGCCCTTGGCGTGGTCCTTGGGGCCGGTGAGCACAACCCAGCCAGCCCGGTAGCCACAGACGCGGTACGCCTTCGAGAGCCCGTTGAACGTCAGGCAGAACAGGTCGGGGGCGAGCGACGCGATGTTGATGTGCTCAGCGTCGTCGTAGAGGATCTTGTCGTAGATCTCGTCGGCGAGGATGAGCAGTGAGTTGCGTCGGGCGACGTCGACGAGTTGCTCGAGCACCTCCCGCGAGTAGACGGCGCCCGTGGGGTTGTTGGGGTTGATGACGACGATCGCCTTGGTGCGGTCGGTGATCTTCGACTCGATATCGGCGATGTCGGGGTTCCAGTCGTTGTCCTCGTCGCAGCGATAGTGCACGGCTGTGCCGCCGGAGAGGGCCGTCATGGCCGTCCAGAGGGGATAGTCGGGCGCGGGGATCAGCACCTCGTCGCCGTTGTTGAGCAGCGCCTGCATCGTCATCGTGATGAGCTCGGAGACACCGTTGCCGAGGATCACGTCGTCGACGTCGAAGTACGGGAAGTCGGGGAGGAGCTCGTAGCGGGTGACCACGGCGCGTCGTGCCGAGAGCACACCCGCCGACTCCGAGTACCCCTGCGAGTACGGCAGCGCGTGGATCATGTCGCGCATGATCACGTCTGGGGCCTCGAAGCCGAACAGCGCCGGGTTGCCGATGTTCAGCTTCATGATCCGATGGCCCTCGGCCTCGAGTCGCGCCGCATGCGCGTGCACCGGCCCACGGATCTCATAGCAGACGTTCTGCAGCTTCTCGGACTGCTCCAACGGCTTGAGGTTCTGGTTCAGGTGCGATACATACGGCCTACTCACGGGTTCAATTGTCTCAGCCGCAGGCAAATCGATTTTTTCGGGCTGTCGGAAATGCAGAAACACGCGCCTCTGACACCTGCGAGCGATACTTCACTCGCAGGTGTCAGAAACGCGTGTTTCTGACGGGCGGCGGATTCTTACCGTCAGCCGATCAGCGCTGGCCGGGCCGCTTCTTGCCTGCGGCCATGCCGAAGCCCTTGGCCTTCGACGCTCCGGTCTCGGCGATCGTGCGGCCGTCATCAGCTGCGCCTTCTGGGGCACTGCCGTTCGACGACGCTGCCGCGCCCTCGGCCGCTGTGTCCGTGGACGCCTCTGCCGGGGTTTCTGCCGGTGCTGCTTGGGCTGACTCGGCTTCGGGCGCTTCGGCCTCTGGTGCAGCGGCTTCTGGTTCCGGAGTCGACGCTGCGGGAGCCGTCGACGCTGCCGGAGCTGCAGCCTTGGGAGCCGACGCCCCGCCCGGGCGCTTCTTGCCCGCGGCCATGCCGAAGCCCTTGGCCTTGGCAGGCTTCTCTTCGGTCACCGCAGCGGCCGACGCCGTTGCAGTAGACGCCGTTGCAGCGGGCGTCTCCTCCGTCGCGCTGGCCTCGCCACCGGTCTCGGGCTGTGCCGGAGCGGATTCTGCCGGAGCGGACTCAGCCGCCGACGTTTCAGCAGGTGCCGAAGCCTCTGCAGCTGGGGCGGCAGGCTTGGCAGCCCCCGACCCGGTGCCTCCCGGGCGCTTCTTGCCCGCGGCCATGCCGAAGCCCTTGGCCTTGGCAGGCTTCTCCTCGGTCACCGTGGCAGCGGAAGTGCTTGCGGCCGTTGCCGATTCGGTGTCGGCGGTCGGGGCGGCGTCGGGTGCGGATTCGGTCTCTGCAACCTTGTTCTCCGCGGCGGCTGTGACGCCCGCGTCGGACGCGGCCGCATTTGCGGTACTCGCTGCGCCCGGCTTCTTGGCGCCGGGACGCTTGCCGGCAGCCATGCCGAAGCCCTTGGCCTTGGCCGGCTTCGGCGCATCGGCTGTGGTACTTGCTGCTGTATCACTCGCCGCGTTCTCGACTGCCGCCGACGACTCGGCCTGAGCAGGTGCGGGCTGCGCGGACGCCGACGCAGGCTTGGCCGCCCCGCCCGGCTTCTTCATGCCGCCCTTCATGCCGAAGCCCTTTGCGGCGGGCTTCTTCTCGGCTGCGTCGGTCGACGCTGTGTCCGCCGAAGCCGCAGGTGCCGATGCTGCCGGCGCCTTGGTCGCTGCGCTCCCGGCGCCGGGCTTCTTGCCGCCCTTCATCCCCAACCCGACCTTGGGCTTGGGCTTGGCGTCGGTTGCAGCGCCTGCCGCGGCCGCGGCCGGAGCGGCGGCTGCCACCTTCTCGGGCTCGGGTTCCGGCTCGGGTGCGGGCTTGGCGACCGGTCCGAGGAAACGACCGCCCCGCTTGACCTCCGGCAGACCACGCTTGACCGAATCGAGCAGCATCTGCGAGACGTCGACGACCTCGATCTTGCCCTCGTTCTCGGTGCCGGACGTCCGTGCGGTCACACCGTCGGTCAGCATGACGCGGCAGAACGGGCAGCCCGTCGCGATCTTCTGCGGTGCCTCGCCGTTGCTACCTCCGGCTCCGTTCGCCGAAGCCAGGGTGTCGAGAGCCTCGTCGACGCGGTCGATGTTGATGCGCTTGCCGATCTGCTCTTCCATCCACATACGCGCACCACCGGCGCCACAGCACATGGAACGCTCGCCGTGGCGAGGCATCTCGCGCAGCGTCGAACCGGATGCTTCCATCAGCTCACGAGGAGCGTCGTAGACCTTGTTGTGACGTCCCAGGTAGCAGGGGTCGTGGTAGGTGACGCCCTCGCCCATCGGTGCCACGGGCACCAGGCGCTTCTCCCGCACGAGGCGGTTGAGGAGCTGCGTGTGGTGGACCACCTCGTACTTCGCGCCGAGCTGCGGGTACTCGTTGGACAGCGTGTTGAAGCAGTGCGCACAGGTCACGACGACCTTCTTGCGCTGCGTCGGCGCCGTCTCGAAGACCCCGTTGATGGTCTCGATGTTCTGCTGCGCCAGCATCTGGAACAGGAATTCGTTGCCGGCACGTCGTGCCGAATCGCCGGTACAGGTCTCGCCCTCGCCGAGGACCATGAAGTTCACCGCGGCGATGTCGAGGAGTTCTGCGACAGCCTTGGTGGTCTTCTTCGCGCGATCCTCGTACGCGCCAGCGCAACCGACCCAGAAGAGGTACTCAAAGCCTTCGAACGATTCGACGTCGGCACCGAAGACCGGGATCTCGATGTCCATCTCGTCGATCCAGTTGGTGCGTGCCGACGCGTTCTGACCCCAGGGGTTGCCCTTGTTCTCGAGGTTCTTGAACATGCCCGCGAGCTCGGTCGGGAAGTCGGACTCGATGAGCACCTGGTAGCGCCGCATGTCGATGATGTGGTCGACGTGCTCGATGTCGACGGGGCACTGCTCGACGCACGCACCGCAGGTGGTGCAGCTCCACAGGGTCTCGGTGTCGATGACCGCACCGAGCTGCTCGGGGTCGAATGCGCCGTCTTCGTCGACAATGCCCTCGCCGCCGCCCATCGCGCCCTTCGACTCACCGACCAACTTGCGCGACGCCTCGGCCCGCGCGGCCTCGGGGATCTTGGCGAGCTTCGCCTCGTCGACGTTGCCCTCTGCGTCGACGAGACCGACCTCGTCGCCGCCCATGTCCTTGCGGCCGCCGGCGATCAGATACGGCGCCTTGGCCTGTGCGTGGTCGCGCAGCGACATGATGAGCAGCTTCGGGCTCAACGGCTTTCCGGTGTTCCAGGCAGGGCACTGACTCTGGCAGCGGCCACACTCGGTACATGTCGTGAAGTCGAGCCAGCCCTTCCACGAGAAGTCCTCGACCTTGCCTGCGCCGAACGCGTCGACGTCGGGGTCGGCGGTCTCCATGTCGAGGACCTTGCCCTGGCTCATCATCGGCTTGGCGGCACCGAGCGCGACGCCGCCGTCCTGCTCACGCTTCAGATAGATGTTGAAGAACGCGGCGAAGCGGTGCCACGCGACACCCCAGTCGATGTTCGCGCCGACGACCGCCAGCCAGATCATGCCGCTCATCAGCTTGACGACAGCGGCGGCGGTGACCCAGTAGACCGACGACCCCTCGAAGAGCTGCGCGAAGTAGTGGGTGAAGAACGACGTCCAGATCGGCGGGTCCTCGATGCCAGACGAGATCTTGAACGTCTTCACGAAGATCATGCCGAGGCCCTCGATCAGGACCACGAGTTCGACGAAGTACGCGGCGCCGAAGCGTGAACCCGAGAAGCGGGACAGGCGCTTGGGCATCCGCGGGTGGTTGAGCTGGCGGATGATGATCAGCGCCATGATGCCGATGACGGTGCCGAGGCCCAGCACCTCGTCGGCGAAGATGTAGATGTTCCACGAGCCGATCACGGGCCAATGGAACTCGGGGTCGAAGATCTGGCCGTATGCCTCGAACCAGAAGATCGCACCGATCATGAAGCCGAACATCACCAGCCAGTGCGCCCAGCCGACGGTCCGGAACTTCACCATTCGCGTGTGGCCGACGAACTCCTTGAGCATCGTCCACAGTCGCGGGCCGACGGGCCAGTAACGGGTGCTGTCGACCTTCTGGCCCTGGGCGATCGCGCGCACCATCGTCCACACGCCGCGCAGGAAACTGGCCCAACAGAACAAGCTGATGACCGCGGCAATAGTGCCGATGGTGATCGTCGTGGCATTCACGGCGTCCCGGCCCCTCTCATATTGATCATCGACCTAGTCGCGCAGGGCTGACGTGCGCGGGGTCGGACGTCTACTACAGGTAACCGTAATTCTTCCTCGGTACCTCGCGCTGCCAAGGCTGCCCTTACCTGGAGCTGGTACTAGGCGTTGCGATATAGGAATGATACTCACGAGTAACTGACTATCCAGTCAGTTCCGAGTGACGTAAACCTCTCTCGCTGCCCCGCCGGTGCCATTTTGCTTGATGAAGGGGCTCGCTGTGTGCTGCGGTCGCGCTCGCCGAAGGAAATAGAGTGACCCATGCCACATATGTTGGATAAAGCGTCGCGCGTCTCAGTAGAAAGGAGTTTATCCGTCCACGGAATTGGGGACAAAAACCGTTTCGTGTGGCGCACAAATTTTGTATTCAGGTAAACAATTCAAATATGTACACCAGACGGAGTACGGCGGGTTGCGGGTGCCCCTGAACTGGGCAAGAATCGTGGATGAGCTGCGACGAGGCGGGTCGATGTTGTGGGATCGATGTCAACTCGGAGGTGGGGATCGTGGGGCCAGCGCGGCTGTTTGCCGTCAGAATCATTTCCATTCTTGTGGTTTCTTTCGGCTGTGCCTATATCTTTTGGCGATGGAGCGACACTATCGCCTGGTCCGCTTGGTGGATTGCTATTCCATTAGTTATTGCGGAAACATATTCGCTTTCTGAGTCCATTCTTTTCGCATTTATGATGTGGAATGCGCGCGAGCGGCCGGCTCCACCCATGGCGCGACCCGGCCTGACCGTGGATGTATTCATCACCACATACAACGAGCCCCTCGAGCTCGTGGTCCGCACCGCGATCGGCGCGCGCGACGTGAGATACCCCCACAACACCTGGATCCTCGACGACGGTGATCGCGAGGAGTTCCGGATCGCGGCGGCCGCGCTGGGCGTCGGGTACCTCACGCGAGGCGAGGAGTGGAACGGGCGCCAGCGGCATGCCAAGGCCGGCAACATCAACAACGCACTGTTTCTCACCGACGCGGAGTTCGTGGCGATCCTCGACGCCGACCAGGTCCCCAAGCCGGAGTTCCTCGACGCCGTCCTCGGCTACTTCGACGACGACGCCGTGGCCTTCGTGCAGACGCCGCAGTACTTCTGGAATGTGCCTGACTCCGATCCGCTGGGCAGTCAGGCCGAACTGTTCTATGGCCCCATCCAGCAGGGTAAGGACGGCTGGGGTGCTGCATTCTTTTGCGGCTCGAACGCTGTCCTGCGGCGCGAGGCTCTGATGGCGCTGGGCCTACGGACATACTCGCGCGGCGCTGACCCGCAGGTCAGAAGGGCTATTCGCGACGAATGGGCGCGCCTCGAGGGTCTCATCAACGAAGCGGGGCATGGATCGGGACTGCGCATCCCACTCGAGGATGCGCTCGACGTGGTGCGTGGCGCGCGACGCAGGTTGCGGCGTGGCGCGCCAGTCGGCGAGGTCGCCTTCGAACTGCGTGCCGGTATTCACGACGTCCTCGACTCGCACCCGTGGCTACCGGACGAGGTCGTCGACGAGCTGCACAAGACAATGGACTCGGTTGAAGTGTCTCGGATCGACCAGGCATTGGCGATCCAGCCGATCAACACCGCCACGGTGACCGAGGACATGGCGACCGCCATGCATCTGCACGCCATGGGTTGGGAGAGCGTCTACCACCACGAGGTGTTGGTGGAAGGCCTCGCACCCGACGATCTCGCGACAATGCTCGGCCAACGCCAGCGATGGGCCACGGGGTCGATGCAGGTCTTCTTCGCCGACAACCCGCTCTTCCAGTCCGGGCTGACGTTTGCGCAGCGGTTGATGTACCTGGCCACCATGACCTCGTACCTCAACGGTTTTGCAGCGGTGGTCTACATCGCCGCGCCGATCATCTACTTCACGCTCGGTGTCTTCCCCATGAACGCCTACCCCCTGGACTTCTTCGCCAGGTTCATCCCCTTCTTCGTTTGCTGTCAGTTGCTGTTCCAGGTGGCCGGGTACCGGTCCGGCGGTCTGTGGCGTGGGCAGCAGATGTCGTTCGCACTGTTCCCGATCTGGATATCGGCCACCCTCTCGGCTGCCGCGGCGGTCTTCTTCCGACGCCACATCTCCTTCTCGGTGACCTCCAAGGAGCAGGTCGACGCGCGGGTCGACTACCGGCCGATCATCCCGCAGATAGTCGCGATGGTGGCACTTGTCGCATCGTCGGCTGTCGGCATCCTGCGCTGGAGTCACGGCGATGCCGAGACTTTCCCGACCTTCCTGTCACTCGGGTGGGTCGGTCTCGATCTCCTCCTGCTTTCGTCCGTCGTCCGCGCCGCCCACTACCGCCCGACACCCATCGACCCGGTCGACCAGTACATCAATGGTTGTGTGTTGACCAATAGCCCTGCGCCACAACGTTCCACCTAATTGACGACCTCCCAGCCCCCTGAATCCTGGAGAAGAACATGTCACTGGCCCACGAAGCATTCGCAGAGTTCGACGATGAGACAGCCGACGTCCGGGTATCCGGACGGCTAGAAGTGAAGTCGCGTCTGTGCGACGACGTTGCCCGCGCATGTTCGGGCGGCGCGCGTCTCGTGCTGGTCGACGTCGGCGAGGTCACCACGGTGACACCATCCGGTATGGCCGAACTCATGCACGCTGTGCGCTGGGCAAGGTCGCGCCGCGCCGATCTGCGTATCTATGGAACATCGGTGGCAATGCTCGACGCGCTTGACGCCCTCGATCTCGGTAGGGTCATGGTTCTCTACACCGACCGCGCCGCAGCTGCTGACCGCGATCAGACAAGGATCGAACAAGTCACGCGCACAGCACGATTCGCACGACGCAGGCGTCTCTTCTCGGTTGCCCGCGGGGCCACGGATGCGTCGGGTCCTGCTAGTAATGCTCTGGACGCAACGCTCCCCGAGGAGCTAGAGGTGGTCACACAGCTTGGCGCCAATGACGCGATTCACGTCGATAAGCCGGCCGAGGTTGATGGTGGCAAGGCTATGGAGGGTTCATCGGGCATCGCCGATGTCGCCGTGAGTGGCCTGTGGGACGTGTCCTCGACTGTCCACATCGATGTGCACCAGCTGTGCACCGCCGGTGCGAGGCTGGTGCTCGTAGACGTTGGCGGTGTCTCCCGTGTGACGCCTTCGGGCATGGCCGATCTCATGCATGCGGTTCGGTCGGCGCGGAAGCTCCGTGCAGAACTGCGGATCTTCGGGCACTCGCCCGCTGTTGCCGACGCCCTCGACGCCCTCGGGTCGGGAAAAATTCTTGTGCTCTATCCGGATAGGAGTGCGGCGCTGACCTGTGATCGACGCGTACCCGACGCTAGGTCGCGGGGACGGCGTCCAATGCGGACCGGAATGCCTTCTCGCTCTGTGGGTTCGAATTGAAGCGCCAGTCTCGCTCCTTGTTCGCCTGGAACCACACGAACCCGTCGACGTCCGGCTCGCGACTGACGAGCGAGACAAAGTCATGGATCCACGTAGCTTTTCGTGTCGGATCCGGGTCGTCGGCGGATGCCACTTCGGTGACCAGGATGGGTTTGTCGCCGAGTCGGCGGAGGCTGACGAACGCGTCCGAGAAGATGAATTCCGGTGAGGCCCAACCGTGTTTGCCATCGTTGCCCCAGTTGTAGCCATCGATCCCCAGGTAGTCGACCTCGTCGTCGCCGGGGTAGGCGGCGTCGAATCCAGGGATGCCCGAAATCGCCGCCATCGGCGCCCAAACCATCGAGATGTTGTGCGGGTCAATCGAAGTCAAGATCGATCGGACGTGGCGCCAGGCGTCAATGTAGGACTGCGGCGTGTTGCCGTTCACGTGCATTCCCCACGGGTACCAGTCGCCGTTCATTTCGTGGGCGAACCGGACGATCACCGGCTTGCCGAACTCCTTCAGTCCGGTCGCCCATCGTCGGAGATCGCTATCGAACGCGCCGTCGGCAATTCGCGACAGTCGGTAGTCCGGTTGGTTGACACCGCCGGACGGGTTCCATGGTTCGATGCTCACGATCGGAACAGCACCCGTCTCGGCGATTCTGGCCAGATCCGCGTTCGGTACCGGCTCGCGGAGTCCGCTGAAGGTGAGGATCAGATCCAACGGGCGATCGGCAAGGGTGGTGACCCCGACCACCCCGGCGTCGGAGTCGACGTCGCTCCCCTTCAGATCGGGAAGATAAGCGCCCCAACGAATGTGGTGCGGAGCGTCGGAGTCGCCGCCGTTGCTGCACGCGCCGAGCGTGAGCACCAGGATCAGTGCGACGAGCGGCAAGGCGATACGCGCGACGTCGACATTCTCTGTCTGTGTACGTGGTCTCACAACAGTTCCGTTCCGTTCGGTAGCACTGGTGAGGAAAGTGTGGCATGACATGACCAGCCCGCCAATCGATAGCGAGACGACGCGTCCAGATGACCTGGCGGAGCAGGGCTTCGCGGAGCGGTGGTCGCGGCGTCGTCGGCGTCGCCCCTCCGCACTGATCCCGATCATCGCCATGGTGGTCGGAATCGGCGCCGCGGCCACCCTGTTTCAGCACTACCTGCCCGAGCCGACACCGCCCTGCGCGGTCACCGACTACCATCGGGCAGTCCCGGCGTCGGGAGTTCTGTTCGGCGTCAATCTCGACTGGCAGTCCGAGAGCCTGCGAGAACATCACGACAACCTCGGGCACGCTCCCGCGGTTGCTGTGCAGTTCTCCGACATCCCGTACAACAACGAGACCTGGGCACATACTGTCGCCGCCGCCGATCAGGTGCGTAACGAACGCGGCATCATGGTGCTGACCCTGGAGCCTCACGCTGGATTGGCGGCGATCACCGAGGGCGTCGTCGGTCGTCTGGGTGACGACCTGCGCAAACTGAACGATTCGGGTGTGCCCGTTATCCTTCGATTCGCGCACGAGATGAACGGTTCCTGGTACGCGTGGGGTCAGCAACCCAGGGCCTACGTCGAGACATTCCGTCGGGTGGCCGCGATGGTCCATCGCAAAGCGCCTGGGACGGCGATGATGTGGGCGCCGAATTACGGCGGCGGGTATCCGTTTGAAGGCGGAAAGTACATGGCGCGTAGCGGAACAGAGGACTACCAGTTGACCGACACCAATGGTGACGGAAAACTCACCGCGGACGACGATGCGTATGCGCCGTACTATCCGGGCGACGACGCGGTCGACTGGGTGGGGATTTCGTTGTATCACTGGGGAAATCGCCGTCCGTGGGGCAACAACGACGTAAGCGAACCCGGAAAGTTCACCGCGATGCTGGAGGGTCGCTACAACGGAAGCGCGGGTCACGACCTCACCGTGCCGAACTTCTATCAGATCTATGGCGCGGAGCACAACAAGCCGGTGGCGATTGTCGAGACCGCCGCGATCTATACCCCGGCGCGTGCGGCTCAGGGTGCCTCGGAGCTTGCGGTGAAGTCGACGTGGTGGCGGCAGGTCTTCGCCGCCGACATACCGTCGCGTTACCCGATGCTCAAGATGATCAACTGGTTCGAGTGGCGCAAGTACGAGATCGAGATCAAAGATGTCGTCGACTGGCGTGCTGCCGGTTCACCGGAAACAAGGGATGCATTCGTCAGCAGCCTGCCGAAGTGGCTCGACTACGCCGACGCGGTACACCCGTGCTGAAACACATTGCTCTGCAATCTGTTTCAAGTTCAGATCATGCCCCTACGTCCGCGACCTTCTCCAACTCCTCCAGCGAGGTGTCGAGGTGGGTGAGCAGCCGCTGCAGGCTCGGCACTTCCTTGCGGGCGCCGGTCAGACCGAAGTTGATGTGGTCGGCAGTGGTGGCGACGGTGATGTTGATCGCCTGCCCGCCCAGCGGGATCGATGCCGGATAGACACCGTCGAGTTTGGCTCCGTTCCAATACAAGTCGGTCTTCGGGCCGGGAACATTGCTGATGATCAGATTGAACTGCGGAGGCGTGTATCGCACGAATCCCGGGACCGTCGCGAGGGCGAGTGGTGCAAAATTGGCCGCGCCCAACGCCATCGACTGCACCGGAGACAGGCTCCGCACCAGTTCTTTGGTCTTGCGGGTCGACGCGATGATCGTGGCCAGCCGTCGTTCCGGATCCGGCTGGTCCGTGGCCAGATTCACCATGATCGCGGTGATGTTGTTGCCGTCGGCATCGTTGTCGGTGTGTAGCGAGACCGGCATCGCCGCGATGAGCGGTGCGTCGGGAAGAGCGTCCTGGTCGATCAGGTAGGCGCGCATCGCGCCCGAGCACATCGCGACCATGACGTCATTGATGGTGATCTGCATTTCGTCGGCGATCGCACGTAGGCGTGTGAGCTCCCACCGTTGCGCGGCGAAACGTCGGGCACTGCCGATGGGGACGTCGAGGATCGTCTTCGGTGCGGCATGTAGCGGCGGGACGAAGGCGTCGTCGGTGAGTCCGGTGTAGGCGACCTTCGCTGCGGCCATGCCCAGTCCGGCGACCTCACCCGCGAGTCCCGTTGCCGTTCCCGCGATGTCGCCGATGCGCGACAGCAGCCCCTTCGCGGGCGCCGCCGGCTTGGGGTGCCGTCGCTTCAATGACGGATCCCACGGCGCGGTACCCGACCGGTCGTCGGGGTCCTCGCTCAATGTGCGTTCCAGTAGCCGCAGCGCCGATACGCCGTCGACGATCGAGTGATGAATCCTCGTGTACAGCGCTACACGACCGTCGTCGAGACCGTCGATGATGTGGACCTCCCACATCGGACGGTTCCGGTCGAGGAGTGTGCCGTGATGGAGTGAGACGTAGCGGAACAGTTCGCGGATGCGCCCGGGACGGGGCAAGACGGCACGACGGACGTGATAGTCGAAGTCGATCTCGTCGTCGAACGACCACATCAACGAACCGATGAGGCTGACCGGCTGGGCAGGCCTCTTGCGGAACAGGGGATGCACGTCGGTGCAGGAGTAGAAGGTATCGAAGATCTCCTCGGCAAGTTCGGTCGACGACTGGCCCTCACGAGGAATGAAGAGTTGTAACCCGCCGACGTGGATCGGTTGATCGCGGGTCTCGGCGAGCAGGAACATCGACGCGGTAACCGGCATGTACGGCATGCTGTCCCCCTCACGGTTCGGAATAACCTCAGTATCGTCGTGACCGCGCGTCAGATACGTCGAACGGCGATATCGGGACTGTGTCCCGGCACACGTCGAGGGTGCGGTTACCGTGAGACGTGCTCAACCGTCGTCGTATCGGCTTGTCGCTGATGTGGGTGGCGGTACTTGTGGAACTGATCGTCACTGTCGCGGCCACCGTGGTCTTCGTCGGCGCGCACGGTCGGGTCTATGCCATCGACGATGCCGCGCTGCGGCCCGGCTCGGTCCCCGCGACGGCCATCGTCTTGGGTTCGCTGGTTTCTGACGGCGAACCCGGCACCTATGTTCGGGGTCGCCTCGACACGGTACTCGACCTCTATCACCGCCGAATCGTCACGCGAATCATCAATTCCGGCAACGGTTCTGCCGACGCGGGTGATGAACCGGCGGTGATGCGCGCGTATCTCGAAGAGCGCGGGGTTCCGCCACACGCCATCGTCGACGACGCTGCGGGCATGAGCACCGAACAGAGTTGCGTTCGCGCCCGCGATGCTTTCGGCCTGCGGGCGGCACTTCTGATCACCCAGGACTTCCATGCCGACCGTGCCGTCACGCTGTGCCGGGCGGCCGGAATCGACGCAAGCGCGGTGGTCGCCTCGTGTGAGTGCGAGTGGCCGACAGTGGTACGAAACCACGTGCGCGAGAGCCTGTTCGCCAATCCACGGGCGCTGCTGTCCATGCTGTCCGCATCGAGATAGCGACCTTTTCGATCACGTGCGAGCGCTGTGGAACCGTGAGTAAAGTACCCGAACATCGCATTCGTGTTGTTAAACTTCGCGCGGTAAGGCGCTGGTAAAGGATCGTCGATAGGAACATCGGTGGACGCAGTCGTGCGGGACGTGGGCGCGCGGGAAGTGGGCGTGCTCTCGTGACTCGACGGCGGTTATCAATCGGACCATCCGGCATGTTGGCCGTCGTGTGTTCTGCCGTCATGCTCGCTGTGGGCTGCTCGGCGACCGACACGTCGGTGGGCGGGGGATCGTCTGCTCCTGCCGCGACCCCGGTCAATGCGGGCGCGGCCGACGGTCAACTCGCCAAGGTCAACTCGTCGTCGGATGTCGAAGCCAGGCGGTATCTGTATCCGACCACGACGGGCACACGCGACGATCGGCAGAACTGGGCTGACCTCTACCTCCCTCCCGGCGATCACAAAGACGGATCAGTGCCGCTGGTGATTCTGATTCACGGAGGGTCGTGGCAGGCGCAGGTCGGCGCCGACAGTTTCGTCACCTTTTCGAGGCGTCTCGCGGAGCGGGGCCTGGCCGTCTACAACGTCGAGTATCGGCGAGTCGGGTCGGGCGGTGGCTGGCCGACGACCTTCAAAGACGTTGCCGCCGCGCTCGATTTCGTGCCGCAGGTCCGTAGCAGCAACCCGGAGATCAACACGACGAATGCCGTCGTCGTCGGACATTCTGCTGGAGGACAGTTGGCGATGTGGGCCGGAACCCGACACAACCTCGAGCCGCGCGAAGTCGGTGCATCGCCCGCCTTTTGGCCGACGAGCGTGGTCTCGCTGGCCGGGCCGCTCGACATGCGAACAGCCGTGAAACTCGGTGACGATCGGATCGTCACGGCGCTCGGCGGTCGGCCAGAGCAGGTTCCCGACCGTTACACGTCGGTCGATCCGATACAGAACATCGACCCGAAAGCGCCCATCATCGCGATGGTCGGGACCAACGATCACGTTGTCCCGCCGATCCTTTCGCAGAACTACGTCAAGGCAGTCAAACGTGAGGGCGGAACGGGCACGGTGGTTCTGCTCGACGGCGCCGACCACGTGTCGATCGTGACTCCCTCCGCCCCGACCTTCCCGCTCGTCGTCGAGACGATCAGCAGGGCCGCGCACAATGCTTCCCGGTCATGACGGGCTTGCAGGTCATGACGAGCTCACCGCACGTGAAAGCAGGCCAGAACCCATGTGGCGCTTGAGAAAATGTCTACGCTCGACGAGCGTCGCCGTGATCGTCGCAGTGGGTGCGGTCGCCCTCGGGGCATGCGAATCGGACTCGGCGAACAGCGGTTCGACGTCGACGGCGCCTGCGTCGCTGAGCGTCGACTCCGCACTCGCGGCTCAACTGCCCGCGCGCATCCGCGAGAGTGGGCAACTCCTCATCGCGACCGACGTACCCTACGAGCCGATCATCGCGTCGCAAGGCGGGAAGTACGTGGGATTCGACGCGGACGTCGCGACCGCGCTGGGTCAATTGCTCGGCGTCACACCGGTTTTCCGCACCACGGCGTTCTCGACGATCATCGCGGGGGTGCAGGACGGTACCTACGACACAGGGTTACGCGGCATCTTCGACACCCTTGCCCGCGAGCGTCGGGTCGACCTGGTCAGCTACTTCTCGGCGGGCACTCAATGGGCCCAACCGACAGGAAAGCACGTCGACCCCAACAATGCGTGCGGACTGCGGGTGGCGGTGTCGGCAGGCACCGTGCAGGCAACCGTCGAGATTCCGGCGAAGAGTCAGGCGTGTACAACTGTCGGTGAAAAGGCAATCACTGCAGTGCCTTTCGACAGTATCGATGCCGCCGTCGCTGGGCTCGAGGCGGGCAAGGCCGATGCGATCTCGGCCGATTCGCCTGCTATCGCGTTCGCGGTGCACAAGTCTCACGACGCCCTGGCGCTGGCAGGAGACATCTTCGACACCGAGCCCTATGCGCTTCCGGTCGCCAAGAACTCGCCGCTCGGACCCACGTTGCGTGACGCGGTTCAGCGGCTCATCGACAGCGGCGAGATGCGTCGTATCGCACGCAAGTGGGGTCTCGAAGACGGCTTGATCAAGCAGTCGACGATCAACACCGCGATCAGCTGACGGCAGCGCCTTCGCGACGGCTCGGCGCATCGTCGGCGAGGGTCGGCGCGGAGTCCGCGCGCGGCGAACGGAACGGAACTCGCGGGCGCCCCGTCAGGTACAGCGCGCCGGGGAGTCGCCGCAGAATCTCGACGAGGAGGAGCGACCCGGCCAGCGTGCCCACGTAGACGACGATGGTCGCCCACGGCTGTCCGATGGCGTCGAGCACCCACGACGTGCCGTTGCGCTGCGGGTACATGATCATCGTCAGCACCAGTACGTGGACAAGGAACACCGGGAACGAGCGATTGGACGCGTACTTCACGGCCCGGGCGAATCGCGGGGTGAACTCGCGTCGGTTCTCGGCCCAGTGCAGGGCAACCGCGTACAGGCAGGTCATCGCGACGACCAGGAACGGGAGCAACGTGGGGTAGAACGCCGAGTTGTTGTCGTGCACCGGTTTGCCCGCGAACCAGACGCCCCCGACGTACGAGCCGACGGCGATCGCTGCGGTCACCAGCAGTGCGCCGAACAACCACCAGCCCTTGCCCTGCAGCCATGCGCCGATCTGCTTGCGGTGCACCGCGGCGACGGCGCCGTACAGGATGAAGAACTGATACGGGATGAACGTCGCGTAGTTGTGCCACCAGTGGGCCGCGACGGCTGCGGGCGGATTCCAATGCGTGATGGTCGCGGCGACGGCGAACTGCAGCACCAAGCTGACACCAAGGAGCGCGACGTGGTGCCCGGCGGTTGCGCGCAGCAACCAGACCACCAGCGGGAAGATCAGGTAGACCTGCAGCATGACGAACAGGAAGTACATCTGGAACCCGGAGAGGCCCCAGCTGAGCTGGTAGAAGAAGTTGGTCAGACTCGTCGGGACCTCGGTGAGCCTGCCCGCCAGCCACATGTTGACCACCCAATAGATGGCCGACCAGATCACGTACGGATAGATCACCAGCTTGATTCGACGCTTCCAGAACGTCGGCGCACTGAAATCCTGCTTGTCGAAGTTCTGGTACATCAGCACGAAGCCGGTGAGGGCGAAGAAGGTGTTGCGCGTGAAATGCAGCAGCAGCGACGTGGTGTTCACCGGCATGCTGGTGAACTCGTTGGTGGTCTGCGTGAGGCAGTGCACGAAGATGACCAGCGAGAACGTCACACTGCGGATCAGGTCGACCTGGTGCAGGTAGGGGCGGCGCGTCGGTCGCGTGGTCGAGGCGTCGGCACCTGCCGTCGACTCGTTTGCACGCGAAACCAACGTCGTCGACATACTCAGACTCAGCCCCTGACAGTTCTCGTGGACGGTGTGCGGGGCCGGATCTCTTCACGTTGACGGGGTGCTCGAGCCTCGACGCTCGCCCCGTGCGTCAACGTTGCGGCCCCATCGCGTTGATAGGCCGTGATCCTCCCGTTATCGCGTCTGAGCTTATCAGTGGAGTCTGGACGCTCCCTGAGACGTGGCTGTCAGCGAGTCTCACCGGCGCTCAGACTCACCACCACCGCAGCGCACGGCCCAGATCGGCGTCGACCGCAGGGATCAGGCTGCGGACAAACGTCGCGGACAGGTGGTGGTAGTCGTGCCAGACGAGGATGTTGCCGACGACAGCCGGGCAGTAGGCCGAACCGCACATCGCGTCGGTGTAGTCGAGAAACGACATGTTCGGATACTGCGACGCGATGGCCCCCGTAGGGTCCGTCTCCGCCATCGCCGCATCCCGGTCGACGCCGCAGACCTGCGGTTTCTTGCCCTGTGCCAGGCATTCCGGCGGCTTGAGCTTGCCATGTGCCCAGGGGTTGTCGCGCACCGCGACGACCCGCTGTCCGCGCTCACGGAACTGCGTGAAGATGTCGGTGTAGTCCTTCGGAACGGTGTCACCGGGCCCGTTCTCGACCGGGCGGGTGCTGTTGGTGAACACGACGTCGGGTTTGTCGACGGCCAACCTGTCCATCACGCGCCGTGACCAGTCGTTGCACTGGTAGTACTTCTGCCCGAACCAGGTGAAGACGTGCGAGGTGGTCAACGCGCAGCCGACCTTGAGGTAGGTGGTGACCCTGAATCCGCGCTGCTTGCCGACGGCGTCGAGCGCGGTGATCCACTGCTCGGCGTGCGATCCGCCGACCAGCGCGACGGTGCGCGTGGCCCCAGGATCGCCGTAGACGCCGACCTTGATCGACGGGTCCTTCCAGCCGCTGATCATCGAGTCGTACGAGGTGACCGGCCAGTCCTTATCGACGACCTCCGGGCTCGGTTGGGGGTCGACGCGGGGCGTCGGCGCGCCGTCGAGGTACGCGCGAGCACCGGGGTAGAGCCGGGGATCGAGGTTGTCGGTGTTGACCGTCGCGTTCGCGGCGTTGCGCTGCCAGACGACGGCCGTGGTGCCCGCGACGATCGTCGCGATCACGAGCACAGCGGTGAGCGCGACCCGATACGAGCGGCCGAAACCCGTGTCCCGTCCGGATCGCAGCGGAGCTTCGATGTACCGGGTCGTCAGCCACGCCAGCAGCAGCGACACCGCGAGGATCGCTGTGCCCTCGTACCAGCTCACGTCGTCCTGGAAGCGCCACGCGAGGTAGAAGATGAGCAGCGGCCAGTGCCACAGGTAGAGCGCGTAGGCCACCGAACCGAGCCACACCAGCCGCGGGTGCGCGAGTGCCCGGCTGACCAGCCCGGTGTCGTTCGACGCCGCGTCGCGGGCAGCGGGTGAACCGGTCCAGATCAGCGCGAGCGTCGCGCCGACCGGTATCCACGCCCAGACGCCCGGATACTCCGACACCCCGCTGATCCACCAGCCGCAGCTCACGATCAGCGCAAGCGCACCAACACCGACGACGTCGCGCAGCCAACCGGGCATCGCGAGGCGGTTGCGGTGGACCTGCGTAAGCCTTTGGGGAATGGCGACGGCCAACAGCCCGCCCGCGAGCGGCTCCCACAGCCTCGCGACAGTGTCGTAGTAGTTGAACGGCTGGTTCACGTCGTGCCGGTAGACCGCCCAGGCGAACGCGACGACTGCGACGGCAAGCAGGGCGACGCCGACGATGGCACGTATGACGCGGGCCTCGCCGAACACCGAGATGCGACGTGCGAGCAGCTTCAGGACGCCGCCGAGCGCGAGCATGCACACGAGCGTGAGGACGAAGAACTGGCCCTGCATCGACATCGACCAGAGATGCTGCATCGGACTGTTCGCCGAATCGGCGGCAGCGTAGTCCTGTGAGTCGAAGGCCAGGTGCCAGTTCTGGTAGTAGAGCGCACTCGCTTGGATCTCCGAACCCAAAGGGCCCCAACGAGTTGTGGGCATGATCAGCGCTATCAAGGCGGTGATGACAGCCAGGACGACGAGCAGAGCGGGCAGCAGGCGCCGTGCCAGTCGCCAGAAGCGAGGCCACGGATCGACCGCCCGTCGCCACGACACGTTCGGCGGGTTGGTTGCGATGACGTGCTTGAGCAACGACGCAATGAAGAAGTAGCCGGACAGCGTGAGGAACACGTCGACGCCACCGGACACCCGACCGAACCAGACGTGGAAAATCGCGACGAGTGCGATCGCGATACCCCGCAGGCCGTCGAGGTCGAGGCGGTACCCCGAGGTGTTGCCGGTGGCGGCGTCCTCGTTGGGGGTGCCGGGAGCGATCCCGGCGTCGGAAAGCGTGGAACTCACAGGCAGCGATGGTAGCGCGGCGAATGACCCAGTCCGCGGACCCCATCGGCGCGGGAGGTTTGCGCCTTCGTGCTTCTAAATCTTTTCCCACCAGAGTGCATCGCGCACGCTGTGTCCATTGTCGAAAAGTTCAGACCACAAGGAGCACAGATGGCAGACCAGAAGCGCGTTGCAGTCGTCGGCGCGGGAGTAACGGGTACGAGCGCTGCGCTCGGCTTCCTCGACGCGGGATTCGACGTCACTCTCTACTCTGACCGCGATCGAGAGTCGTTGCGAGACAGGGTCCCACCGACCGGCGTCGGCGTGCTGTTCGGTAGCTCGCGCGACTGGGATGCGCAGATCATCGACGACCTCTACGAGGTGGGCAACACCACCGGCATCAGCGTTCGACTGTCGTCAGGGGAGGGCACCGAGCGCGTCGACGTTCTCGAGTTCAACCCCGACTACGGCTACGTCGCGCAGGCCGTCGACCTGCGTCTACGTGCCGATGACCGCCTCGGTCGATTCCTCGAGCGCGGCGGCCGCTTCGAGGTCGAAGCCGTGGATCCAGACCGCCTGGACGAGATCGCTGCCGACAACGACCTGACCCTCGTCGCCACCGGCAAGGGCGGCCTGGCGTCGTTCTTCCCGGTCGACGACGAGCGCACGCACTATCGCGAGCCGCAGCGTCGACTCCTGCAGGTCACCCTGACCGGACTCGACCACGGTCCCGACACGTTCGCCTACCGTGCTGCCGACGGCGGACGTCAGTCGCTGTTCAACCTCGACAGCGACAACGGCGAGATCTTCGTCGGACCCTTCCTGCACAAGGACGCGGGCGCGACATGGTCGTTCATCGTCTTCGCCAAGCCTGACGGCGCGTGGGCGCCGAAGATCGACGAGGTCACCGACGCCTCGTCGGCGCGTCAGGCAATCGTCGACATCTTCGACGAGTGGTTTCCCGCCGACGCTCCGGCGATCCGCGAGCTCGCCGTCATCGACTCTGATCCCTACTCGTGGTTGAAGGGTGCGGTCACCCCGACCGTCCGCAAGCCCGTCGGCACGACGAAGAGCGGGCACGTCGTCGCGGCGATCGGCGACACCGTAATCGCCGTCGACCCGGTTGCCGGCCAGGGCGCGCAGAACTCGCTGATCCAGGTCGCCGAATTGGTGCAGGCCGCCAAGGCGCGCCTCGACGACGACCCGTCGGCGGAGTTCTCCGCGCAGTGGCTGACCGACGAGTTCGAGGAGCATTGGGAGAGAAGAGGACACGCGTCTGTCGAGGTGACGAGGCTCTACCTCGGCGACCCCGATTACGCGACGCACCTCGAACTGGCCTTCCCGGCCGCGGCTGTCAACGTCGACGTCGCCTCGGCGCTGTTCGGCTTGCTGTCCGACCCCAATCCGCTTCTCACGCTTGGTGATCGCGACGACGTGCTCGGCTTCATCTCGGCGGTGTCGGGCGAGCCGGCCGACGACGTGCTCGGACGGTTCGAGCCGCTGGGAAGCTTCAATTCGCGCGCAGTTCCCGCCTGATTGATTGGCAGCAAAAATCTCTGACTCAACGGGTTCCGGCCACACTCCTGTGGCCGGAACCCGTTGTTCTGTCAGCCGGTTCGTGCCAGCCGTTTCGTGTCATGCGGTTCGTGTCACGCGGCGCGGTGCGTCATGAACCGTTGGCATGCACGTCGTTGGTGACGCGGGTGATCAGCTCGAGGACCTGCTCGAACGCCCTCGACTTCGGATCGACCAGCGACGAATGTGTTTGTCCCGGCATGATGATCGCCCGTGCACGGCCGCCCGCCTTGGCGTCGGCGGCGACGTAATCCTGCGAAAGCACGTGCGGCACCACATGATCCGACGTACCGGCGACTGCGATGACCGGCGTCTGCGGATCGAGATTCTGGATCGGGTCGACCGACGCGTAACGGTCGGGAACCTCGTCCGGTGTGCCGCCGAGTACGCGCACGATGCGCGTGTCGCCCATCGCGACGGCCCTGCGCATGTCGAGCGGACCCGCGAGCGAGATGACGGTCGTCGGGCGGAACGTCGGGGATGCACCGACCTCGCCGGGACGTAGATCCTGTCGCGTACTTGCCCAGACAGCGAGTTGGGCACCCGCAGAATGTCCGACGGTGACCGCATTGTTGAGGTTGAGCTGGGGATAGGCCTTCGCGAGGTCGGGGATGGCGTCCATCGCCGACGCGACGTCGACGAAGGTCGTCGGCCAGCCGCCGCCGTTGCCGAGCCGGCGATACTCGACGTTGACCACAGCGAGTCCGCGTTGAGCCAGGCGTCGCGCGAACGTGGCGAACGTGCCGGCCCCGATCTTGGCCTGCCACCCTCCGCCATGGATGAGGACGACCAGAGGGACCTTGCCCGCCCGAGGCGGAAGGTAGAGGTCCATCCAGTTCTGTCGCGGATCGGCCTGCCCCGTCGACACCGCGTAGAAGTAGCGATGCAGAGTGATCCTCGACTCGGTCGCCTGATTGTTGATGTCCTTGGCTGCGGCGCCCCGGGGAACAGCGGCCGACACCTTGGCGGTCGCTGGTACGGCCCCCGACGGTGCGGGAATCGATGCGCCTACCGACTCATGTGTCGGCGTCGAGCACGATGCGGTCACCGCGCACACGAGAGCAAGCGCAGAGACCGTCAGGGCACGGACGGGTGACGGCAGGTCGCGGGGGGTGGCCACGTGAGACAAGGTCCTCGGCATTGGTGACGGGTGTCGGGTGCGGGTTGGCAAAGTGCGGCGAAGAGTTCGCGTATGCCATTGTGCCCGCGGGACGCCGCCCGATCCTTGTCAGAACGTGTGAGATCGTACGAATATCCGACGTGGGAGGATGCAGCGATGGGTAAATCGCGGTGGTCGGTGTCCGATGCGCCGGATCTGTCCGGACGTACCGCCGTGGTCACCGGTGCGAATTCGGGCGTCGGGTTGGCGACGGCGGGTCACCTGGCACATCTCGGAGCGCGGGTCGTGCTCGCGTGCCGCAACGTCGAGGCCGCAGCACGCGCGCGGGACGTGATCGTCGCGGACAGCGGGCCGGGTGGCCACGGCAGCCGGATCTCTCCCGACAGCCAGATCTCTCCCGACATCGAGATCGTGCAGGTCGATCTGAGTGAGCTGGATTCCGTGCGGCGCGCCGCCGACGAGTTGGTCGAGCGCTTTCCGACGATCGACATCCTCGTCAACAACGCCGGGGTGATGCGCGCGGAGCGTGAAGTCACGAAAGACGGCGTCGAGATGGATTTCGCCACCAACTTCCTCGGACATTTCGCGCTGACAGGGCTGCTGCTCGGTCCGCTGCGTGCCGCGCGTGGCGCCCGCATCGTCTCGGTGTGCTCGAAGCTGTCGACGGTTGGTCGACTCGACCCCGACGACCTCGCGATGACTACCGGCTACAGCGCCGCGGCCGCGTACTCGCGGTCCAAGCTGGCCCAGGCGATCTTCGCCGTGGCGCTGCAGCGTCGGCTTGCGTTGCTCGGCGACGGTGCGCCGTCGTCGGTCCTGGCGCATCCGGGTGCGACCCACAGCGGGGTGATGCGCGATCAAGGAGTGCTGAGCTGGCTGTTCAGCACGCCGAGCCTGCGGTGGGTGCGACGGACTTTCATCATGGACCCGGCTGAGGGATCGCTGTCGTCTGTGCGTGCGGCGACCGATCCCGGTTTGCTCGGCGGCCAGTACATCGGGCCGGGAGGGTTCCTGGAACTGTCCGGCGCGCCGGTCCTGGTTGCTCCGCCGGAGGAAACCGACGACCTTCGCCTGGCTCGCGCATTGTGGGAGGCTGCGGAGAAGGCGACGGGCGTCGGTTTCGACCTGCCGGACTACCCGGTCAATCCCCAGTCCTGATTCCACGGATGGAAGGTGCACACGAGCGGCGTCGAAACGCCGAGTGCACGTAGCGTCACGGAGATCGCCCGCGGGGAGTAGGTCATCACGGAGTGCCCCGAGATGTCGACCGGACAGCCATCCTGAAGCAGGACGTTGTTGACCCTCGCGCCGGGACCAGCAGTCAGGAACGTGGCGGCATACGGCGTCGAGAACTGGTCGAAGCGGGTCGCGATCACGGTGTAGTCGACGCCGGCGAATGTCTCGCCGCCGCGGTTGAGGTCGGTGATCATCGACGATCCGACGAGCTGTTCGTATCCCGCGCTTCCCGCAATGGCCGTGACGCCTGGTTCGACGTTGACACCGGCGTCCCGCAGCACCACGGCGAGCGCGCCCGAGCCACTCAGTGTCGTCCCGTGATTGGTGGCGCCGAGCGTCACCACGTTCGCGACGACGTTGTGCGTGGGGTCGGATGGATCTGCGCCGCCCTTGTACTTGAGGTAACGACGGATGAGCACGCCGCCCTGAGAATGACCGATGGCATCGATCTGGCTTGCTCCCGTTGCCTTCCGCACGCGTTGCACGAACTGCGCGAGCTGCTCAGTGGAGTCTTCGACGGGACCCGTCCCGTATAGCCCGGGGATCACCGACAGTGCGCCACCTTCTGCGACGCCGCCACGGCCGTAATTCTGTGTGAAGACGCAGAATCCGGCGCGCTTGAGGGCGGGCGAGAGTCGGGCGAACGTGCTGAATGCGCCCTCCCAGGTGCCGTGGACCAGGACAACCGGTCGAGGATGCGCGGCCGTCGGACGGCACGTCCAGTCGTTGGCGCCCGCCGGGGCGGCCTCCGGGAACGGGTAGGCGAAAGCGGCTTGGAACCCTTTGATTTCCGGTCCGACGCCGCGGGTGTCGGAGGCGTAACTGGTTGCGGCCGCTGCGGTGGGTGTCGCAACGATCGTCGCGGTGAGCGCGGCGATGGTCGCGGCAGCGACGGTGAATAGCGTTGTGAGATAACGGTTCATGATGTGTGTCCGGGCCTCAGCTGTTCGGCGGCGTCTGGTCGGGCCAGCGTCGAGCCTTTTGTAGTTGTGCCGCGACCTGGCAGATCAGGGGTTCGCTGTTGTTGGGGCCGACGAGCTGCACGCTCAACGGCAGGCCGCCGGAGAAGCCGGCAGGGACCGCCGCTGCCGGATTACCCACGACGTTCCACACGGATGTGTACGCAGCCACCGGCGACGCCTTGGCTGATGCCTCGACGAAGCCCGCGCCGTCGAGTTGCCCTATGGGATAGGCCTTTCCGGGCGTCGTCGGACAGATCAGCAGATCGTAGGCGGGAAACACCGACGCCAGGATCTGTTTTCCGACGGTCTTGCTGAGCTCGATGGCCTTGGTCACCGCGAGATCCGACGACAAGCCCGTGCTCCGTCCGACGTCGACACCCTCACGAGTTCGCCGCTCGAGCAGTTCGTAGTGGTCGGCGCGGCGGGCTTCGGTACTGAAACCACCGAGAACCTGCGGCTGGAATGCAGCGGTGAGCGTCGCAGGGTAGACCGGATCGTGTGCGACGACGCGGTGGCCCAGCTTGCCGAGTATGGCGCCGGTCTGCAGCACGGCGCGACGGGTGTCCTCGTCGAGGTGAGTGCCGGCGGGCTGCGCCGTAGAGATCGCAATCCGTAGTGGCCGAACACGTTTCGTCAACGCCTCGGTAAGGGAGTACGGCCACGGATCAGCCTTGTAGAGGTCCACTCCGGCGACGCTGCCGTGGATGCAGTCGAGAATCAGCGCGGTGTCTTCGACCTTCCGACACAGCGGGCCGATCACGCCGAGGGACTTCCACAGGTCGACATTGGGTGCAGCCGACACTCGGCCGCGCTGGAGCTTCAGTCCGTACAAGCCGCACCACGACGACGGCAGCCGAATCGATCCGCCACCATCGCCACCGATCGCGGCGGGCACCATGCCCGATGCCACCGCCGACGCGGTCCCTCCCGACGACCCCGCGGTGGAGTGCAGGATGTTCCACGGGTTTCGGGTGTATCCGTGTGCCGACGTCTCCGTGAACGGCCAGATGCCGAACTCCGGCATAGCCGTGATCCCGAGGATGACTGCACCCGCGGCACGCAGGCGTTTCACGACTTCGGCGTCGTCGGTCGCGGGAGTGGTGAATGCCGCGCCGCCATAGGTTGTCGGGACACCTTTGACGTGATTCTCGGCTTTGATCCCGATCGGCACGCCGTGCAGTGGACCAAGGCGTGCGCCGCTCGCCTTCTTGGCGTCGAGAGCGTCCGCCTCGGCGCGGGCACGTTCGTGAAGCGGAATCGTCCACGCGCGCAACGTCGGGTTGAGCATGTCGATCCGAGCGAGGAAGAAGTCGGTGATCTGTCGAGCGGTGAACTCGCCTGCCGCAATGCGTTTGGCGATCTCGACGACGCCCGCGAACGCGATGCTTTTGTCGTTCGGGTCGAGGTCACGGCCCGCAGCGGCAGCGGGTGCGGCCCCCGTCACGCCTTGCAGCGCAACCGCACCCGCTGCCGCTGCAGCCATACCCCCGACGAGGACGGAACGTCTGCGGAATCCCGAACGCTGCGCGCTCTGGTCCTGTGATGCTGTCCCCGTTGAGTTTTCGTGTGAATGAGACGCACTCTCCGCGCCCCTTACCGCCTGTGATGCCGACATGGTTCCCCTTTGCCCCGGCCGTCGTGAGTCATCATCGCCAGCGCGTTCCGGTGGCGATGGCATGACTCTAGGAGTCAGGTGTGACCTGGCGATCGCCTCGGCGTTGCACTGACTGCGAAGATCTGCGTCCGTCACTCGCGAGCGGATTTACCTGTCTGTCACACAAGGATCCGTGACCGACGCCCGACCCGGCGCAGCCCGGGTGACCTGGATCAATTGCGCACGGCCGGCGTAGTACGTCTCTCACCCCGGTTAACGCGACCGTGACCTCAATTAGCCGAGGCGCAACGTGGGGGGTCCACTGTGAACGCGATCATGACCTCGACTTCCTCTTCACCGGTTCCCTCGCCGCCTGTGCCCTCGCCGCCCGTGCCGTCGGTGCCACTGATTGCCGACGAGTCGCCGGTCCGCGGACTCACGCGCAGGCAGCTCCCGTTCGTAGCGGTTGTCGCGCAGTCTGTCGCGGCGATCGCGCCTGCGGGCACCTCCGCCGTGACGCCACTCTTCGTCATCGTCGCGGCGGGTGGGGCGAGGAGCATCGCGGCATTCCTGACCGCGCTCGTGGTGATCATGTTCGTCGCACTCTGCATCCGGCCGATGGCGCAACGCGTCGCAGTCGTCGGTGGTCTCTATTCCTATGTGGCGCAGGCGTATGGCGCGAGGACGGCGATGGTGACGGCATGGTCGGCGGTCGTCGGCTATACCGCCGTGAGCGTCGCCGGTCTCATGGCTGTCGGTCTGTACACGAATCACGTTGCGATCAGTGCCGGTGTGACACAACGGGTATCACAGGTGGCGATGAGCGTGATCGTCGTACTCGCCGCCGTCGTCATGGCTTTCGTGATGATCAGGGGAGTGAAGGTCTCGGCGGTGGTGATCCTCTGCATCGAGCTGCTCGCGGTTGTCGTGATGGTCGCGCTGATGCTGTGGCTCGGCTACACCCATCGCGACCAACCATGGCGGCTGTCCGAGGCGCACCCGAATCCCGACGGCTCACTGGCACTGAGTGTGGTTGTCGCAGTGAGTGCATTCGTCGGATTCGAGAGTTCGACGACGCTGTCTGCCGAGGCGCGTCGACCCTTCCGGTCGGTGCCACGTGCGTTGCTGTGGACACCGTTGTTGGCGGGTGTGATCTATCTGCTTGCCGTGTCGAGTCAGTCGGCGGCAATGGCGGGAGCGTCGGAGTCGGTACGGGAGAGCAGCACACCGCTCGCGGCACTGTTCCTCTCGGACGGAAGCCCCGTCGCCGCAATGATTCTCGACGTCGGTATCGCTACCTCATTCCTGGCATGCGCTATGGCATCGGTGAATGCGCTTGTGCGCGTGCTGTTCACGCTCGGGCGTGAGCACATCATTCCGAAGCAGTTCGGCGCCACGCATCGTCGACTACACACGCCGGCGTTCGCCACCGCGATCGCGACATCGGTGGTGGCGCTCGGGCCGCTGGTGTTCCTGTGGTTCGGCGGCGATCCCGAGGAGGGTGTCCGTGACTTCCTCACCCTGAGCGCCCTGGGTTACATGGGCAGCTACGTCGCGGCATGTCTCGCGGCGCCGCGGTTGTTGCGACGCATGGGGGAATTGACGCGGCCCCTGCTGGTCGCGAGTTGGGGGACCGCGTCGGGCCTGGTGATTCTTCTCGGGTTGGGCGCCACGATGTCGGACTCCGGTGACCGGGTGACGTTCCTGTGCTTCTTCGGTTCGGTGGCCGTCGTTGCGATCGCGGTGGTGGTGATCTATGCACGGTGGCCCGCGCGGTTCGCGCGGGTCGGTGTGTTCGACGAGACGAACCGTGACGACGTGCTGGCGTTACCGGGGCTGCGCTGATGGGGGTGGGCTGATGGGGATGGGACGTCCCGGCGCGGGTGAGTCGATAGCGCGGGCGATGCAGATCATCGAGGCCGTCGGTGATCTCGGGCCGGGAGCAACGAGCCGCGAGATCGCCGACCGTTTGGATGTGCCGCCTGCCAACATCTATCGCCTGTTGAATACGTTGGCCGTCGAGGAGTACCTCGTGCGGACAGCGGATCTGCGCGGTTTCGCGCTGGGAAACAGGTTGAACACCATGGTGCACTCCGCGGTGACCCCGTACATGTCCAGCCGCGCACAGGAACTCTGCGAGAAGTTCCGCGCATCGGTGCGTTTCGGCGTGTACGTCATGCACTTTCGTCCCGCGACCCTTCGGATCGTCGACATGGATCCCGACCATCCGTTGGTCGCCGAGCACGAAATGATCCGATCCCTGCACGCGTCGGCCGCGGGAAAGTTGTTGCTCGCGGCGGACTCGCAGTGGCGCGAGCTCTTGCCACCAACACTTCCCGCGCTGACGCCGTCGACTGTCACCGAGATGCGTGAACTCGCAGCGCAAGTCGAGGAGACGCGCCAACGCGGCTACGCCGTGTCGGTCGACGAAATGCTCGACGGAGAGGCGTCGATCGCCATACCGATACTCGACGTGGAGGGTGTGGTCCGCGGTGCGGTCACGGTGACAGGATTCTCTGCGCGTCTCGATGCCATCACCTCGCTGGTGCCCCGCTGTCGTGAACTCGCCGCCGAACTCGGCCCCCTGCTGTACTGACCCTGCTGTACCGACCCTGCTGGTTCAGGCCCTGCTGTACCGACCCTGCTGGTTCAGGCCCTTTGGGCTGGGCAGTCGAAGTTTCTGCGGCATATCGGTCCGACGTCTAGTGTCGAGAGCACGGCGTTGAAACAGCCCGACGCCCCGTTGACAACTTTTCGCCGACCCCAGCCCCTTGGAGGCGATATGTCGGATCAGAACGATTTCTACACAACCAGAGACTCCGGAGCGCCTGCCGGAAGCGATGAGCATTCGCTCACCGTCGGAGCGGGCGGTCCCATCGTCCTGCACGATCACTATCTGATCGAGCAGATGGCGCAGTTCAACCGCGAGCGCATCCCCGAGCGTCAGCCCCACGCCAAGGGGAGCGGTGCGTTCGGCACGTTCGAGACAACCGAAGACGTCTCGGCCTACACCTGCGCGGCGCTCTTCCAACCAGGCGTGAAGACGGAGATGGTCGCGAGATTCTCGACCGTCGCCGGTGAGCGGGGTAGCCCGGACACGTGGCGCGACCCACGCGGCTTCGCGTTGAAGTTCTATACCTCAGAGGGCATCTACGACATGGTCGGCAACAACACGCCGGTCTTTTTCATCAAGGATCCGCTGAAGTTTCAGCACTTCATCCGGTCGCAGAAACGCCGCGCCGACAACAACCTTCGCGACCACGACATGCAGTGGGACTTCTGGACGCTGTCTCCGGAGTCGGCGCATCAGGTCACCTGGCTGATGGGCGACCGCGGTATCCCGAAGACCTGGCGCCACATGAACGGGTACAGCTCGCACACCTATCTGTGGGTAAACACCCAGGGCGTCAAGCACTGGGTGAGGTACCACTTCATCTCCGATCAGGGCGTCGAGTTCTTCACCCAGGACGAAGCCGACCAAATGGCTTCTGCCGACACCGATTTCCACACCCGCGACCTCTTCGAGAACATCGCGGGCGGAGGTCGACCGAGCTGGACTCTCAAGGTGCAACTGATGCCGTACGACGACGCGGTCTCGTATCGGTTCAATCCCTTCGACCTGACCAAGGTGTGGCCGCACGGCGACTATCCGCTGCACGAGGTCGGGAAGATGACGTTGCACACCAACCCGACCGACAATCATGCCCAGATCGAGCAGGCGGCGTTCGAGCCGAACAACGTCGTACCCGGTATCGGATTCAGCCCCGACCGCATGCTGCTCGGCCGCGTGTTCGCCTACGCCGACGCGCATCGTGCCCGGCTCGGCGTGAACTACAAGCAGATCCCGGTCAACGCGCCTCGCAACGATGTCCACACGTACTCCAAAGACGGTGCGATGCGTATCAATCCGGTGACCGACCCGGTCTATGCGCCGAACTCGAAAGGTGGTCCCGCCGCGACGTTCTCGGGTCAGCCGGAGCCGCAGTGGGCCGCCGACGGCGAGATCATCCGCAGCGCCTACGTCGACCATCCCGAGGACGACGACTGGAGCCAGGCGGGAACCCTGGTCCGTGAGGTACTCGACGACGCCGCGCGGGATCGACTGGCGGACAACGTCGTCGGCCACCTGCTCAACGGAGTGTCCGAACCGGTGTTGGCCCGAGCGTTCGACTACTGGAGCCGCGTCGACACAGACCTCGGCGCCAAGATCAAGAAGGGCGTCACGGAGAAGGCCGACGAGCCCGACCCCAAGGCTGCCGACCAGGGCAACCCTGCCCGGTCGTCGATGCAGCAGAAGGTCTGACGCGCACAGTCGCCTACCTCGAGCGCCCAGTGGGCTGAATACAGCGCACAGTGGGCTGAATACGGCGCACAGTCGACGGGAACTCTCGCCGGCTGTGCGCCGAACTTCGTCGAGTGGGCGCTGTATTTCGTCGAATGTGCGCGATATCCCGCCGAGTGGGCGCGTCATCCCGCCGAGTGGGTGCTCCGTCGTGCCGAGTGGGTGCACTGTCCCGCCGAGTGGGTGCTCTATCCCGCCGAGTGGGCGCGCTATCCCGCCGAGTGGGCGTGCGTCACCCCTGCGCGGGCAGGATGCGGTGGAGGAATGCCAGCAGGTACATGAGGCCGGCGCCGTCGCGGACGTCGTCGTGGCCCGCGTTGACGGCGTGGAACTCGAAGCGCGTGCCCGCTCGCCGGAACTGTCGGAGCAGGCGCAGCGTCAGCGGCAGCGGTACGCGAGAGTCCTTCCAGCCGTGCACTATCAACACCGGAGCGCCGTAGCCGCCGGTGGGCACGGCCATGTACTCGGCCAGGGAGCGTCGAAAATCGCTGTCGCCCAGAGGTTTCGCCACTACCGAACCCGTCGATACCCCCGCTACGAGTTGTGGCCTCGCGCCGCTGCACACACCGGTCATCTCGTTGGAGATTCGCTGGCCGACCGGGGTGAGGTAGGAGCGGACGTCCACCTTGGTCGGCGTCGCCGTCATCCCGGTCAGCACCGCGAGCAGGCTGCCGACCGGAAAGCCGGGAATCGACGGCATCTGCGGCCTGGCCATGGCGAAGACGTGCTCGATGTTCGACGCCGGGGCCAGGGCCGCGGTGCCGTGGAAGATCAGGTCGGGTGCATACGTCGCGGCGCGATGCCCGGCCGCGAGGGCGGCGTGACCGCCCTGCGACTGACCGGCGACGGCCCAGTGCTGCGACAACTCGCCGATGCCCATGCGCGCCGCGCAGACAGCGTCGATCGTCGCGGTCGATTCGGTGTCGGTGTGCAGGTACGGATGCGGACCGATGGTGCCCGGGCCCAGGCCGAGATAGTCGGGGGCCACGACGGCGTATCCAGCAGCGTTGAGCCGACCGATCACCTCGCCGGTCCCAGCCTCGAGATCGGGCGAGCCGGTCAACCCACAATGCTCCGACAGTCCAGATGTCCCATGGGTCCACGCAACCACCCGCCAACCCTCCGCGGGGGCGGGACCGTCCGGGAGACACACCAATCCCGTTGCGGTGACCGACGTTCCGTCCGGACCCGGAGTGGTGTACACGAGCCGACTCACGGCGTGCAGCCCGCCCCACGAACCAATCGGGTCGAGTCGCTGCAGCGTCGAACGTCGGCTCATCGTCACCCCCGTGATCTGTCCGAGTCGACCGCCGGTCGGCAATCGCGTGTCGACAGCCATTCAATCAGCACGGGCGCGTTGGTGCGCCGGATCGTCGAGTACGGCTCCCGCCGCCTGACCGGGTTGGCATAGTGAAGAGGTGGACTCCGACACAAGCACGAGCGGGTTCGACCTGAGCGAGGCGATGCGCACGACGTTCGCGGCGCGGTCGTACACCGACGATCCGCTTCCCGACGACGTGCTCTTCGACATCCTCGACGTCGCGCGCTTCGCTCCGAGCGGCGGCAACCGTCAGGGCGCGCACGTGACCGTGGTGCGCGACGCCGAGACGAAACGTCGGATCGCCGACCTCAGCAAACCTGCGGCCCGACGCTACCTCGCGCAAAAGGCGGCAGGCGAGAGTCCGTGGAATCCGGTCAATCCGACGTCGGTCACCGAGAGCGACCTCGAATCCGTCGACGGCGTCGACGCATTCGTCTCGCCGCTCATCAACGCCCCGGTGGTGCTCGTCGTGTCGGTCGACCTCGCCGTCGTCGCGGCGACCGACCAGGACCTCGACCGCATCGGTGTCATCAGCGGAGCGTCGATCTATCCGCTGGTGTGGAACATCCTGCTGCAGGCTCGCGCCCACGGATTCGGTGGCACGGTCACGACGATGGCAGCTGCGAGCGAGTCCGCCGTCCAAGAACTGATCGGGTTGCCGACGACGCACGCCGTCGCCGCGGTGCTGCCCATCGGCAGACCCGTCAAACAACTCACGAAGCTGCGCAGGCAACCCGTCGACGAGTTCGTGACGATCGAAAGATTCGACGGTCCGCCGCTGCGGGCCGCACAGGAGTGACACAGGAGACCCATGAGCGAACGCCAGGTGCTACTACCGACCGACGACCATCCGATCACCGTCGAACCTGCCACCGAGCACGTGCGCATCCGCGTGGCAGATCGCGTCATCGCCGAGACCGACGACGCGCTCATCCTGCGGGAAGCGTCGTATCCGCCGGTCTACTACATTCCGCGCCACGACCTCGACGCCGACGTCTTCACTCCGAGTACGCATCAGACCTACTGCCCCTACAAGGGCGAGGCCGGATACCACGGGATAGTCGGTGCCGACGGTGCGACGCTCGCCGACAAGGTGTGGTTCTACGACGAGCCGTACCCCGCGGTCGCCGAGATCGCGGGTCATGTCGCGTTCTATCCCGACGCGGTGACCATCGATATCACACCGAATTGAGCAGGGGGAGAATCGAAGTGGATGCCCAGACCATCGGGGATACGGTGGAGATCCGGCAATTGCTGACTCGTTACGCAACCGCGGTCGACGCCCGGGATTGGCCGCTGTACCGCACGGTCTTCACCGAGGATGCCGAAATCGACTACACGGCATCGCCGTTCGGAATCATCGGCAGCGTCGACGACGTCGTGGACTGGCTCGAGCGCGGGCTGTCGTCGCTGGAGATGACGATGCACTACGTGCTGAACATCGACGTCGAGATCAGCGGCGACACGGCGACGGTTCGCGCGCAGTTCTTCAATCCCATGCAGATCCCGGGACTCGGCGAGCAGAGTTCGTGTGGCGGCTACTACCACCACACCCTCATACGCACACAGGACGGCTGGCGGAGCAGGTCGATGCGCGAGGAGATCGTGTGGTTTGTCAACTCCCCGTTGGGATCTCCCCGCTGACGCGGCTCGCCCCGCGTCGAGGTCAGTTGTCCGGGTAGTCGGCGAGCGCATCCGCAGCGCGCACAAATGCCAAGTGTGACAACGCCTGTGGCGTGTTGCCGACCTGCCTGCGTGCGTCGACGTCGTACTCCTCGGAGAACAGTCCGACGTCGTTGGCCGTCGCCATACCCTGAGCCATCACCTTTTCGGCGTCGCCACGCCTGCCGCTGCGGGCGTACTGCTCTGCGAGCCAGAACGTACACGCCATGAAGGGGTGTTCGGTGCCGTCGAGGCCGTCGACGTGCGACGACGTCCGGTAGCGCAGCACCAACCCGCCCTGCATCAGCGTTTGCTCAATGCCCTCGACGGTGGCGAGCATGCGCGGATCGTCGAAGTCGCAGAAGCCGACCTGTGGGAGTTGCAGTAGTGAGGCGTCGACCTCCGTCGTGCCCGGATACTGGACGAACCGGCCGGTGTGCGGGTCGACCATGGTCTCCTCGATCTCGGCTCGAATCTTGTCGCGCAGCGCTTTCCAGTGGTTCGCGGGCCCCTTGAGTCCGTGCTCTTCGACGGCGCGTACGCCTCGATCGAACGCTGCCCACACCATCGCCCGCGAGTGCGTGAACTTGCGCAGCGGCCCGCGGATCTCCCAGATGCCGTTGTCGGGTTTGTCGATGTTCTCCTCGGCCCGTTTGAGTAGTTCGCGCTGCAGCGACCACGAGATCTTGTTCTCCGGCAGGCCTGCGGCACGGGCGGCGTCGAGTGCGACGAGCACCTCGCCGATGGTGTCGGCCTGGAACTGGTCGACGGCGCCGTTGCCGACCCGTACCGGGGCGGAGCCCTCATAACCGGGGAACTGGGGCATCTCGATCTCGGGTAATTCTCGCTCTCCCGCGATGCCGTACATGATCTGCAACTGACTGGGATCGCCGGCGATGGCGCGCAGCAACCACATCCGCCAGTGCTCGGCGACGCGGATGAATCCGTGGCAGACGAGGACGTCGAGCGTCAGGGCTGCGTCACGTAGCCACACATAGCGGTAGTCCCAATTACGTGATCCGCCAATGGATTCGGGTAGCGACGTGGTTGCAGCGGCGACGATGCCCCCGGTGTCGAGGTTACTCAACGCGCGCAACGTGATCAGCGATCGGACGATCGCCGCGTCGCGTGATCCGGTGTGGTCGATACGGCCTGCCCACTCCGTCCACCAGTCGTGTGTTTCGCGCAGCGCCTGATCGACGTCGAGTGGTTCTGGCTCTTCGCGATATGAGTGGTACCAGGTCAACACCAAATCAAGGGTCTGGCCCGCGTGGATCGTCTTCGTCGCGCGGTGGACGTGGTCGGTGGCCTTCAGTGCGATGCCTCGGACGATCACGGCGTCTGGTCCCGCGACCGCCCTCAGCGCCGGGCGCTCGTCGTCGCCGTGCTGCAGCACCCAGGGGACGACCCGCGAATAGTCGAAGCGCATGCGGAGTTCCGTGTCGATCTCGACCTTGCCGCTGATCCCGACCACTCGCCGCACGAGATCGACGCGCCCGCCGTCGATCGGCATGAACTCGTGGACCTCGGCGACACCGGTCGACGTCTCCCACCGCGTCACCAGGATCAACGTCTCACCGTCGTAGCGTCGGCTCACCGTCGCGTCGAGGTCGGTTGGCGCAAGGTGCCACGATCCGTGGTCGGGTTTGCCGAGGAGGCTCCCGAAGATCGAGGCGCTGTCGAAGCGTGGAACGCACAACCAGTCGACGTCACCGTTGCGTGAGATCAGCGCTCCGGTGCGGCAATCCCCGACGAGTGCGTAGTCTTCGATATAGGCGGCCATGCTCTCGATTCTGCCTGTGATCGCAGTTGTCCGACGAAACTTCGCGAGTCGGGCACATGCCAATAGAGTCCGCACGGACGGGCTCATCGTCGAGGAGGACTACGTGACCGGACCGGCGTCGGACAACACCTCGAGCGCTGATGACCAGACGTCACCGCAGGTGACGACGCTGATCATTTTCGGCGCCACGGGCGACCTGACCAAGCGGCTGCTGCTCCCCGCACTCGGCCAGTTGCTCGGTCTCGAACCCGATCTCAACGTGCGTTTGATCGGCGTCGGCAGACATGACCTGACCGACGATCAGTGGCGGGATAAGGTTCGCGAGGCCTTCGCCGACGAGCGGTCGGACGCGGGGGACCGGGTGGCGGAACAGACCGTGTACCGCCGGGGCGACCCGACAGACGCCGACGATCTCAGAAGTGTTCTCAGCGATATCGACGGCCGTCCTGTGCTGTACTTCGCGGTGCCGCCGTCGGTGACCCGCAAGGCGTGCGAGGCGCTGCGCGACGTCGACCTTCCGCCCGGCACCACGCTCGCCCCGGAGAAGCCGTTCGGAAGCGACCAGAAGTCGGCCCGCGAACTCAACGAGCTCCTGCTGGAGCTGGTACCCGAGAACCAGATCTACCGCGTGGATCACTTCCTCGGTCAGTCGGTGTTGCTCGACCTGCTCGGGGTGCGTTTGGCCAACCGCGTGTTCGAGCCGGTGTGGTCGGGAACGCATATCGAGTCGGTCGTCATCCGGTACGACGAGAGCCTCGGATTAGAGGGTCGCGCAGGCTATTACGACGGGGTCGGCGCGCTGCAGGACATGATCCAGAGCCACCTGCTGCAACTGGTTGCCGTCGTCGCGATGGAACCGCCTGCGACACTCGGCGAGCGCGATCTGCGTGACGCGATCGGCGCTGCGCTGCGTGCCGTGCACATCTGGGACGACGACGCCGTGGCATCGTCGCGTCGAGCCCGCTACACGGCGGGCGAGGCGGGCGGCGAGCAGTTGCCCAGTTACGTCGACGAGGACGGTGTCGACGCATCGAACAACACCGAGACCCTGGCGGAAGCCACGTTCGAGGTTCGCACCAACAGGTGGCAGGGTGTGCCGTTCACGCTGCGCTCGGGCAAGGCGCTCGATCCGGAGGCGAAGGAGATCGTGCTGACCTTCCGTCCGCTGCGGCACGTCCCCGAGCAGTTCGAGGACCAGGTCGAGCCCAACGTCCTGCGTTTCACCTTCGGACACGACGCGATGTCGGTGCGGCTCAACGTCCATCGTGGCTCACATCCGTTCGCGCTCAAGACCGTTGACCTCGACGCCGACTTCGGCAACGCGTCGATGCGCGCGTACGCTGAGGTGCTGTCGGGAATCATCAAAGGTGATGAGACACTTGCCGTTCGAGGCGACGCCGCCGAAGAGTGTTGGCGCATCGTCGATCCCATCGTCGACGCATGGCGCGCCAACAAGGTACCGATCGACGACTACGCCGCGGGCAGTGCCGGACCCGACGCCTGGCCGACGCTGCCGCTCTAGACGGTGACTTTCATGCGCATTCCGTCGACCGTCCGACGTGCCGTCGCCGACGTGTCGGTCTCCTTCGACGCCCCGCCCGACGAGGTCTTCGACTACCTCGTCGACCCGGAGAACCGGCCGCAGTGGCAAGCCAGCCTGCGTGCGATCGCCGACCTGATGCCACTCGGCGATCACCCCGGCGACGTCGGAACGTCGTGGACAGACGTCACTGTCGTCCCGGGTGTCCGCCCACGCATGGACGTCGTTCGGAGCGCTCGACCACAGCGTTGGGTAGAGATCGGGCAGTGGAGATTTGTCGACGCCGCGCTGGTGCTCACCGTCGACCGCGCGTCCGACGGGTCGACGACCGTCGGGGCACGAGCCGTGTTCACGCTGCCGATCGTGCTCGCGCCGGTCTTCATCCCTCTGGCAGTGGTCGTCCCGCCCGCCGTTCGCCTCGACCTACGGAGTGCGGCGTCGGCGATCACGGCGAGGCGGGAGCGTGCCGATCAGGGCAGTTGAATCGCGTTCACGCCTGGGATCACGCTGATCACCTGCGGCGCTGCATTCGGCTGCTCACGCAACACGCTGACCGTCGCGACGACGGGACCCGACCCGGTCACCGCGACCGCGGACGTCTTCAGCGTCGACGGGTAGCCGCTCACCGGATAGCTCGGTAGCTGCCAGTGCCGCAGAGACACCACGCCGTGCTTGCCGGTCCGCAGGTTGTTCCACGAGATCGACAGGAACCGATACGAGTACTGGTAGTGATACGACGCCGGCGAGGGCACAGAGAAGGTGACGGCGGCGGGCGGTGGCGGGAACTGCAGGGTGCGCGGCGCAGGTTGCGCGACGACGGTGACCGGACGCAGCGATCCGCCGGGCACGCCGGCCGGACCGGTCTCGACGCCGCCGATCGCGGGGATCGAGAACGTCAGCACATCTGATCGGGTGGGAGCCGATGGCGCGGCATTCGCCAAGGCCGGCCCGCTGACCAGGGTCAACGCGACGAGAACGAACGCGGTCAGTAGGCGTCTAGCTGCGGTGGTCATCGTCGGCTCCTCTGGTGGTCAACACTGGCTGGTCTGCGTTCATTGGCAAGTCGTGCACGATCGGAGCATCGTGGGAACTACCTACGGCTCCGCGTGCCGCCGACACCACTGCACCACGACTGTGAGAGACGGGCAACGATATGCACACGCCTGCGCCGAACAATGGCTCTCCGGGGGTCAGCGCATCGTCGGCGAAGGGGCGCTGGCTCATCGCGTCGGCTGTCCTCGGTTCGGGTGTCGCCTTCCTCGACGGCACCGTCGTGAACGTCGCATTGCCGACCATCGCGCGCGACCTCGACACCGGGCTCGCCGGGCAGCAGTGGGTCGTCGACGGGTACATGCTCACGCTGAGTGCGCTCCTGCTGACCGGCGGTGTCGCGGGAGATCGGTACGGCCGCAGCGCCGTATTCGTGGGTGGTTTGATCGTGTTCGCTATTGCCTCGATCGCGTGCGGTCTTGCCCCGACCATCGAGTGGTTGGTGGTGGCACGTCTCGTGCAGGGCGTCGCGGCGGCGGCTCTCGTGCCGGGCAGCCTTGCACTGGTCAATGCCGGTATCCGCGAAGAGGAACGAGGGCAGGCAGTCGGCCTGTGGGCGGGGATGTCGGGGGCGACGAGTGCGCTCGGGCCGTTCGTGGGCGGATGGCTCGTCGACGCCGCGTCGTGGCGGTGGGTCTTCTTCCTCAGCGTCCCGATCGCGCTTGTTGCGGTGGCGATCACGTTGCGGCACATAGACGAATCGAAGGAGCCGGACGTGGTCGGGCGGCCCGACATACCTGGTGCCGTCACCATCACGCTGGGACTCGCGGGTGTGATCGTTGCGCTGATCGAGGGGCCGTCGCGCGGGTGGACGCCGTGGATCATCGCGATAGGAGTCGCAGGAGTTGTGCTTCTGGTGGTGTTCGTGCTGATCGAACTACATACGCCTGCACCACTTCTCGAGTTGTCGATGTTCCGCTCGGCGCAGTTCACCGGAGCAAATGCGACGACCCTGCTCGTCTATGCGGCGCTCGGAGGGGCGCTGTTTCTTGTTGCGCTGCAACTACAGCAGAGCCTCGGGTACTCGGCATTGGAAGCCGGCGCTGCGATGGTGCCGAGCACCGTCGTGATGCTCTTCGGGTCGTCCCTGTCGGGGCGGATTGCGCAGAAGACGGGTCCTCGCATTCCGATGACCGTGGGCCCGATCATCGCGGGCATCGGGTTGGCATTGATGGCGCGGATCGTCCCTGGGGCAAGCTATCTCGGCGCGGTGTTCCCCGCGGTGATCCTGTTCGGTGTGGGGATGACCATCACGGTCGCGCCCCTGACTGCCGCGGCGCTCGCTGCGGTCGACGATGCGCACGCCGGCGCGGCGTCGGGCGTCAACAACGCTGTGTCGAGGATCGCGGGTCTGCTCGCCGTCGCGGTTCTTCCTGCTGTTGCGGGGATCAGCGCTGGACCTGGCCAGCCGCTCGGTCCCGGATTCACCACGGCGATGCTCATCTCTGCGGTCTTCTGTGCACTGGGCGGAGTGGTCGCGGCTTTCACGATCCGGTCCGGTACCGGCTTCCGACCACAGGTGACACCGGCAGTGAACGCCGCGTGTCAGGACCCCGCGACACGGGTGCGTTCGTCGACGTCGGGCTGACGGGTCAGGAAAGCGCTGATCTCGCGGGCGACCGCGGCGGGATCGTCGAGCGAGAGGAGGACCGAGCCTTCGATCGTCCGTAAGCGGGCGGAGGGAATCAGGTCGGCGAGGCGGCGGCCATGCTCGGGCGGCATCACGTGATTGCGAACAGGCCAGAGAATCAACGCATCTCCCCTGAATTCGCGAAGCGCCTCGGTATCACGGATGAGGCTCGACGCGTCGAATCGCGTGGAGGCGTAGGAGGCCAGGTCGCGCGCAACGTTGCGGTCGGAGAGTACGGATTTCGTCCACCCCTCGACAACAGCGTCGGGAATCGGGCGAGCTGTCATCCAGCCGAAGAGCAACGGCGTGTTGCGCAGCCACCGAATTCGGAGTAGCCGTGCCGCGAGAGTCAGGCCGCCAGGAAGATGTGCCGACACGGTGGCCATTTTGCCGGGCAATCCTGGAGGGAAGTTCTCGAACGCCTCGCACGGCAGGATCACGAGTCGTCCCACCCGCTGGTCGCGTTTCGCTGCGGTCAGGAACAGTCCGCCGCCCCAATCGGAGTGAACGAGTGTCACGTCGTCGAGGTCGAGGGCGTCGAGGAAGTCTGCGACGAGGTTCACCATTCCCGGCATCCGCAGGTCGGCGTCGGAGTTCATTGCGCGACGATGCGCGCCAAGTGGGAGGACTGGTCTCAGGTAGCGGAAGCCGGACGGGAGCAACGGCATGACCTGATCCCAGAGGGTGTGGTCCATGAACAAACCGTGCAGCAACACCACGGGGGGACCGCTGCCCTCGTCGACGGAGTCGAGGCTCCCTGCGGGTATGTCGACGGAGCTGAGCTTGTGGTTCATCGGACCTCCACTGTTATTGGATCTACCGACCGATCTGGAGCAGGTGATCTAGAGCAACCACTCTAGAGCACTTGCTCTAAGCTGTGAAGGTGTCAACGGGAGCACGGTCGGAAAAAGTCACAGCCGAGGACGGCCAGACTGCGGAGCGGATCGTCGTCGCGATGGGTGAGTCGTTGCGTCGTCGTGGTTACTCGGCCACGGGCATCAAGCAGGTTCTCGACGCCGCGGGAGTGCCCAACGGCTCCCTGTACCACCACTTTCCAGGGGGCAAGCGACAAGTCGCAGGCGCGGCCCTCCGCTCGATGGGTCAGGCATACGCCCAGTTGGTCGGCGGATTGATGATGGCGGGTGACGACATTCCGACGGCGATCGAGTCTGCCTTTCGCGAGGCAGCAGATGCCGCCGAAGCGACGGGCTGGGCCAATATGTGCCCGGTGGGGACCATTGCGGGCGAGGTGGCCGATGTGGAACCCGATCTGCGCGCGACGACTGGAGAGATCTTCGACGAGTGGATCACCGCGGGCACGAAGCTGTTGTCTGCGCGAGGAATGACAACACCAGCCGCACGCGATCTCGTCGTCGCGGTACTGGCGGCTCTCGAGGGCGCATTCGTGATGGCGCGTACGTTGAGGTCCCGCGATCCGCTCATCTCATCGGGCAAGGCCATGGCCGCGTACGCGGCGCTACTGTCGGTCGGGTGACGTCGACATCATCGGGTAAGTGGGCCGGAACGTACGCGGGCATACTCGCGGTGCTCGGCATCGCCTTCGTGTTCGCGCCCGCTTATCTCGCGGGCGGCCATTACGGGGGATACGGCGACAACACGCGACTTGTGCAGTCGATGCGCAACGCATTCATCGACTATTCGGGCTCGGGAAGCGCGGTGCTCCCGGATAGCCTCAGGACCGTCGTCGACTACTGGGCGCGCTATCACGTCGCGAAAGCGGTGATCGCCGCGCTGGCGCTGCTGGTGTTGTGCTCGGCGTGCCGACGACTCTGGGTGTCGTATCAGGGTAGGTCGTCTCAGGGGCGCCTGGCTGAGGGCCGCGGGCGGACGGTGGGCTATGTGGTCGCCGGCGTGGCCGCTTCACTCGGAACGGTCAGTGCCGCTGCGTTGCTCATGGCCAACATCCAGGGTGCGATTGCGCCGCTGTCTTCTGCGGTGTCATTGCTTCCCGCGCAACGTGATTCGTCACTGGCGGGGGCGATCGACGCTGTGCGTCACGGGATCGCCACGCCGGGTGCGTCGCCGGTTGCCGATCACCTCGTGGCCGACTTCGCGCGCTACCACGTCGTGGTGGCGGTGCTGTCCGCGGTATTCGTGGCGATACTCGGCGTACTCGCGGTTCGACTGTGGCGCGGCCGACGTGCTGCATCGAATGGTATTGGTGCACTGAGCTACTCGACGCTTCCGGCAACCGCAACCGCCGCGACCACGTTGACGGTGGCCGCGGCGGTGCTGGTGCTGTGCGTCGCCAACATATCGAGCGCGCTGGAACCCGCGCGGGCGCTCAGCTTGTTCTTCGCGGGCGGCTGAGGCGGCCCGTTCGCTGCGGTCAGGCGCCCGCTTTGGATACAGCTGTCAGATGCTCAGCAGACGCAGGACGATGTAAGCGATCGAGACGAGCATCAGCACGACGACGGGCGCGATGTTCTTGTCGCCTGCGCGCAGGTGGAAGATCGCTGCGCCGAGGAAGTAGAGGAAGGTTCCGATCGCTGCTGCGACGCCGATCGGCCACCAGAACAAGCCGACGATGAGGCCGATCGCTCCCGCGAACTCGGCGAGCGCGAGGAGGCCCACCTTGTCCTGGGGGAATCCGACCTCGGTCATCACGCCCATCTGCTTGGGGTCGTGGCGCAGTTTGCCCACTCCCGAGAAGACGAGCATCAGTGCGAACACGATGGCGATGACGACGGTTGCGATGAACATGACAGCTCCTGGGTAGACCGCTGCTGTGACAGACGGGTTGTTGAATGTTCAACTAAAGCTACACGCACTGACTTGAATGTTCAAGTCAGCGTATGCTGGGCACCATGTCTGATGCACCATGGCTCGACGACGCGCAGCTCAGGGAGTGGAAATCGGTGATGGCACTACTGACGACGCTGCCCGCCGCGCTCGACTCGCAACTCAAACGCGACGCCGGGCTGAACATGTTCGAGTACCACGTTCTGGTCCGTTTGGAGTCGTCGCCCGACCGCACCCGCCCGCTGTCCGACCTCGCTCTACTGACGCAGAGTTCACTGTCGCGGCTGTCGCATGCGATGACGCGACTCGAACGTTCGGGCTGGGTGGCGCGCGTTGTCAACCCTGGCGGCGGGAGGCACACGCTGGCGCAGATCACCGATGACGGCGTGCGCAAGCTGACCGAGTGCGCGCCCGGACATGCGGTGGAGGTCCGTCGGGCGGTGGTCGACCCGCTCAGTCCCGCGGATCTCGCCGCGCTCGGGAGGTCTGCGCGCTGCATCCTTCGCGAGATCGCCCCGGATGTCGCCGACGTTCTCGATCGGGAGGGCTAGGTTCGGGGGTTAGTGCTTCACGGGTGAGCACGCGGATCAAGGGAGATCGATGTCGATTCAGCGCAGGGTCCAGGCTCTTGTCCAGCGACGAAGCTTTGTACCGGGATTCGTCGACGCCGCGCTGGCGGGGCGCGGCCGCGACGTCGCAGGTCTGACCGTCGTGATCACCGGGGCGTCGGCGGGGATCGGTCGGGAGTCGGCGCGCCAACTCGTTGCGAGTGGAGCGCGTGTGATCGGTGTGGCGCGCGGTGAGGAGAAGCTGCGCGAGCTGGCCACCGAGACCGGCTGCGAGTACCGGGTGTGCGATCTCTCCGACGAGGCGTCCACCGACCGACTCATCGCCGACCTCGCCGAAGAATCCGTAGACGTTCTGGTGAACAATGCAGGCCACTCGATTCGACGCACCATCGTCGACTCGACCGAACGGTTCCACGACTATCAGCGCACAACACGACTCAACTACCTTGCCGCCGTGCAGCTCTCACTCGGGCTGTTGCCTGGCATGGTCGAACGTGGCGAGGGGCAGCTCGTCAACGTGTGCACCTGGGCGCTGCACGCCAACACGTTTCCGAGGTTCTCGGCCTACGCGGGGTCGAAAAGCGCACTGGCGATCTTCGGTCGCAGCCTGAACGCCGAACGGCCAGAGGGAGTTACGGCGACCAACGTCTACTTCCCGCTGGTGCGTACCGAGATGATCGCTCCCACAGCCGAATACGACGACGTCGGCGCGCTGGAGGTCGACGAGGCGGCGAGTTGGATCGTTCGTGCAATCACCCACCGACCCGAGGAGGTGTCGCCGGCCGTCGTGCGCTACCTGCTGCCCGCCATCGACTTCGTGTCACCACGGATGTCGGATAGGACCATCGCTGCGATCACGTGAGGCAAGGCTCCGAGTCTCAACTGGCAGTGCGTCTTTCAGTCTGGAGCTGACGAGAGCGACGTCCGGGCCACCACTTCGGCACCCACCAGTTGGCGGGACCCAGCGCTGCAACGAGAGCTGGAGCCAGAACGCCGCGAACAATGGTGGCGTCCAAGATGATTCCGAGTGCCAGCGCTGTCGCGAGTATCTTGACATCGGTCACGGGCACCTGCGCGAGTGAGATGAATGCCAGGAACAGGATGAGCGCAGCCGAGGTCACCAGACGTCCGGTCCGCGCGACGCCGTCGATGGTGGCGGTGTCGGTACTGGCGCCGGCGTCGTGTTCTTCCTTGATGCGGCTCAGTAGGAAGACCTCGTAATCCATGGAGAGTCCGAACAGGAAGGCAAAGACGGCCACCGGAATCCAGATGGTGATGGCACCTGCACCGTCCTGACCGAACAGCAGCGACGTTCCGTGGCCCTCCTGCCAGATGAACACCGTGACCCCGAATGCCGCCGCCAGCGAGAATGCGTTGAGCACAAGCGCTTTCAGCGGCAGCACGATCGAACGTAGTGCCGTTGCGAGCAGGGCGAATGTCACGACCACGATGAGAAGTAGTACCCACCAGATGTTTCCGTACACGGCGTCGATGAAGTCCGCGTTCTGGGCGGTTATCCCGCCGACTCTCCCGCCGTGCTGTTCGGCAACCGTGCGGATGTCGGCGGCGGCGCGACCTCCCTCCGGAGTGGACGAGTCCACCGTCGTCCAGGCGTCGACGATGTGCGTCGAGCCGCGCTGCCACTCGGTCGGCGCCACAACTCCTGCAACTCCCGGTTGGCCGCGAAGTGCTTCGACGATGCTCTGCGGTGAGTCCGTGACGATCTCGACGGGCGTGGTGAGTCCGGACCCGAGACCGGCGTCGGCGACGGCGTCGACTGCCTGCCCGGCCGGGCCTCCGACGGACGCGAGCGAGGCGTTTGTCGGGGACGAGAGATTCAGTGAGGCAACAGGTATCGCGAGGACGGCCAGAACGATGATGGCGATCGCGGTCGACGCCCAGCGGTGTCTGACAACTACCGTCCCGACGCGTCGCCACAATCGGCTGTCCGGCGATGTCGATCTGCGGTGGGGCCATTCGAGCTTGGTTCCCGCGACGGACAGCAGCGCGGGCACCAACGTGAGCGCGGCGACCACACTGATCAGCGGGATGAGCAGCCCGGTGAATCCGATACTCCGCAGAAACGGCACGGGGAGAGCGATCAGCGCCGCCAGACTCACCGCGACGGTGATGCCCGAGAACAGCACGGCGCGTCCAGCGGTCGCCAGAGTCTGCTCGACCGCTTGCTCGCCGTCGTACCCATTGCCGCGGGCCTCTCGCCATCGGGTGACGATCAGGAGCGCGTAGTCGATCGCCACTCCCAAACCGATCAGCGCGAGGAGATACTGCACGATGAACGACACCTCGGTGATCGACGTCAGTCCCCAGAGAATGAGGAACGTCGTGAGGATCGACGCCGCCGCGGTGAGCAGCGGTGTGATGGCCAAGAACGATCCGAAGACGAGCGCCAGCACCACCAGAGCTCCGACGCCACCGACGATGGTCTCCACGAGAACGTTGACGCCGCCCCCGCCTCCCGCGTTCAGGGCGTCGACGCCGGTGACCGCGACCGTTGTGGTTGCCGACGTCGACTCCTCGGCCACCTGCTGCAAGGCGGGCAGGGTCGTGACATAGGGGTCGGCGCCCGGAACCACCTGCGGATAGACGACCGTGACCGCCGTCGACCGGTCGCGGGAGATCAGTTCGGGATGGGTTGTGTAGGAAGCGATTCGGGCGCCCGGTGCCGCCGACGCCGCCGCTGCCGCGATCCGGCTACCGGACTCGACGTCGACGCTGCCGCCGGCCGCGGCCTTGCTGACCAGCAACACCGGCGCATTGTCGCCACCGGAGCCGAATTCTCGTGTGATGTCGGCGTTGGTCTCATACCCGGACTGGCCGGGGAGGCTGAAGTCGTAGCTCAGCGCACTCGTCGCGCGGGACGCCCCGAACGCACCACAGAGCGCGACGACGATCCACGCCGCGATAACCCACCACCGATGACGAACCACCAGCCGTGCAAGCGTTGTCACGTGGCCGTCTCCATATTCGTCCGTTGCCTCCGGCGGGGTGTTCCTCACTCACTGTTCGTGGACGCTGGCACATCGGATTGGTTCGCGCGGGGTCACAGTCGACGCGCCGCGCCCTGAATGTGTGTGCAATCGAAGGATGTGGGTGCTGCAGCACCCACATCCTTCAATACGACACATATTTAGCTGGCGGGTTGGCGCGGAAGTCGGTGATTCGGAGCGCTCTAGTCCAGCTCGAACATCCAGGGCGGGTTCTGAATGAGTTCGACGGGCAGATAGTCGGATTCGACGTCGATCGTCATACCCTCGTCGAACGCCATGGCGCACAGGCCGAACAGCGGGAGCGAGAAGAAGCCGCGGGGTGTGCCGCTGCGTTCTTCGCTGGCACCCCAGTACGCCCGGTGGTCGGTCAGGGCGTCGGTCAGTTGCTCGGTGAAGTTGCCCTGGTCGTCGGGTTCATTGCCGATGGTGGCCAGTACCCCGAACAGGTCCAGCTGCAGCAGCCTGGCCTCTTCCTTCGTCGAAATCGTTGGCGAATTGACTTGTGAGACACAGGCGCTGAGCATCTCAGCCCACTGTGGGTCTTTGCGGTCGCGTGCCTGTAGCGCCTCGACGAGTCCGAGCATCGCCGCGTCGTTGCGGCTGCCCTGCGTCAACAGTGCGGGGTCGACGGCGTCGAGCGTCTCGCGTGCAGTCCCGTTGCGTGTGGCGCGCGCCCACCAGTACGCGTCGAGCCAGATCTGTGCGTTCACCGCGCGGGGATTGTGCCCGGTGCCGTGACTGCGCAGACCCGCAGAGTCCATCTCGAGGACGAATGGTTCGCCCGGCGGGAGCGCTGCGAGTTGGTACATCCCGAGGTAGATCTGCTCGGCCCGTCGGGCAGCGACGCGGGTCTCGACGCGTGCCCCGGAAGGGTCTGATCCGAAGTGGAGTGCTGCGGCGCCGGTGGCCGCGAGTGCCGCGGTCGGCATCGTCGACTCCGGGTAGAGGCTGATGTCCTCGAAGTGCGATACCAGGGCGTCGTCTGATTCGGTTGCCGATTCACGCAGTTCGTCGATCGATCGGCCAAGTGCGTGCCTTGTCACTGATTGCATCGTGTCGTCCTATCCGATGTCGAAGTTGCGAACGCTGTAGCCTGCCCACTCGTCACCCGACACGCGCGCCTTCACGAGACGGTAGCTGAGTGCACCGCGGTTGAGCGCGCTCCGCATGCTCAATGCGCGTGGGTCGCCGTTTCGGGCCATCTCGTCGATCAGTGCATCCAAGTAGCCGCGGGTTCCCTGTTCGTACCGTTGGCCATCGAGGCCGATCCGAGATCCCGCCTTGGACGACGGCCCCTTGACCTCCTGGACGACCATCCTCTCGGAGCCTCCCGCTTTGGGTCGCACCACGAACACCTGGTCCGGGCTGCCGGCACCCGATTGTCCACGGGCGCTTGTCAGCTCACGAACGTCGTACTTCGACGACGGGTAGTCACGCGCGATGGCCTGTCGTCCCGCCGCCTCGCCGAGCTGCTCGCCCTGCGTGGTTTGCCGACGGTAGGCATCCTTCAGCTCGGACTCGGTCCGTGGATCGACCTTGCCGTCCGTCTTCTGCTGGGTCGCTCTTTCGGCCTTGAGTCGCTTCACATCACCGACGGCCCGGTTCCGAGCAGCAACACTCTCGCGCATCTGCGACGATTCGGCACTGGTCGGCGCGCGTTGCTGAGCCGGGCCGTCGAATTTGGCACGGACTGTCGGCGACGAGTGGGATTCGACGAAGCTCCCCGGCTTCTTCGGATTCTCGCGGATGGCCGGAACCAGATCGCCATTCGCGTCGACGCCGCTGCCCGGCTTACGCTTGATGACACCGTCGGATCCCTGCTTCTGGTAGTACTTCGCGCGGTACTCCGGATCGTTGACCTTGCTCTGCATCGGAGCGTTGCGCTGCTCGACGCCGGTCGGCTTCGCGGTCGTGGTTTGCTTCGGTGCGGACTGCTTCGGTGCGGGTTCCGCGGGCTGCGGTTTCGCGGGCGCCGGCTGCGCGGATTTCGGTGCGGTGGGTTTTGGCTGTGCGGGTGCGGACTTCTGCGGCGCGGGCTTGGCGTCCGACTTCGGGGGCGCGGGCTTCGCAGGCACCTCTGGCTTCGCCGGCGCGGGCGGTGCAGGTGGCGTCGGCGTGCTGCCGTCGGTGTTCGGGATCGCTGGCGCTGTCTCCTTCGAACCGCACGCTGAAAGCTCCGACTGCAGCCCGTTGGCCTGTGCCTGCAGGGCATCGCGCTGGCCGTTGAGTTGCTGAGCTTCGGCGTTGTAGGCGCCGACGGCCCCGGCGTTCGTCCTGTCGACGCCGCCGGCGCGGGAGTTGTGCGCGTCGATCTGGCCCTTGAGCGTGTTCGCCTGCGACTGGAGTGCCTGGACTCGCGAGTGGAGCGTCGAGCAGTCCGGTGCGGGCGCGGCAAACGCCTGTGACGGCGTCGCCACGATCAGGGCGATCGACGCCATTACGGCGAGAATCACGCCGACCACTGCTCGTCGACCAGATCTGAGCAGGCTCCCCGCTGTCGATGGTGGGCGAGCACTCGTGCTTCGAGACATTGTCGGACCTTCCGTGACGTCGAATCGGTATGTGTCGGTTCGATTCGTCCGGCCACCCGAAATGTTCCGGCAGCTGTGAAAGTGGTCCGTTCCGTCAGCGTTGGGGCAGTGACCGGCCCCCGCGCCCCTCAATGTGTGTCCAATCGAAGGATGTGGGCGTTGCAGCACCCACATCCTTCGATAAGACACACATTTAGCCCTGGAGCCGCCACGTTCGGCCGGCGCGGGCCCGGAGGCAGATCTCAACGCCCCCCAAATTCCGCCTGTAGGATCTCATCCTCTTTGTCAGTCGCGAACTGGGGTTTCTCATGATCTTGTCACCTGTGGGTTCTCACTAACTTGTCAGAATCCTCAGGCCAGCACTGCTCCCCGGCCGGCGCGTCATAGTTCGAGGTTGCAGTGCTGAAGCGGCGGGTTGCTAGGAGACCGCTACGCGACGTGAACTGCGGCTTGTGAATGGTCGAACCGTCCGACCGGCTGAACAAGGGCGATCGAACGCCGGCCGGTGTCGTGGCGATGTTCCCGGATGTGACGTGTAAGGGCTCGGGACATGCTTGACGTCGTGTCGTCGGGACATCGTTGACGTCTCACGCTTGTCGGTGGTCGCAGTCAGAGTGTGGGGGGTGTCCTTCTCTGCTGAGACTGAATCCGATGCTGAGATCGCTGCACGGGTGCGTGTGGAGGTCAGGTTCCGTGCGGTCACCGAAGTCGCCGACGGTGCTCCGGTCATCGAGGTCGCTAACCGT
>NZ_LZTE01000046.1:0-20931 GCF_001665925.1 Gordonia sp. 852002-50816_SCH5313054-c
GATCCGGATGGGACGCTGACCACCTCGAAGGATCGTAAACGTCGACGCCGCCTGTGGGTGAACCGGCAGAACGCGCAGTTGATGTCGCGGTTGACCGCTGATTTGGATCCGATCGCCCGCGCCCGACTCGACACGGTGTTGGACGCGTGGGCCAAACCCGGCATGAATAACCCGGACGACCCGGAGTCGCCGGTCGGGCCGATCACCATGGCGAATGCCGAACAGGTCGCGGCAGCTGCGCTGCGTGATGAACGCTCACCCGCACAACGCAACCACGACGCCTTCTCCGCACTACTCGGCCAGGTGTTGGAATCCGGCATGCTCGGCAACACCCACCGTGGGTTGCCGATTCAGGTGATCGTCACCACCAGCCTGCAGGAACTCGAAGAGCAGGCAGGGATCGCACAAACCACGTCCGGAACACTCCTCCCGATCGGCGACGTGATCGAGATGGCCGCCTCCACCGGGGCCAGCCAGTATTTGGCGGTGTTCGGTGAGCACACCAGCGTGCCGCTGTATTTGGGTCGGTCGAAGCGGATCGCGTCGCTGGGACAACGGTTGGCCTCATTCGCCTCACCCGGCGGGAAGATGTGTTCGGCACCGGGTTGTAATCAGCCCGCGAGCAGGGTGCAGATGCATCACGCCGCGAAAGACTGGGCCGACGGCGGCTTGACTGACATCGACCAGTTGGTGCCTGCGTGTGATGTGCACAACCGGCGGGTCGGCACGAAGCCCGGCCAGTTCACGACCCGCATGATCACCGAAGGACCTGATACCGGACGTGTTGCGTGGCGGCTCAACGCCAAGCCGGGTATGCCGGAGAATCCCGAACACATCAACCGCATCGCCGACGTCACAGCTGATTTCCGCGACTACCTCACCGCCGAACACACCAGCAACCAAGCCGCAGCACGCACAACAGGCATAGGCACAGACGCGACAGTCACCGAGATCGGCGTGCGAGGCTCGGGTACACCGGACGCCGAGATCGTCGCGGACGCAGTGGGTGCCTGGATGGTGTCGCCGTCCTCGGTGCCGGACTTGCCGAGCAGGCAGGTGACATGTCAGACGCTTACCGGAGTCGAACTCGCGCTGTTGGATGGGATGCCTTCCGCAGATACTCGGCGCCTCGGCAGGCGGGTCGACATCCGATGGAACCTCCCCAGGCCACTCGAACTCGACCCCGACCCGCCCACAGACCCCAACCCATCAACGGGCCCTGCCCCACCAGCCAGCCCCATCGCACCCCACGGCGTCGACCCGCCAGACAGCCTCGGCCCACCGTTGGCCGACGCAGCCTGACCGTCGCGCCAACCAGTACGACGCGCGGACCCGGGCGCAACGTCGAATCTCGTTGTGCCGCAACCCGTCTACACCCCGCCACCACTACGGTGGCGGGGCAGACGTGGTTGGGCAGATGTGATTGGGCGCTGCTCAGAACGGTCGGCCGACATTGGATCTCGGCGGGGGATCTCGGCGGGGCGGCGGGATCGTCAGTTCTGGTCGACGTCGATCGGAAAGGTCGCGAGCAGCGGCATGGGCCAGGGCTGGCGTCGCAAGACATCTGCCCACACGTCGACGGTCGGCGGTGCGAGTAGGTCGCGTGGAAGCGCCGAGGCGAGCAGCCAACTGTCCTGGGCGAGCTCCGCGTCGAGCTGGCCTATCCCCCAACCCGCGTATCCAGCAAAGATGCGCACGCCCTCGAGGACCTCGGCGAGAAGTTCTTGGTCGGCGTCGAGGTCGACGAGTACCACCCGGCCGTCGACCGGACGAAGCCCTTCGATTCCCTCGATGTCGACGCCGTGTTTCGTGACTCCCAGGCACAACGCTGCATCCTGCTTCACCGGACCTCCGATGAACAGCGCCTGCGGCGACGCGGCGAGATCAGTCCACTGCGGAAGGATGTTGTGGACCGCGGTCTGGCTCATCCGGTTGAGGATCACGCCGAGGCTGCCGCCGTCGTTGTGTTCGATGATGTAGATGACCGAGCGCGCGAATGTGGGTTCGGTCAGGTCTGTCGAAGCGAGAAGCAAGGTACCCGCCCGCACGCTGTTGGCCGACTCCATGTCGCGGGCATCAGGCATACCGCCACCCTCGGCTCCGTCGGAGTTCTCGGGTGAGAAATCGTCCGCGTTGTCACCACCCACAGTGATTATCATCGCATGCCTTATGCGTGCAGGTCGGTACTCTTGATTGGTGAGCTCCACTGCGCGCGACGGCCGATCTGTGCGTGGCGCGTGGCGCGATTTTCTCGAGTCGTTACGCAGTTCTCCTGGTCTCGGACGGCTGCTCTCCGTGCGCCTCGCCAGCCAACTGACCGACGGCGTGTTTCAAGCAGCGCTGGTCGGTGGAGTGTTGTTCAATCCCGAACGCCACGCCGATCCGCTCGCCGTCGCAGGTGGCATGGCAGTGCTGCTGCTCCCGTACTCGGTCATCGGTCCTTTCGCCGGAGCGCTCCTCGACCATTGGGACCGTCGAGCTGTCTTGTTGTACGCCAACCTGATTCGCGGTCTGATGATCGCTTTCGTCGCAATCGCCATCGCCACGGGAACCCCCGACACGGTTGTGCTTGTCGGTGCACTCGCAGTGACCGGCGCCAGCCGCTTCGTGGCATCCGGTCTGTCCGCCGGACTCCCCCATGTCGCGTCGCAAGATGTCATCGTCGCGACCAACGCGCTGTTCACGACGCTCGGCGGGTTCATGCTCTCGGTGGGTGCTGTCCTCGCGATGGGGGTGCGCCTGCTCGCCGGATCGGACAACACGGGCAGCGCGATCACGATGATCGCGGCCGTGGTGATGTCCATCCTCGCGGCGTACCTCGCACGTGGATTTCCGCGACTGCAACTCGGTCCCGATCACCCCGACGATCCCGGCCGCTCGGCGGTGCACGCCGTTGCCGTTGGTCTGCAGCACGGCGCGATCGCCGTCGCAGGTTGCAAACCGGTGGCCGCCGCACTCTCGGCGATCGGGGCGCATCGCGTGGTGTTCGGTATCAATACGCTGATGCTGCTGGTTCTCGCGCGCCATTCGGGATCCGGGGATGGCCTCGACCGTGTCGGCGCCGTCGTCGGCTGCACCGCAGCGGGCGCATTGGCTGCGGCATTCATCACGCCGGTCGCTGTGGATCGATTCGGTCGCAAGGCGACGCTGATCACCGCACTGGCAGTCGGAGCCGTCGCGGAACTGTCGCTGCTCTCCTTCTCGTTCGTCGTCTTCTGCATCTCCGCGGTGGTGTTGGGCCTCATCGGCCAGGTTGCCAAGCTGTGCGGCGACGTGTCGATGCAGGTCGACATCGACGACGCCGTGCGTGGCCAGGTGTTCTCGGTCCAGGACGCGGTGTTCAACATCGCCTACGTCGCTGCGATCGCAATCGCCGCCACCACGATTGCGCCCGACGGCCGGACGCCGGCACTCGTCGTGGTTGCCGTGGTGATCTACCTGGTCGGAATCGCCGCCGTGCGGTTCGTGCACCCGGGACGCGACGAGCTGGTCGGCGCGAGCCACCACGCAGCCGAGCACGCCCGCCACGAGCGTGAGCAGGAGAAGCACTCGGACTCTTATCTGCCGAACTCGGGCGCATCGGCACCGAAGGCCGCGTCGGCGATCCCGTCGCCGTCGGAGTCGACGAGCACGGTGTCGAAATCGCCGTCACCGTCGGAATCCACATAGAGCCGACGCTCGGCTCCCGAGCCTCCCGCCCCGGGATCAGCGACCCCGGTATCGACGACCTCGGCGTCGACTCTGCCGTCTCCGTCGAGGTCGAGCCGCTGTGTCGAGGGTTGACGCCCGGCGCGCGGCGTCGGCTCGGGCGCCTTGCCCTGACCTGCGGTGACGCCCTGCCCCACCGCGACATCCCACAGGCCGCGTCCCGAGTCGCGGTACTGGCGCTCGGGTCGGCCGTCGTCGTCGATGTCGAGTGCTGCGACGTCGGCGTGGCCGTCGCCGTCGACATCCCACATGGCGTCGTCGGCACGTCCGTCACCGTCGAAGTCGATGCTGACCGCGTCGAGGGTGCCGTCGGCGTCGAGGTCGAGGTCGGCAGCGCTCGACCAACGGCTCAACGTGCCATCGCCGGGGCCGAACACGTACTCGATCAAGGGATCCACGCGTCATCAGACGTTCAGCGGGGCTGGTTGGTTCCGTTATGGACTCCCCAAGATTCCCCAGGACGCAGCACGGTGCGTTTTGTGAGCACGGTACGTTTTGTTCATGTATGTGAGCGAGCTGGGAGAGCAATTCCACCGCGCTCGTCTCGAGCCGGCGATCACACACCTGGATGCCGCGTCGGCGGGACGTTCGTCGAACGCTGTCATCGGGACAGTGTCGGCGCATCTGTGGCGTGAGGCCGAACGCGGTTCGTACGTCGCAGCAGACGACCGCGCGGAAGAGATCGCCAGGGACAAGCGCGACATCGCCCAACTCCTCGGTCACACCCCTGACGAGCTCACCTACCGCGAGAGTGCCCGTGCCGCACTACGCACGCTGCTGACCTCTTGGAGTCTGCCCATGGCGTCGACGGTCTGGGTTGCCAAGAACGAGTTCGGGCCCAACCTCGTCGAGTTCGAGCGCCGCGGCTACGCCGTCCGGCCGCTTCCCGACGGCGACGTGTACGGCCACGTCGACACGGACGCGCTGGAGAACATGCTGCAATTCGAGCAGCCCGACTTCATCCACATCTGCCACGTCGGCTCGATGTCGGGTGCAGTGCAGCCTGTGGCGCGGATCGTCGAGGTCGCTCATCAGGTGGGCGTGCCCGTCGTCGCCGACATGGCGCAGGCCGTCGGACACGTACCGACGGTCACCGGCGCCGACGTCGTCTACGGCACCAGCCGCAAATGGCTGACCGGCCCCCGGGGCGTCGGATTCCTCGCCGTGCGCCGTGATTCGCTGCGCCCTGTCGAGGTCGACCCGTCGCAGTCGTTCATCGCGGGCATGCTCGGCCTCGGCGTCGCAGTGTCCGAGGTGCTCCAGACCGGTCAGCAGCGGGTCTTCCGCGAACTCGCCACGATCGGCCGCACCACCCGCGAGCGGCTCGACGGGATCGGCAGTTGGCAGGTGCTCGAACCGGTCGACGAACCGTCGGCCATCGTCACCCTTGCCCCACCTCCCGGATTCCAGAACGCCGACGTCCACCAGGCGCGCGACAAACTCTTCGAACTCGGCCTGCTGGTGACCGCCGCCGACTCCTGGCGTGCCCCCCTCGCGGGCGACACGTCGGTCCTCCGAATCAGCCCGCACCTCGACGTCACACGCGAGCAGCTCGACCGCCTCGCCGACGCCCTGCGCACGATGGGTTATTAGCGCGCTTCGCGCGGGGGCTATTAGTGCGCCAATCAGAACCGCTCACACCGCCAGGCACTTGCGTAAAACGTTCAACTTGGTCTGACGACCCACCAGTGTGACCTGCCCCTTTGCCGAGAGCCAATGTGACAGACTGATCCTCGATGTCTGCGAGCCCAGAGAGTAAGAGCGCGGTCGGTCACCTCGCGATCGTCGCCAACCCGACGTCGGGTCACGGCGCCGGACAACGCGTCCTCGGTGCCGCAACAGCCGTGCTGCGCGGCCGGGGCGTCAGCCACGAAGTCCTGACCGCCGACACGCGCGAACAGAGCGCACAGCTCGCCGCCAACGCGGCCGAACGCGGAGCCGACGCGATCGTCGTCGTGGGTGGCGACGGAACCGTTCAGACAGTGCTGCGCGCAGTTCACAGCAATCGGCTGCCGCTGGGAATCATCCCCGCAGGCAGCGGAAACGACGCCGCGCGCATGCTCGACATTCCGCTCGACGACGTCGCACGTGCTGTCGCGATCGTCCTCGACGGCAACACGCGGCGCATCGACCTCGGTCGCGCTTCCTTCTCCGACGGCACCGTCGACCTGTTCTGCACCATCGCCGCGACGGGATTCGACGCGGCCGTCGCCGAACGCGCCCGGGATCTGTCCTGGCCGAGCGGGCGCGCACTCTTCGCCCTGGCCGCGCTGCGACAACTTCCCAAGCTCAATCGACACCACTATCAAGTGCGCGTCGACGACGTCGAGGTCGAGACCGACGCCGCATTCACCGCCATCGCCAACGGCCCGACGTACGGCGCCGGCATGCGGATCGCACCCCACGCCAGCGCCGACGACGGCGTCTTCGACATCGTGATGGGCTCCCACCCCCGGCACCTCCCGCGACTTTCGCTGCTGCGCGGTCTCGCCCAGGTGCTCTACAGCCGCGTCGAGAAGAATCCGCTGTTCAAAGACATGCAGGGTCGCGAGGTGGACCTGTACTGCGACCCGCCTGCCGACGTGTCACTCGACGGCGACATCGTCGGGTCGCTACCCACCGTCTTCGACATCATCCCGGGCGCCATCGACGTGTACGCACCGCACTGAGTGGCAGGCCGTCGGCTAACCCTCTCCGCGCTCGGCCCACCACTCGCGAAGCGCCGCGACGGCCTCCTCGTGCGACAGCGGGCCGCGGTCGAGGCGCAATTCCTTCAGATACCGCCACGCCTGTCCGACGACCGGTCCGGCAGGGATCTGCAGGATCTCCATGATCGCGTTGCCGTCGAGGTCGGGGCGCACCCGTTCGAGGTCCTCCGCGGCTGCCAGCGCGGTGATCCGTTCTTCGAGGCTGTCGTAGTTCTCCTGCAGCCGCCGAGCCCGGCGCTTGTTACGGGTGGTGCAGTCGGCGCGCACAAGCTTGTTGAGTCGATCGAGCAGCGGACCGGCGTCGGTGACGTAGCGTCGGACAGCCGAATCGGTCCACCGACCCTCTCCGTAGCCGTGAAACCGCAGGTGCAGGAACACCAGGGTCGCCACGTCTTCGACGACGGCCTTCGGATACTTCAAGGCGCGCATACGCTTTCGCACCATCTTCGCGCCGACCACCTCGTGGTGGTGGAAGCTCACGCCGCCGTCGGGCTCGTGTCGTCGGGTCGCGGGTTTGCCGATGTCGTGCAGCAGCGCGGCCCAGCGCAGGATGAGGTCGGGGTCGCCCCGTTCGAGGTCGATCGCCTGCTGCAAGACGGTCAACGAGTGCTGATAGACGTCCTTGTGCTGGTGATGTTCGTCGATGGTGAGCTGCATGCCCGGTATCTCGGGGAGCACGCGATCGGCGAGTCCGGTCTCGACCAGAACATCGATCGCCTCGATGGGATGCTCGCCGAGGATGAGTTTGTCGAGTTCGGCCCGCACTCGCTCAGCGGTGATGCGGTTGATCTCGTCGGCCATCGCGGTGATCGCGTCGAACACGCGCGGCGCGAGCCGGAACCCGAGCTGCGAGACGAACCGCACCGCGCGAAGCATGCGCAGTGGATCGTCGTTGAACGACTCCTGAGGCGTCGCAGGGGTATCGATGATTCCGGCGAGGAGGGCTGTCATTCCGTCGAGCGGGTCGTGGAACTCCGCTGGCCCGGTCGGGCCGATCGCGACGGCCATGGCGTTCATCGTGAAATCGCGGCGCACGAGGTCGGCTTCGAGTGAATCGCCGAAGGTGACCTCTGGATTTCGCCCGACGCGGTCGTACTGGTCGGCGCGGAACGTCGTGATCTCGATCATCACGTCGCCCTTGCGTGCCGAGATCGTGCCGAACTCGATGCCGGTGTCCCAGATCGCGTCGACCCATCCGGTGAGCAGGCGGGTGATCTCGTCGGGGCGGGCGTCGGTGGTGAAATCGAGGTCGTTGCCGAGGCGCCCGAGCACCGCGTCTCGCACCGAACCGCCTACCAGGTACAACTCGTGATCAGCCGTCGCAAAGCGCTCACCGAGCGGCGCCAGAACGTCGGAAAGCCCCTGGAGGGTGACCGCGGCGGCCGCGAGAAGCCTGGTGCGGCGCTCGATGCGTGCGTTCGATGCGGTCGGGTCGGTCACGGCACGCCAGCCTACCGTCGTGGGCACCGCAGAAACATCCCGGCACCCGCGCCGAACCCCCTTCTGAGCGGTTCCGTTCGCGCGCACCCACGGCACTGGGCAAACGGCAGGTGACCAGCGGCTAGCATCGAGTCTGTGTCCACCGAGTCCCCGACCAACCGCGCAGACGTCTCAGGCGACGTCTCGTCGGCTGGTCACGGCGGTATTTCAGGTGGAAATTCAGGAGCGACGACCGGCAACGCCGCGGGTACATCGACTGGTTCCGGCGGGAAACCGGTGGGCAACTCGGGCGTTGGTTCGGCTGGCAAACCAGGCCCGTCGCGCCGCTCGCGCAGGGGTCGTCGACGACGCCGCGCACAGGACAACCGGCGCGCCGATACCGCTGGGACCGACCATCGCGCCGGTGCCGACCCTGCCCTGAACAGCAAGAACAACCTGAACAGCAAGAACAACGACAAGCAGCGAGACCGACAGCGCAAACGCGCGCCGTCGCCGGCGGATGTCGCACGCGCGACTTCCCGCTCGCACCGCGTCGAAGCAGGCATGGCCGACGCCGAACCCGCCGACCGTGACGCCGAAACGTCGATCGAGGGTGCGCATGCGAAGGTGACGCCGCCCAAGCCGTCGGACATCGCGGTCGTCAGCGCGAAGATCACCAAGACCGGCCTGACCCACGCGTCGAACGGGCCCAAACCGGGCCAGAACCGCAACCGACGCCGCGCCACCCGCACGGGCGATCGCAGCGCCAACAGCCCCGACCGGCTGCAGACCGTGCGCGAGACCTCCGCGGGCGGGCTGGTCATCTCCGACCTCGAGCTCCCCGTCGACGAACTGTCAGCGGCGCTCATCGGCCGCGTCGACAGGCGCGGCAGGTTGATGTGGTCGCTCCCGAAGGGGCACATCGAGACCGGCGAGACCGCGGAACAGACCGCGATCCGCGAGGTCGCGGAGGAGACCGGTATTCAGGGCACGGTGGTCGCACCCCTCGGCAAGATCGACTACTGGTTTGTCAGCGAGGGCAAACGCATCCACAAAACGGTGCATCACTATCTGCTGCGGAGCGTCGGTGGAGAGCTTTCCGACGCCGATTACGAGGTCAGCGAGGTCGCGTGGGTGCCGTTGCACGAGTTGCCACGCAAGCTCACGTACTCTGACGAGCGGCGATTGGCCCGGATGGCGCGCGGCGTGATCGCCGATCTGGCCGCCGACCCCGCACGGTTGGCCCAATCCGAGGCCGAGAGCAGCCGCACCGAACCGAACGCATATGAGAAAGCCGCAGCCGCACGTAATCAGCGACGCAACGACGTCGGGCATCGCTCGGAGGTCAAGCGCCGCACGGACAGTCAGCCCCAGGCGCGGCCGCGTCGACGGCGCAGGCGTCCTCGGCGACCTGCGTCCGGGGATGCGTGACGTCCTGCGCATCGGTAGTTCTCGGCGCCTGAGCGCCTCTTTCGTCACGCGTGCGCGCGTTCTTCTCGCTGTTGTCGGCGTGGTGATCGTCGCGGCGTTGTGTGCTGCTCCGGCCGCAGCGGTACCCACCACCGGCACCTCGGGCGCGACGACGTCACCGTCCGACGACCAGCGGTTTGCCTCCGTGGTCATCGACACACTCACGCCGTCGATGGTGACCACGACGTCGGGACCGGACGTCACCGTCGAGGGCCACGTACGGAACACCAGTTCGCGCACGATCAAAGATCTGAGCATCCGCCTCGAACGCGGCGACGCCGTCCGCGACGCCGCGGGTCTGCGCAGCAGTCTTGCCGTCGCGCATCCTCCGATCGCCGTCGCCGGAGCGTTCCGCAATCTCACCGACGAACTCGCTCCCGGCGCCGAGGTCTCGTTCCGAATCAACATGTCACTCTCGGGTGAATCGGGCATGCAGATATCGCGGCCCGGTGTGTACCCGCTGCAGGTCAACGTCAACGGCGTCCCCGACTACGGGTCGATGGCCCAGGTCGCAGGCTCTCGGACGCTGCTCCCGGTTCTCTCGCTGCCGCCGGACAAAGGTCGGGCCGCACAATTCGACTCGTCGGAATTCGATTCGACGCCGGGCAGCACCGACAGCACGTCCACCAGCGGAAACGATGGCCTAGGCGCCGACGGCGCGGTGTCGGCCGACATCTCCGACCCCGCACGCATCACGATGCTCTGGCCGCTCGCGGCTCCCCCCCAACTCGCGCCCGGGGGTCTCGGTGGCGGCACCCAACCGGTCCGCCTGATCAGCGACGACATGGCCCGCTCACTGCGCGACGGCGGTCGCCTGCACGAACTCCTCGAGTCCGCACGCAACGTCGTCGGCACCGCCGCGAACGATTCGGCCGGGGGTGCCGGCACCCCCGGCGACTCCGGCAGCGCCTCGAACCCACCAGCGAGTGGTTCCGGTTCGGCGACCTCCGGGTCTGACACGTCATCCGGTTCCGCGACGTCTGATTCTCAAACGTCGGGTTCTGGGACGCCCGGTTCGGCAAACCCAGGCTCGGGAACATCGACGGCCCCGACCCAGCAGACCGCCTCCGACCTGCAACGAAGCATGTGCCTCGCCGTCGACCCAGACCTTTTGGTGACCGTTCGCGCGATGTCGCTGGGCTATGAGGTGTCCAGCAACCCCGCCGACCCGACGTCGCGCACCACACCCGGCACCGGTAGCGACGCCGCCACGCAGTGGCTGGCAGACCTTCGTGGTGTGGCGGCACGGACGTGTGTGGTCGCGCTGCCGTTCAGTCAGACAGATCTGACCTCGCTGGCGCGTATCGAGCGCTCGGGACTGACCGCCGCCGCGCTTGACGCACCCGCAGACGTCGTCGACGCAATTCTCGGGGTGCGCAGTGTGCGGGGCCTGACGATTCCCGCGCTCGGCGCGGTCGATCAGGCGGGCAGCAAGCTGCTGCGCGATACGGGACACGGCAAGGTGCTCGCATCGGCGTCGTCGGTGGATCCGACCGGGAATCCGAACGCCGCGGGCCTCTACAACGTCGGCGGACTGCTCACCCAGACCTACGACTCGTCGGTCAGCGCCGCAATGGGTGCGGTGGGCACGGCCCCCCTGGTTTCCGCACTCACTCCGCCGAGCCAGCAGTTCGACCTCGACGCCGAGTCTCCGGTCAGCAGGCGCCAAGCCGCCGTGGCGGCACTGGCTTTCCGCTCGATCGCGACTCCCGGGTCCAGCACGAGCGGAGAACTGAACACCAGCACTCCCGTCACGAATACCGCCGGACGCGCGGACGTCGTGATGCCCCCGACCTACTGGTCGGCCACCTCCGACGACGCGAGCGCACTGTTCTCGACCGCCACTGTTCTCTTCGGCTCGCGCGCAGCTACGCCGGCCCCGCTCGACGACCTGGTCAACAGGATCGGCGGAGCCGCAGCACCCGCACGGCTCGTCGAACCCCCGGGTATCGGCCCTGTCTCACAGATCGGACCAGCGCTCACCGACCGCACCGTCGACTCGATCCGGTCGGCAGCCGACGAATCGTGGCGCCTGCAGGGTGCGCTGGTCGATTCGGCCGACGTCGACGCCAGTCCCGAGCGTTACGTCTCCCAGTTGCGTGAGGATCTGCTCCGCTCGATCCGATCGCCCGACGAGAACAACACCGCAACACGGACCCGCCTTGGGCGAGAACGTCAGCAGCGTGTCGATGCGGTGCACTCGACGCTCCGCCGAATGCACGGATCGGTCACCATCCTTGACCCCGGCGGCCGATATACCCTCGCCTCGGAGCGAAGTCCGCTGCTGCTCGTCGTACGCAACGACCTCGCGCTTCCCATCAGGGTCCGCATCACCACGACCGCGCCGAAGGATCTCGAGATCGGCGACGTCGGGGTCGTCGAGATCCCGGCACGCGGCACCCGACAGATCCAGTTGCCGACCCACGCGCAGTCATCCGAGGCGATGACGGTGACGATCGGGATGTCGACGGTAACCGGTGTCACACTCGGCACCCCGATCAAACTGTCGGTGTACTCGAACGCGTACGGAAAACCGCTGTTCATCGTCACGATTTGCGCAGCGGTCGCGTTGATCTTGCTCACGGCACGCCGCCTGTGGCGCCGGTTCCGCGGCAGGCCCGACCCCGCTGACCAGGACCGTCCCGAGCCCGACGAGCTGGAACGGATGCTCGCGGCGAGCACGTACCAGCAGCGGCGCCGTACCCTCCAACAGGAGGAAGCACTCGTCGAGACCGATCAGTTCGACGGGATCGCGCGCGACGACGCTGAGCCACCTAGGGCCAAGGACGACACAGCACTAGACAGCAGCAGAGCGGTCGACAGTGGCAGAGCGGTCGACAGCAGTAGAGCAAAGGACAGTGGCACGGACAGGACAGGCGCATGAGCGATCGAGGACAACGCGGCGATCAGCCACGGCGATCCGCGCCAGAGTCACCGCGGCGAGCCGCGTCGGAGCCACAGAGGCGAGCCGAATCAGAGGCACAGCAGCCAGGTGCACAAGACTCACTGCGGCCGGCCCCGTCAGAACAACAGAAGCGATCCGCGCCCGAACAACAGCGCCGTGCCGCGCCGCGTCGCGTACCGCCGACTGATGCGACGACGCAGCGCGGGCCGGGTGCCTCGGGCCCCCGCGACCCCGGTATGCGTGACCCCGGCGTCGGACCGGCACCGCTGAACGGGCCGGTCGGTGCTCGCCCACCGCTGTCGGGGCGAGCAGCTCCCCGTGTGATCCCTCCGGCACGCCCGGACGCCCCACGTTCGACGACTCGCGATCCGCGCCCGTCCCGTGATCTGCCTCCCCACCGCGACGGCCAGCACGAACGCCCCCGCACCGACCGTGCCCAGCAGCCGCCGAGTGCACGGCGGCCACCGACCGATCAACCACCGACTGACCAACCGCCGCGCGGTAACCAACCTCGACGTGCCGCCCAGCCTCCGCGCGCTGCCCAGCCTCCCCGCGCGGGACGTCCGCTGCGCGAGACCCGACCTTCGGCGAGCGCGCGCCGGCCCGAACCGTCGAAGTCACAGACGTCGAACGCCCAGGGCCGGCCCGCGCCGACTCCCGCAGCGCGGGCCGCTGCGCTGGCGTCCACCGCGACCCAGGCGCGCGAGGCCGATACTTCTAAACCCAACACCCCAGACGCCGACACCCCAGACACCGACGACTCGTCGTCGACCGGTCTCGCGCGCGACTCCGACGCGAGCATCGTCAAGACGTCCGGGTCGATCGCGCTCGCCACGCTGACCAGCCGCATCACCGGGTTCATCCGAACCGTGCTGGTGCTTGCGATGCTCGGTCCCGCGATCGCGTCCGCGTTCCAGGCGGCGTACGTGCTGCCGAATATGATCGCCGAGGTCGTCCTCGGTGCCGTGCTGACCGCGATCGTGATCCCGACGCTCGTCCGCGCGGAAGCCGAGGACCCCGACGGTGGTCGAGGCTTCATCAACCGCATCTTCACCCTTGCGCTGTGCATGCTCGGCGCTGCGACGGTCATCGCCCTCGTGGCTGCCCCCCTGCTCACCTACCTCAACGTCGGCGACGGCGACGTCAACAGGCCGCTGACCACAGCGCTCGCCTATCTGCTGCTGCCGGAGATCCTGTTCTACGGGTTGTCGGCGCTGTTCATCGCCATCCTGAACATGAAGGGCCTGTTCAAACCGGGTGCGTGGGCTCCGGTGCTGAACAACGTCGTCCAGATCGCGACGCTCGTCCTGTACGCGCTGATGCCCGGGGAGATCACCCTCAATCCGGTCAAGATGTCCGAGCCCAAGCTGCTGGTCCTGGGTATCGGCACCACGCTCGGCGTCGTTCTGCAGGCGTGCATTCTGATCCCGTGGCTGCGTCGCGCGGGGGTGCAGCTGAAGCTGCAGTGGGGCATCGACGCGCGGTTGCGCGCCTTCGGGCGCCAGGCGGTTGCGATCGTCGGCTACGTCGCGATCCTGCAGGTCGGACTCGTCATCACCTACCGCATCGCCTCACACGCCGACTCGTCGGGCATCTCGGTGTATGCGACGCACTGGCAGCTTCTGCAGCTCCCGTACGGCGTGCTCGGCGTGACGATCCTGACCGCGATCATGCCGCGCCTGTCGCGCAACGCTGCCGCCGACAACCGCGACGCCGTCGTCGACGATCTCTCCCTCGCCTCCCGCCTGACGATGGTCGCTCTGGTCCCGACGGTCGCGTTCATGACGTTCTTCGGACCGGCAATCGGTATCGCGATCTTCAACTTCGGCAAGTTCGACGCCTCGATCTCCTCACAGCTCGGCTCCGTGCTCGCCTGGGGCGCGTTCACGCTCATCCCCTACGCCATCACGCTTGTCCAGCTCCGCGTGTTCTACGCCGCGCAGGACGCGTGGACTCCGACCTGGATCGCGCTCGGCATCACCGTCGTCAAGATCGCGTCGTCGTATCTGGGTCCGGTGCTCTTCTCCGATCCGCACATGGTGATCCGTTGGCTGTCGCTGTCGAATGGTCTCGGCTATCTCGCGGGCGCGATCGTCGGACACTTCCTCCTTCGTAAGCGCCTCGCCTACCGACGCCTCGAGGGGGTTGCGCGCACGACGATCGTGACGCTGATCGTGTCGCTCGGCGTCGCCGCGATCGTGTGGGTCGTCGCCGAGTTGTCGGGTCTCCACTATCTGGGCACGGCAGAGGGCAAGCTCGGTTCGCTGGCATATCTGCTGATCACCGCGGTCGTGGTGCTCGGTGTGACCTACGCGGGGCTGTCGGCGGCAGGACTGCCCGACGTCGTGGCGATCGGTAATTCGGTGCGCCGCTTGCTCGGTCGGTTCATCCCCGCTCTCGCGCCGCCCGCCGGTCAGGTCACGGAATCGTCGCCGACCATCACGGTTCAGTTTCCGCGGGTCACTGCCGATGAATCGCTCCCGTACTCTGGTCAGGTACAAGTGGTCCGGCGATTCGACCGTGGTACCGCGACCTGGCAGTCGTATGCGGTGCTCAGCGGTGGTGCCGCCGGTGGTCGGGGTCTCGAAGTCGGCTCACCAACGCGTGAACCACGAGATATTCGGTATCGCAGGAAAGGAGTCCGACGCGTGACTGACAGCGGCTTGACTGATAGCGGCTTGAGTGGCAGCGAGGTCGAGACCACCCCCCAGTCCGAGACGTCCTCCGATACGACGAGTGAGCAGGCCAAGACCAATGAGTCGCGCTCATCCTCAAAGACCGGCGGACCGACCCCCGATCCCGACCGTCCCGAGGCCCTCGGCACGCCCGTGCGCCGCGGACCGCGCCTCATCCCCGGCGCGGCAGTGGCCGGCGGTCGTTACCGCCTCCTCGACACCCACGGCGGCACCCGTGGCCTCCAGTTCTGGCGCGCACAGGACATCAACCTCGACCGCGAGGTCGGCCTGACCTTCGTCGACGCCGAGCAGCTCGCCCCGCCGCCCGAGCGCGGAGATCAGCCGAGCGCAAGCGATTCCGGCCCCCAGGGCGTTCTCACCCGCACTCTGCGGCTGGGCCAGATCAGCTCCGCGGGCGTCGCACGCGTTCTCGACGTCGTGCGTGGATCGTCGGGTGGCATCGTCGTCACCGAATGGGTCCCCGGTTCGTCGTTGGCCGACGTCGCACGGTCGGGTCCCTCCCCCATCGGCGCCGCCCGTGCCGTCCGCGCGCTTGCGGCCGCCGCCGAAGCCGCACACCGTTCCGGCGGCGCGCTCTCCATCGACCATCCCGACCGGATTCGGATCAGCACCGACGGCAATGCCGTACTCGCTTTCCCGGGAACCCTAGCGGGCGACGACAAGTCGTCGGATGTCCGCGGACTCGGCGCCGTGCTGTACGCGCTACTGCTCGCACGGTGGCCTCTCGACGGCGAGACCGGACACCACCTCGTCACCACCGCCGACACGACGACGCCCGTCGGCGGACTGCCCATCGCCTCCCCCGGACCCGACGGTGAACCAATCGATCCGCGAGAGGTCAAGTCCGACATACCTTTCGAGATCTCAGCGGTCGCCTCGCGCGCACTCGACGGCGCACGCGGTATCCGCACTGCGGGCACCGTCCAGCATGTCCTCGACCAGGCAACCGTCCTCGACCTCCCGACCGACATGCTGCCCGCCATCAACGACGACGAGGCGCCGGTACGGATCGGCACCCACGAACCGTCGGCGGCCGCGGCCGCTCGTAAGCGCAACGTCGGGTTGCTCGCGGGCGCGGCGCTCCTCGCGCTGTTTGTTGTCATCGCGCTGATCGTTTGGGCCACAGGCATTTTCGGTGGCGACGAGGGCGACACCAACATCAACTCGATCCTCCCGACGACCTCGGCACCTGCCACACCCGGCAACCCGGCGCCCCCGCCCGCTGCGGGCACGGCGATCCCGCTCAATGCCGTCTCGATCGTCGACTTCTCCGCTCAGCCGCCGGACAATTCCGTCAATCTGCAGAACGTGATCAGCGGTGTCGCTCCGCCGTGGCGCAGCGACAGTTACCGCGGCTCAGCGGCTTTCGGTGGACTCAAGAACGGCATGGGCCTCATGTTCGACCTCGGCAGTGAGCAGAACGTCAAGGCCGTGACCATCAAGACGCCGACGCCCGGCTTCAACGTCGAGATCCGCACCGCACCGTCGGCAACGCCGACCGCCGCGCAGACCTCGACGCTGGCAACCGGCACGGTCGATCAGCCGAGCACGACGCTGACGGTCGAGAATCCGCAGGGCAGTCGCTACGTGATGGTCTGGCTCACCTCGCTGCCGAGCACAGGCAACGGCAGCTACCAGGTACAGATCGGCCAGGTCACGATGGCGCGCTGACGCGCCCGTCACCGCTTTCGACTGCTTCGGTCCCAGTGGCGCCGGCTCCGGCGACGCTTGCGGGTGCCCACCCGGGTGGACCGAACACGTAACCCAGGCGGGCACGCCAGCTTGCCGCTCCGCGGACGTCGCGCGCGATGCTCGCGTACTCGTGTGTTTGAAGCTTCACGATGTTGTACGTGCCGACCGACTTGGTGAGTCCGTATGTGGGACGGTGTGTTTCGGGCGAGAACGAGCCAAACAGCCTGTCCCAGATGATCAGCGTGCCTGCGTAGTTGCGGTCGAGATACTCCGGATCACTCCCGTGATGCACCCGGTGATGCGACGGCGTGTTGAAGACGAATTCGAAAGGGCGCCACATCTTGTCGATGCGCTCGGTGTGAATCCAGAACTGGTACACCAGGTTCAGCGAGTACGCGGCGAACACCAACGCGGGCGGCACACCGAGGAGGGGGAGTGGCAGCCACATCACTAGCGCCGCACTGATATTCCACTTTTGCCGCAGCGCCGTCGCGAAGTTGAAATACTCGCTCGAATGGTGCGCTTGGTGCGTCGCCCACACGAGCCGCACCCGATGCGACACCCGGTGCGACCAGTAGAACAAGAAGTCGACGCCGAGGAACGCGATAAGCCACGTGTACCAGGCGGTGGCCGGAAGATGCCACGGCGCGAGGTAGGTGAAGATCGCCGTGTACACGAGCAGCCCAAGCAGTTTCCACGCCGCGCTCGTGGCAATCGACACCACACCCATCGACAGACTCGCACGGGCATCGCGCTTCTCGTAGGCACCCTTCGGCGCGCGGCCCTCGTCGTCGGATTCCTCGAGCTTGTAGGCCGCGAACCACTCGATGGCCAGCATCGTCACGAAGAACGGGATCGCGAGGACCGTCGGCTCCCGCATCGGGTCGGGGAGTAGTTCGAGCATCGTGAGCGTCACCTCCGGTCCGCTATCTGACACGGCTATGTGTCAGATTTATGTTGACACAGTATCGTCTCAGATGGGGCGTGTCCATGCCGCCAGGCCAACGAGACAGACAGGCCGACCAGACAGGAAAGGATTCCGTGACACTCGAGACCTCCCAGCCCGGACCTTCGGGGCGGTTGTACGCCGGAACGGGGCCCGAGCAACGTCAGGCGCGGCGTCGAGCAGCTTTTGTCGACGCCGGACTGAACCTGTTCGGCCGCGAAGGCTTTCGTCACGTGTCGGTCAAGCGGCTCTGCGACGAGGCCGGCCTCACCCAGCGCTATTTCTACGAGTCCTTCTCCGACCGAAATGCGTTGCTGGCAGCCGTGTACGAACACTGCGTCGACATCTGCCGCGCGGCCGTAGGGGAGAGCCTCCTGCAGGTCCCGGACGTCACCAGCGGCCCCGCGACCAGCGACGACGCACCGGCTGAGCAGCGCCTCGCACAACTCACCCGCGTCGCCCTCGACGCCCTGCTCGAACGCCTCACCGGCGACCGACGGATGGCGCGCGTGATCCTCGTCGAGGTGGTCGGAGTCGACGCCTCTCTCGAGCGACTGCGGATGGACGCGATTCACGGGTGGGCCGAACTGGCCATGCACATCGCATTCGACGACGAGCAGCCGCCGGAGCGGTTCCGGCTCGCCGCGGTCGGGTTGATCGGTGCTCTCACGCAGCTCCTCGTCGACTGGTACATCGCGACCGACGCCGGAACACCGGCCGCCGACGTCTCCGACATCCGGGACGTCTGTGTTGAGATGTTCATCGCGACGTATCAGCGCCTGGCCTGACACACGACCTACCCTGGAAATCGGTCTACCGCCGCACAACCGACATCACCGGACGAAAGGTACCCGAACCATGTCCACAGCCGAGCTGACCGACCAGGTCGTCGAATTCCTCTCCACCGGAACACGAACCGGCAAGATCGCCTGGGTGTCGAAGGACGGCCGAGCGTTGGTCACGCCGATCTGGTTCATCGTCGAAGATGGCGCGCTGGTGTTCAACACCGGTCTGGATACGTCGAAAGGTCGCGCGCTGCAACGTGATTCGAGGGCAACCATCGTCGTCGACGACGAGAAGCCGCCGTTCTCGTTCGTGCAGGTCCAGGGCACCGTCGCCTTCGACGACGACCCCACCGACCTACTGCGCACAGCCTCGGCAATCGCCGAACGGTACATGGGTCCCGACCTCGCCGAGCAGTACGGCAAACGCAATGCCGTACCCGGCGAAGCGCTCGTGCGACTGACGCCGACGAAGGTCATCGCCGCATTCGACATCGCCGACTGAGCTGCTCACCGAGTACTCCGCCGAAATGTCGCGACCCCGCACGCACTACCCGTCGCGGTGCAGTCGCGGCTCGAGTTGCTGCGTCTTCTCGTCCGTCCAGCCGGGCGGCTGCAGGATGCGTGCCCAGGCATAGGGGATAGCCGACTGATAGTTGTGGCCGTGGCCGTCGGGAACATTGACCGACACCGCCATGTCGGCCGAGACCTGGAGGAAGGTGACGAACGGAATCCAGTGCGTCGCGCTGATGACGTCCCTGCCGCGCTGTTCCTTGAGCCAATCCGGTTCGCGCAGAATGAGTTGCGGCGACCACCAGGCGATGGGGTCGGACGCGTGCTGCAGATAGACCATGCGCGAGTAGTCCCACGGTGCGTCGGGCCGGTCGAGATCTTTCTCGTCGGCGATGAAGCGCACCTGCCTGCCGTTGTTGTAGATCGGCAGCCACTGCGGTGATCCCTTGTCGCGGCCCGCGGTGGCATCGTTCCAGAGCGTGTTGCTGAACGTCGGCCCGGAGAGCAGCGCGCCGTCGGTCCGCGCGGTGACGGTCGGGACCGTACCGAAAGCCGCTTCGGCGCCGAAGGATCCGAGACTTTCGCCGAAGACGACGAGCTTCGGACGCTCCGCTTCGGGAAGCTCGCGCACCTTGGCGTCGACCGCCTCGAACAGTGACGCACCCGCCTGGCGGGCTCGCTCCTTGTCGACGATGAACGAAATCCAGCTCGGCAGATACGAATACTGCATCGCCACGGTGGCGACGTCGCCGTTGTACATGTATTCGAGCGAGTCGATGGTCGCCTTGTTGAGCCAACCGGATCCGGTCGTCGACCCGATCGCGATCACCTTGCGCTTCAAGCCACCCGCGCGCACGAGTTCGTCGGCAGCCAACTGCGCGTTGGCGCGCAGATTGTCGCCGGAACCCAGTCCGACGAACGCTCGGATCGGTTCCATCGCCGGTTGCTGGTTGAACTCCGACAGCTTCGCGATGTCCGGTCCGTTGGAGACGATCACACGACCCTCACGCCCGAGCGACTCCCACGTCACCAGCGACCCGGGGCCGCCCGATCGGAGCCCGGACGTCGGGGGAGCGGTGTTCGGCCGGACCTCGTCGTTGGCGGAGGCGAATGTGCTGTTGAGCGCCTTCATCGAGTACTTCGCGACAACACCGTTGAGGATGAATACGGTCACCAGCGCGACCACGAGGAGTCCCGCGACCGCGGCAACGCGTGGCGGAGCGATCTTTCTGAGCTGTCGCACAAGCCATGTCACGAGACTCGCCCATGCTTGCCCGATCACCATCAACAGCACGAAGACGAGCACGGCGAAGATCGCGATGATCGGATACGCCGTCCAGGTGAGGTTCTCGACACCCATCAGATTGCGAATCTCGGTCTGCCACCGCGAATACCAGTACAGCATCACGACCGTGCCGATGATCGCGATCAAACCCAACGCAATCCAATAGTTTCGCTTCGGCGACGGCCAGCGCTCCGAGCGAGACAGCATGTACCGCACCAGCCAGGCGATGAACACACCGACGCAATAGCCGACTGCCGCAGCGCCACCCGACACGACGCCCTGGAACAACGGGCCGCGCGGCAGCAATGAGGGCGTCGTCGACAACCAGAGGAAGACCGTCCCGAACATGAGCCCGGCGAAACTGATGCGATGCGCATAGGCCAGCGCCGCGTGCCGCAGCTTCGACGACCAGCTCGACGACGACCTGCCGTGCTCGTCTTCGGCGTCGGGCTTGCTGTCTTGGTCCGCCTTGCTGTCTTGGCCCGCCTTGTTCTCGACGGCGGGCTTGGTGTCGGCTGCCGCTTTGCTGTCGACAGTGCTGGGCTCGGCGAGTTGGCCGTCACCGTCGGGTGTAGGACCCGAGGTACTGGTCTTCGACGACGCATCGTGCTCGGAGCCGGTCGCTGGCTTGTCTGGCACCTGGGCACCCTTCGTGGTCATCGGACATCGATGTGACTCGTGAATCCTAAACCTGTGCGACGCTACCGTGGTGAGCCGCAACGACAATGTCGGCTCTTCGAAGTTAGCCGGGCACTGCTCAGCAGTGGAATTGCTGGTTGTTGGCCCGCTGGGCGCGGGTGCAGTGGA
>NZ_LZTE01000047.1:0-86049 GCF_001665925.1 Gordonia sp. 852002-50816_SCH5313054-c
TGTTCTGGCTGCTCGGGAGTCTTGCTGCGGCAACATGGCATTCGGTCGTGTTGGTCGCGGTGGTGGGGGTCAGCGGGGGAGGTAGGCCACGGCGAAGGTGCGGCGGTAGGGCAGCACCGTGCCCCAGTCGCGGGCGGGGTAGGCCGCGCGGAGTCGGAGCTTGAGTTGTTCGCTGAACTCGTCACGCAGTTCGTCGGGAAGCGCCTCGAGGAAGGGACGCGCGCCGGTGCCGGAGATCCAGTCGAAGACCGGGTCGTCGCCCTTGTCCTTGAGTATGTGCAGATACGTCGACTCCCACGCGTTGACCTCGTAGCCGCGCTCGGCGAAGAAGTTCAGGTAGAAGTCGGGCTCGAGCCAGGGGAGTCTGCGGACGTCGCCGAGGTACTGCGCGTACGGCTCCTCCTCAGCGAGTTCGTTGAGGCTGCGATAGGTGGCGGCACCGGTGTTGTTGGGAACCTGGATTGCGAAGGCGCCACCGTCGTTGAGGTGGGGCAGTAGCCGCTCGATCGCGACTTCCTGATCGGGGACCCACTGGAACACCGCGTTCGACAAGAACAGGTCGACGGGTTCGGGAGGTGTCCACTCGGTGAGGTCGGCGACGTCGTAGTTGGCCAGCCCGTCCATGTTCTCTCGGATGGCCTCGGCGATCATCTCTGTCGAGGCGTCGATCCCGAGGACCAGGGCTTCGGGCCAGCGTTCGCGTAGGTGCTTGGTGTGCTGCCCAGGCCCGCATCCGAGATCGACGATGGTCGACGGATTGGTCGGCACCTCGGCGATCAGATCGAGGAAGGGGCGGGCACGAGCGTCGGAGAATTGTAGGTATCGACTCGGATCCCAGACCGGCATGCAACCAACTCTATGCAATTCACAGCGATCATGGCAGTGGGTAACCTGGGAGGAGTGTCAGAGACTCTCGTGAACGATGGTGACAACGCACTGGTGACGGCCGCATCGGCTGCCGCAGACGTCGTCGAAATTTCTACCGATGGCGCCTGCCTGGGGAATCCCGGGCCGGGCGGATGGGGTGCGGTTCTGCGATACCGCGGTCATGAGAAGGAAATCTCCGGCGCTGAACCCGATACCACCAATAACAAGATGGAATTGACGGCAGCGATCGAGGGACTCGCGGCACTGACCAAGCCGTCGAAGGTGATCCTCTACACCGACTCGAGTTACGTGCGAAACGGCATCACCAAGTGGGTGAGTGGCTGGCAGCGCAACGGCTGGAAAACAGCAGACAAGAAGCCCGTGAAGAATGCAGACCTGTGGCGCCGCCTCATCGAGGAGGAGAAGGTGCACGAGGTGACCTGGAAATGGGTGAAAGGTCATGCGGGAGACCACTACAACGAGATCGCCGACACGCTCGCAACATCTGCCGCAAAGAAACTCGCTGGGCGTGAGTGATGAGTTCGGCCGCCTCGCATACTGATTCGACGATCTCGGTCGCCGTCCTCCCCGAGCGCGATCAATACATCGCCGCGGCACTCGACGACGCCGACGCGACGCAGACCGACCTCGACGCCGCACGGGTTCTGATCTGGCTGGGAGGCGCGGCGGGGTTCCCCGATCTCCCCGACACAGTCGAATGGGTAGCACTGAAGACGGCGGGGATCGAAGAGTTCGTCGCCGCGGGTGTTCTCGACGACAAGCGCGTGTGGACGAATGCGTCCGGCTTCTATGCCGAGAACGTCGCCGAGCACGCACTCGCGCTCTTGCTGGCCGGTCTTCGGCAGATCAACACCTCGGTGCGGTGGGGCTGGGACAAAGACCACATCGACCCCGCGGTGCGCACACTGCGCGGGGCGACCGTGGCGATCATCGGTGCGGGTGGCATCGCGAGATCGCTGATTCCTCGTCTGAAGGCCTGTGGCGCTTCGGTTCTCGCGGTCAATCATTCGGGACGCGAGGTCGACGGCGCCGAGCGCACGTTGCCGTCGTCGCGGATGGATGAGGTGTGGTCGTCGTGCGATCACGTGGTCCTCGCCGCCCCGTCGACTCCCGAAACCCATCACCTGATCAACGGAAAGGTGTTGGCGCAGTTGCCTTCCCATGCGTGGGTGGTCAACATCGCACGCGGACCTCTCGTCGACCAACAGGCGCTGTACTGGGCGCTCAAGGGGCATGAGATCGCGGGCGCTGCACTTGACGTGACCGATCCCGAACCGCCTGCGCGAAACGATCCGCTGTGGTCGCTATCGAACGTGATCATCACACCGCACATCGCCAACCCATCGTCGGGTCTCACTCGCGAGCTCGCGCCGTGGATCGCGGAGAACATCCGCCGGTTCCGCGCAGGAGACGATCTTGTGTCCACCGTGGCGGCTGGTCGCGATTACTGAGTCCCCCATCGTCGTCTGCGGTGTGTCGGGGTGTGGGAAGAGCACGGTCGGCGCGGCGCTTGCTGCACGGTTGAAGGCGCCGTTCGTCGACGCCGATGACCTTCATCCGGCCGCGAACATCGCGAAAATGGCTGCGGGACATCCACTCACCGACGCCGATAGGATGCCCTGGCTCGAGGTGGTCGGTACCTGGCTCGCCGAGCATGACGACGGCGTTGCCGCCTGTTCGGCACTGCGTCGCAGCTATCGGGATCGACTGCGCCGTAAGGCGCCCGGAGTGTTCTTCGTGATGCTCGCCCTCGACCGTCACGCTGCACTGACACGCGTACGCGGGCGGCGAGACCACTTCATGCCCGCGGCGCTCATCGACTCGCAGTTCGCCGCACTCGAACCACTCGGACCCGACGAGCAGGGGATGACCGTCGACGCCACGCTGCCGCTCGAGGTGATCGTCGATCAGGTGTTGCGTTAGAGCGCGCTCTAAGGCCTAGCGTTGCTGTCATGAGTACAGATCACCTCATGAGCAGGGCGTTGGCCACGTTGAACGAACTCGACGGTCCGCTGTCGGTCGAGGTCATCCACCGCCTGGTCGAAGCGGACGAGATCGACGAACCGCTGACCATTGCCCAGGCGGCGGAGATGCTCGACGTCTCGGCGCACACACTGCGGTACTACGAGCGGATCGGACTCGTCTCCGTGCCCCGCGATGCGTCGGGAAACCGGCGCTACGACGCCGACGCCGTGCGGAGGCTGGTCTTCCTGACACGAATGAGGCTGTCGGGCATGGCCATTCGTGACCTCCAGCACTACGTCGAACTGGTCGACGAGGGCGAAGACACCGTCCCGGAGCGGCTCGAGATGTTGCTGGAACATCGCGACACGATTCGACGCCAGATCTCAGAACTCACGCTCTCGCTGGCAGCAACCGAATACAAGATCGCCACCTACGGCGGAAGGACTCAGCCATGACCGCATCAACAGACTCGACAACCGCGAACCGCAGGCGCATCGGCTCCCTTGAGGTCTCACCGCTCGGATTGGGTTGTATGGGAATGAGTTTCGCCTACGGCGAGGCCGATCAGGACGAGGCGAGGTCGACGCTGCATCACGCTCTCGACGTCGGGGTCAACCTGCTCGACACCGCAGACGTCTACGGTGCGGGAGCCAACGAAGAACTTCTCGCGGGAGTTCTGGCCGACCGCAGAGACGACGTGGTGCTCGCGACCAAGTTCGGCATCGTGCTCGACCCCGAAACCGGTTATCCCAACGGCGAAGTCGACGGTTCGCCTGCGTATGTGCGGTCGGCGGTCGACGCCTCGCTGCGACGTCTCGGCGTCGACACCATCGACCTCTACTACCTGCATCGTGTCGACCCGAAGCTGCCTATCGAGGAGACTGTCGGGGCGATGGCAGAGTTGGTGGCCGCCGGAAAGGTTCGGGAACTCGGGATCAGCGAGGCCAACGCCGACACCCTGCGTCGCGCAGCGGCGGTGCATCCCATTGCCGCGCTGCAATCGGAGTGGTCGTTGTTCAGCCGGGACGTCGAATCGTCGGATGTTGTCGCCGCACGCGAACTCGGCGTCACGATGGTCCCCTACAGTCCGCTCGGCCGCGGCATGTTGACGGGATCTGCTGCGGCAGTGCAGGTTTCCGACGGTGACTTCCGTTTGACGCTCCCGCGGTGGCAGGCCGAGAACCTCGACCACAACCTCGCGCTGGTCGACGAGATACGTGCAGTGGCAAGCGAGGTCGACGCCACCCCGGGGCAGGTCGCGTTGGCGTGGCTGCTCGCTCAGGGTGGCGACGTCGTGCCGATCCCCGGCACCAAGCGCACTCGCTACCTCGACGAGAACCTCGGCGCGCTGTCGGTGGAGCTGAGTTCGGATCAGCTCGAGCGATTGTCGACGCTGCGCCCCGCGGGCGACCGCTACCCCGACATGGACTGGGTGGCGGGCAGGTCGTCGTAGTCCGTGCCGCACTCCTGCGCCAAAATCTAGAACGTGTTGCAGTTCTGTGGCATTGTCGGGAGTCGTGATCCTGGACAGATTCCGACTCGACGACACCGTCGCGGTCATCACGGGCGCGGGCCGCGGCCTCGGAGCGGCGATCGCTATCGCGTACGCCGAGGCGGGCGCCGACGTGGTGATCTCAGCACGCAGCGAAAGCGAACTGGAGAAGGTGGCCGCGCAGGTCGCCGACCTGGGCAGGCGTGCGCGCGTCGTCGTCGCCGACCTCTCCAATCCAGACGCTGCGGCAGCCCTCGCGCAGACCGCCGTCGACGCGTTCGGACGGCTCGACACCGTCGTGAACAACGTCGGCGGCGCGATGCCACGACCGCTGCTCGACACCTCGCCAAAGAATCTGAGCGACGCCTTCGGTTTCAATGTGGCCAATGCTCATGCGCTGGTGACGGCCGCGGTTCCGCTGGTGTTGGAGACGGCCGGCTCGGGATCGATCATCAACATCACCTCTGCGATGGGGCGGCTGCCGGGCCGTGCGTACGCGGCGTACGGAACGGCCAAGGCCGCGCTCGCGCACTACACGCGGCTCGCGGCGATGGACCTCAATCCGCGTATCCGGGTCAACGCCATCGCGCCTGGGGCGATCCTGACGTCGGCCCTCGATATCGTGGCGGCCGACGACACGATCCGGGCGGCAATCGAGAACTCGACACCGATGCATCGGCTCGGCGAGCCCGAAGACATCGCCGCCGCGGCCGTCTACCTCGCGTCGCCTGCCGGTGCCTACGTGACCGGAAAGGTTCTCGAGGTCGACGGCGGAATCATCGCTCCGAACCTCGATCTCCCGATCCCCGATATGTAGGACGGGTTCGCCTTACGACGGCCGTTCGTTGCGGGATGCACGCTCGACGATGGTCGCGATGCGAGCGGACTTGGTCTCGGGTTTGCGTGCCATCGCGATCTGGGTGAGCGCCAGCTTCCGCGCACTCGGCGGAAACGCGTCCCAGTGCTCGCGCGCCTGCGGCGTCGCGTCGAGTGCCGCGGTCAGCTCGGGGTGCTCAACACCCGCCTCCGCGTCGTCGAGGAGATTCCAGAGGCCGCGCGCCTTGGCGTCGTCGATCACGGCCTGGCCGGCGGGTTGCATGCGGCCGGCGGCGCGGAGTTCGGTCACCCGCTTCTTGTTCGACGCCGACCACGCGCTGGAGCGGCCCCGGCGCGTGAACCACATTCCGCGACGCTGCTCGTCGAGTGTGCGGGTGTGGCCGTCGATCCATCCCCAGCACAGCGCCTCGCGGACGGTTTCGTCGTAGTCGAGGGCGACGCGGCCGGAGTCCTTGCGCCAGAACACCAACCAGATTCCCGACGACGAATCGTGGTTGTCCGCGAGCCAGTTCCGCCAGTCGTCGATGGTGTCGAAGACGTGCGTAGGGGCGTCCGCTTTGGCCATGTCCACACGGTAGTCGCGGCCGCTGACGTGGGTACTGTTGTCTCATGGATCAGTTCTTGCACTTCATGGGCAATAACTGGTGGCTGATTTTCCCGATTGGCGGAGTTATCGGCGGTTGGGCCGGGTCGGTCGCCCGCTACAACGAGAAGCGTCGACGCGACAAGATCGAACTCGCCCGGGTCAAGGCGAGTGCGCAGACCGAGCAACTACGACTCACCCAGGCCGACAAGTCAGCCATCACCAAGGTGCTCGAGAAGCACGACGCGATAGATCAGCGATGGTTCGATTTTGAACTCGACCTGGCGACACTGATCGAGTTCCCCATGATGACCGACATGCGCGAGCCGCTGACGCTGGCGTTTCATCGCGCGAAGATCCGCGCCGACGATCTGCGCCCGGCGTCGGCCGACCAGAAGCTCGACCCGCTCGAGTTCGAGCGCTACCGCGACGCCGTCGGCGACTACGCAGCGGCCTTCGACGCGGCCGAACGCGAGGCGCGGCGTCGCAAACAGTCCGACTTCTCGCCCATCGAGCGCGAGTCGCTCGACCGCGCGCGCAAGCTGATCTCCGTCGCCGCAGACGCCGCCGCCACACCCGCGGAACGCCAGGCCGCCTACCGCAAGGCCCGCCAGGAGCTCGACGGACTCATCGACGTCCCGGATGTCGCCGCCGCCCAGATCGAGCAGCGAATCGCGGGCGAGCTGGAGCGCTGAGCGGGCGCTGCGTCGAGGAAACACGTGTTTCTGACAGATGCGCGCGGAACTTCGCGCGCATGTGTCAGACGCGCGTGTTTCTTTCGGCCCGGCTGTCGGTTGTGCACAGGCCCGGAATCGGGTGGATCCAGATCGGCGTTGTCGACGTCGGATATGCATGGACACTTTCCCGGTCAACGAACACGGATTGATACTGCGACGCACGGCGCTCGACGCGGGCGCCTCCGATCGACAACTCACGCGAGCCGTCGACGCGGGCACTCTCGTGCGGGTGTGGCCCGGCGCCTACGTGCTGCCCGACAAGAGCCGCACGCCGGAGGTCAAGCATCGGCTGAAGGCGGTCGCGGCAACGCTGCTGTCCGAATCCGACGTGCCGCTGAGCCATCAGTCGGCGGGAGTGCTCCACGGGATGTCGCTGTTGTTCCCCGACCTGTCGCGGGTCCACCTGACCACCGGGCACAAGACCGGCGGGCGCATCGAAACCCAGCGACATCTGCACTCCGGTCGTCTGGGGCCCGACGACGTCACGGCGATCGACGGCATCACGGTGACGTCGCTGGAGGTCACCGCCGTCGACATCGCGTGCAGCGGCAACTTCTTCCAGGCACTGGCCGTGCTCGACTCCGCGCTCCGGCTCGGTGCTGACCGCGAGAGGATGTCGGCGCTCCTCGATTCTCGACGTCGTGGTGTCGCCGTCGCACGAAGGGCGCTTGCGTTCGCGAGCCCACTGGCCGACAACGCGGGCGAGTCGTGGGGCAGAGGTCAGATGATCGTCGCCGAACTGCCGGTCCCGCGTCTGCAGCGAGAATACTTCGACGCCGACGGCCGATTCGTCGCCAAGGTCGACTACGACTGGGAGGGCAAGCTCGTCGGCGAGTTCGACGGTATGCGCAAGTACACCAAGGATCTGGGCGACGACGAGACCGCGCTCGACGTGATGAAGCGCGAGAAGGCCCGCGAAGATGGCGTCAGGCGCCTCGGGCCGATGGTGATCCGATGGGTCTGGGCCGATCTGCGACAAAACCGCATGGTGCCGATGGTGCGAGAGTGGCTGGAGCGCTTGGAGATTGGCGGAATGGGTAGCGCTCAAGCCTCCGAGTCGACGGCCCCGGCGAACTGGCTGCGGTACAGCCGGCAGTACGCGCCCTGAGCGGCGAGGAGCTCGTCGTGGTTGCCCTGCTCGACGATGTGCCCATCCTCCATCACCACAATGACGTCGGCATCGCGGATGGTCGAAAGGCGGTGCGCGATAACGAAACTCGTACGGTCGGTGCGCAGTGCCGCCATCGCCTTCTGGATGAGCAGCTCGGTGCGGGTGTCGACGGAGCTGGTGGCCTCGTCGAGAATCAGGATGGTCGGGCGTGCGAGGAAGGCGCGCGCGATCGTGATGAGCTGTCGCTCACCGGCACTCACGCCGCCGCCCTCGTCGTCGAGCATCGTCTCGTAGCCGTCGGGCAGGATGCGGACGAAGTGGTCGACGTGGCTCATGCGCGCGGCCTCGAGGACCTCCTCGCGCGACGCGGTGGGGTCGCCGTAGGCGATGTTGTCGTAGATGGTTCCGCCGAACAGCCACGAATCCTGCAGCACCATTCCGGTGCGTTCGCGTAGGTCGTCGCGGGTCATCTGACGGGATTCGACGCCGTCGACGGTGATGGTTCCGGAGTCGACGTCGTAGAAGCGCATGATGAGGTTGACCAGGGTGGTCTTGCCCGCGCCGGTCGGCCCGACGATGGCGACCATGTGGCCGGGACGCGCGACGAGTGAGAGGCCGTCGATGAGCGGCTTGTCGGCGACGTAGCGGAACGAGACGTCGTCGAATTCGATGAGCCCACGGTCGTGCTCAGGCGTCTTGGGGTTCTTCGGGTCGGGGGTCTGCTCGTCGGCGTCGAGGATGTCGAAGATGCGCTCGGCCGACGCGACGCCGCTCTGCAGCAGGTTGACCATCGACCCGATCTGCGTGAGTGGCTGCGTGAACTGTCGCGAGTACTGGATGAACGCCTGCACCTCGCCGAGGCTCAACGCACCCGATGCCACGCGCAGTCCGCCGACGACCGCGACCGCCACGTAGTTGAGGTTGCCGAGGAACATGATCGTCGGCATGACGGTGCTCGAGATGAATTGTGCACGCCAACTCGACTGGTAGAGCTTCTCGTTGCGCTCGTCGAATTCCGATTCGACGTCGGCCTGGCGGTTGAACGCGGTCACCAGTTCGTGCCCGGTGAACGCCTCTTCGACCTGTGCGTTGAGCTTGCCGGTCGACGACCACTGCGCGAGGAAGTGCGGCTTGGAGCGTTTGGCGATCAGCGCGGTTGCACCCGCGGCGAGCGGCACGGTGACGAGCGCGATGAGCGCCAGCAGTGGCGAGATCCAGAGCATCATCACCAGGATCGCGATCACCATCAGGATGGAGTTCAGCAACTGGGAGATGGTCTGCTGCAACGTCTGTGACAGATTGTCGAGGTCGTTGGTGACGCGACTGAGCAGATCGCCGCGTGCGGTGGTGTCGTAGTAGCTCAGCGGGAGGCGGTGGATCTTGGCCTCGACCTCTGCGCGCAGATGCTTGACGGTTCCGACGACGACGATGTTGAGCAGATACGCGCCAGCCACGACAACAGCGACGAGCCGATGTAGAGCGCCAGCACGATCAGCAACACGCGGCCGACGTCGCCGAAGTCGATGCCCACGCCCGGGGTGACGTTCATCGAGTTCACCATGTCGGCGAGGGTGCCGTTGCCGCGCTCACGCAGCCCCTCGACGGCCTGCGCCTTGGTCGTTCCCGCGGGGAGCATCTTGCCGACGACGCCGTCGAAGATGATGTTGGTGGCGTCGCCGAGCACTCGCGGTGCGAACGCCGTGAGGATCACCGATCCGATGATCGACAACACGACGACGCTCATCGACGTCCGGTAGGAGAACAGCAGTCCGATCAGCCGCTTGATCGACGGACCGAACGATCGCGCCTTCGCCACGACCGGCCCCGCAGCCATCGGGCCGCGGCCGGGCCCCGGGGATGCGGGGGCGCCGCCGCCAGCGCGGGTCATGCCGACTCTCCGATCGCGAGCTGCGACTCCGCGATCTCGCGGTACGTCTCGGAGGTCGCGAGAAGTTCGTCGTGTGTGCCGATCCCGACGATCCGACCGCGATCGAGCACGACGATCTGCTCGGCGTCGACGATGGTCGAGATGCGTTGGGCGACGATGATGACGGCGGACTCCGACGTCGCGGGCGCGAGTGCGGCGCGGAGGCGGGCGTCCGTGGCGACGTCGAGTGCCGAGAACGCGTCGTCGAAGAGGTAGACCGACGGTTTGCGCACCAACGCGCGGGCTATTGCGAGGCGCTGACGTTGACCACCCGACACGGTGGTGCCGCCCTGGGAGATCGGGGTGTCGAGGCCGTCGGGCATGCGCTCGACGAAGTCGGCGGCCTGCGCGATCCGCAACGCCTCCCATATCTCGTCGTCGGTGGCGTCGGGTTTGCCGTTGCGAATGTTCGACGCGACGGTCCCCGAGAACAGGTACGGGCGCTGCGGGACGAGGCCGATGGCGTCGCGCAGGGCGTTGGGGTCGAGGCGTCGGACATCGGTATCGCCGACACGAACCTCACCGGCGGTGACGTCGATGAGTCGGGGCACCAGACCGACGAGCGTGGTCTTGCCGGAGCCGGTCGAGCCGACGATGGCGGTCGTGGTGCCGGGTTCGACGCGAAAGCTGATGTCGGACAACACGGGATCGTCGGCGCCCGGATAGCGGAACTGAGCCCCCCGGAACTCCACAGTCGACGGTTGCGCGGCGAAGGGCACCGGGTTTTGCGGTGCTCCGACGGAGGTCTCGGTGTCGAGGACCTCGCAGATGCGCTCGGCACAGACCGTCGCGCGTGGCGCCATCATTGCGAGGAACGACGCCATCATCACCGACATCAGGATCTGCATGACGTAGGTGATCATCGCGGTCAGCGCACCGATCTCGATGCTGCCGTCGGACACCAGGTGGCCGCCGAACCAGATGATCGCGACGATCGTGACGTTCGTGATCAGCATGACGGCGGGGAACATCAACGCCTGCATGCGGCCGACACGCAGCGTGGCCTGGGCGAGGCTGTCGTTCGCGGTGGCGAAGCGGTCGATCTCGTAGCGTTCGCGCACAAACGCCCGGACCACTCGGATGCCCGTGATCTGTTCACGCAGAACACGATTGACCGCGTCGATACGCTCCTGCATCGCGCGGAAGCCGGGAATCATGCGCGCGATGATGACCCCCATCGCGACCGCGAGAACGGGCACCGCCACGACGAGCACCCACGACAACTGCGACCCCACTTTGATGCCCATGATGATGCCGCCGATGCACATGATGGGCGCCATCACCAGGATGGTGGTGCTCATGACGATCAACAACTGCACCTGCTGGACGTCGTTGGTGGTGCGGGTGATCAACGACGGCGCGCCGAACGTCCCCATCTCCCTGGCCGAGTAGGTGTTGATCCGGTGCAGCAGGTCGTGCCGGATGTCGCGTCCGGTCGCGAGCGCTGCCCGCGAGCCGAAGTACTGGGCGATGATGGTGCACACGATCTGGGCGATCGTGATGACGAGCATGACCGCACCGATGCGCAGGATGTACGACGTGTCGCCCTTCGCGACGCCGTTGTCGATGATGTCGGCGTTCAGCGTCGGCAGGTACAACATGGCCACCGTCGCGACGAGCTGCAGTATCACGACGGCGAGCATGTGCCAGGGGTACCGCGAGAGGTATGTCCTGATCAGGCGGGTCAGCATGTGGCGCTCACTCACACGACGCTAGCAAGGTGTGCCGACACGGTGCGAGGGAAATACCCCGGGGGCTCGCGTCAGGCGGACGTCAATGCGACTGCCGCTTCACCGGTGTAGGTGAGGTAGGTGAAGGACTCCTGGAAGTACAGGTTCACCACGTCGGCGTCGTGCGAGTCGTAGCCGATCGAGACATCCTGGCCGATCGTCAGCTCGAAATCGCCTCCACGCGTGGACAATACGAACGCTCCGGTGATCGCGGGCGCCCACACGATCTCGCCGTCGATCAGACGCTGAATGTGCTGGCGGACCGGGTAACCGTGATTCGACGTCTCGTTGACGAGGTTGTACACATCGGCTGCGAGTGCGATGGAGTACGGCCCGTCGATCGACGCGAGCTTGAGCGTCGAGAGCGCCGCGCTGAACGCCTCGGGGTAGTCACGCACGTCCTCGGGCAGCGGGATGGGGGTTGCGGTGGCCTCGGCGCGGATGCCCGAGATGCCTGCGGCGGCGTAGCCCTCGAAGATCGCGCGGTCTTCGGCCAGCGCGAGTTCGCGCGCGGCGTCGACCACCGGATCCCAATCCGAATCCTCCGCGCCGCGGTCGACGTCGTCGATGGCCTCGCGCGTGACGGTGAACGGCACCTTGAGTTCGATCAGCGGCTGAACGCTGCGCTTGAACGCCTGGATGCCGTCAGCGGGGGCGTCGATCTTGGTGCGGTGTCCGCGCGTGACCGACGACGCCTCGAGTCCGAGCGGTCCCTTGACGTCGACGAGTCGACGGCCCGCGATGTTGCGCTTGAACGACCGAGCCGCCTCTTCTTCGATGGCCTCCCAGGCGGACGCGGAGATGGGGGCGAGTTCGCGATGCAGATTGTTCATGGTGCGTCTCCTGGTAGTCGGTGTTGGTGGCGGGTTGTGTTGTCAGGCAGAAGGTGCGGAGGAGTCACGAGGGGCGCAGTGATCCGATTCCCAGCGACCCGTCGCCGGGGTCAGTCGGCTCGGGTGGTGGAACCGGCGATGCGGCGTCGAGCGTGACCGGCGCGGGTGCGTCGTGGGGAGCGTCGTCGTCGGAATCCGACTCAGCGGCGGGTGGGGCATCGGGGAGGTCGTCGAAGAAGTCGACGGTCGGGGTGAAGAACTGTGCCCCGGTGACGGCGGTGGTGAAGTCGAGCAGCCTGTCGTAGTTTCCGGCGGGATCGCCGATGAACATCTTGCGCAGCATTTCCTCGGTGACGTCGGGTGCCGAGGAGTACGCGATGTAGAAGGTGCCGGAGTCGCCGATGCCGGAGGCCTCGCCGTAGGGCATGTTGTCGCGGACGACGTCGATCTGCTCACCGTTGACGTCGTTGACCACATTGAGTGCGATGTGCGAGTTGGTCGGTTTCACGTCGTCGGACATCTCGATGTTGTCGAGTTTGGTTCGCCCGATCGCCGCCTCCTGGTCTTCGACGGAGATCGAATCCCATTCCTTGAAGTCGGTGACGTAGCGCTGGATGGCGACGTAGCTACCGCCCGCGTACGCGGGGTCTTCGTCGCCGACCGTGATCGCGTCGATCGCGGCCTGGCCGACGGGATTCTCGGTGCCGTCGACGAAGCCGATGAGGTCGCGTAGGTCGAAGTAGCGGAAGCCGTGCACCTCGTCGACGACGGTCACGGCGTCGCCGAGTTCACTCATCAGCATGCGGCCGAGCTCGTAGCAGAGGTCCATCGCGTCGGCCTTGAGGTGGAGCAGGAGGTCGGCGGGAGTCGCTGGGGCGGTGTGGACATCGCCCGCGTACTCGACGAAGGGTCGAAGCGACTTGGGGCGGTTGCCCGCGAACAAGCGGTCCCACGCGTCCGAGCCGATCGACACGATGCCCGCAAGTGCCTGCTCGGGCGCTCGGGACGATACGGAGTTGATGCGTGACCCGAGGACGTCGAACATTCCTCGGACAGCGTCCTCGCCACCCGCGTTGATCGTCAGGACGAGGAACAACGCGTGCTTTGTCTTGCGTGTCAGAATCGTCTGCGGTACGGGCACGGTTTTCACTCTAGTGCAGCGCGCAATGCGCGCCGGTGAAAGTGTGTCCTCACAAAACTCAGGTCAGGCACGCCTGGTCGTGTACGACAGTTGTCGGTTCAGCCGCGCGCGACCGCTCGTCCGGCGGCGCGGCCGGAGAAGATGCAACCGCCGAGGAATGTTCCCTCGAGCGCGTTGTATCCGTGCACGCCACCGCCGCCGAATCCGGCGACCTCGCCCGCGGCGTACAGTCCGTCGAAGACCGAACCATCTGGTCGCATCACGGCCGACTCGAGGTTGGTCTCCAGACCGCCCAACGTCTTTCGCGTCAGGATGTTCAGTCGCACCCCGATCAGCGGCCCGTGTTCAGGGTCGAGGATCTTGTGGGGCTTGGCCACGCGCACGATCTTGTCGCCGAGGAACTGGCGAGCGTTGGTGATCGCCATCAGCTGCGCGTCCTTGGAGAATTTGTTGTCGATCTCGTTGTCGCGGGCGGAGATCACGCGCTCGACATGCTGCAGATCGAGCTTGGGGCCGCGAGTGATCTCGTTCATGCCTGCGACGAGTTCTGCGAGATTGTCGGCGACGACGAAGTCGCTGCCGTTCTTCAGAAAGGCCTCGACAGGACCGGGCGCGCCCTTCGCGAAACGACTCTTCGCGGCGAACTTCAGGTCTTTGTCCGTGATGTCGGGGTTCTGCTCCGAACCCGACAGCGCGAACTCCTTCTCGACGATCGACTGCGTCAGGATGAACCACGAGTAGTCGTGGCCGGTCGCGAGGATCTCGCGCATCGTCGAATTGGTGTCGAAGCCGGGGAAGTTCGGCGGCTTGAGTCGATTGCCGTTGGCGTCGAGCCAGAGCGACGACGGCCCGGGAATGATGCGGATGGCATGGTCGGGCCAGATGGGATCCCAGTTGTGGATGCCCTCGGTGTAGTGCCACATGCGGTCGCGATTGACGAGGCTTGCGCCCGCCTCCTCGGCGATGCCGAGCATGCGGCCGTCGACGTAGGCGGGGACGCCGGAGATCATCGTCTTCGGTGCGGGCCCGAGACGTTCCGTCGGCCAGTTCTTGCGAATCAGTTCGTGGTTGTGGCCGATGCCGCCGGTCGTCACGATGACCGCACCGCCGCGGATCTCGAAGTCGCTGATCTCGTCTCGGTTCGACGCCTCGCCGCGCCCGGCGGCCGTCGGAGCGAGCTTTGACCCGCGCACACCGACAGCGGTGCCGTCTTCGACGACTATCTCGTCGACGCGATGTCGGAAGCGGAACTCGACGAGTCCGCGACGCTCGGCGTCGAGCACGGGCTCGGCGAAGATCCGGACCACCTCGGGTCCGGTGCCCCAGGTCAGGTGGAAGCGGGGCACCGAATTGCCGTGGCCGTCGGCGAAACCGCCGCCGCGTTCGGCCCAGCCGACGACCGGCGTGATGCGCAGGCCGAGGTCATGCAGGTACTGACGCTTCTCGGTGGCTGCGAAGTCGACGTAGGCACGAGCCCACTGTCGAGGCCAGTAGTCCTCGTCGTCGCGGTCGAAGCCCGCAGAACCCATCCAGTCCTGAAGGGCGAGTTCCGCTGAATCGTGGATGCCGAGTCGACGCTGCTCGGGAGTGTCGACGAGGAAGAGTCCGCCCAGCGACCAGAACGCCTGCCCACCGAGGTTGTTGCGGTTCTCCTGGTCGACGACGATCACCCGACGACCCGCCTTGGTGAGTTCATAGGTCGCGACGAGTCCGGCAAGGCCGGACCCGACAACGATGGCGTCGGCTTGTCCTGCATCCACGTGCGCTGTGTTCACGAGAGCCTTCCTCGATATGTCCTGCTTGTGGGATCGACCCTATCCCCGGAGCCCTCGGTGAGGTAGCGCCGACGGGTATCGAGATGTGACGACCGACATGTGACAATTGGGCGCCCTGTGACCTAGTTGACGCAGCGCAGGTATGGACCGCGCGTGTGACGTGGGTAATGATCATCTGCGTGTCTCAACCGACGGTCAAGGGTCGATGTACCTTTTGCTGCTGCGTTATGCAGCCGTTACACTCTGTCGCGTTGGGGACCAACTCAGTCGGTATGGCCGCTGACCCCCATTTCCTGCCCGTATGAACGAGGCCCGTCCGGGTCAAGATCGTAAGGACTCTTCTCATATGTTGACTCGTGCGCGCAAGCGCCTCGTTGCCGCTGTGGGCGCCATGGCGGCGCTCGGCGGCCTGACCATGGCCGTGGCCCCGGAAGCCCACGCGGCCGGCCAGACCGAATACGTGTACTCCGCATCGATGCACAAGAACATCCCGGTTCGCATCGTCGACGGTGGTGGCGGCGGCCCCAAGCCCACCCTCTACCTGCTCGACGGTCTGCGGGCTCCCAACAACACCAGCGGTTGGCTGCAGAACAACACCGGCGCCGACCGCTTCATGGCCGGCAAGGGCACCAACCTGGTCATCCCCTTCGGCGGTGGCGGCAGCTTCTACACAGACTGGGAGCGTCCCGACCCCAAGCTGGGCGTGAACAAGTGGGAAACGTTCCTGACACGCGAACTGCCCGCGTACATGAAGAAGAACCACAACTCCGACAACCGTCGTAACGGCATCGCCGGTCTGTCGATGTCGGGAACGTCGGCGCTGAACCTCGCGTCGCGGCACCCGGGCTTCTACAAGGCGGTCGCGTCCTACAGCGGCTACCCGACCGTCACCTTCCCCGGCTTCACGCAGGGCATCCAGGCGTCGGTCGCGACCATGGGCGGCGACCCCAACAACATGTGGGGCTTCTACCCGGCAGGCCAGTGGTTCCAGAACGACCCGTTCCTGAGTGCCAACAACCTGGCCGGCGACTACGTGTACCTGTCGTCGGGCACCGGACTCGGTAGCAAGTTCGACAGCTCGATCAACCCGACGAGCGCGAACTTCAACCCGGTCAAGTTCTCGCAGATGGTTCCGCTCGAGGTTGCCGCATCGGTCAGCACGCGGCTCTACATCCCGCGCGTCGCAGCGGTCCCGGGCGTCAAGCTCACCACGCACGTGACCCCGGACGGCGACCACTGGTGGGACTACTGGCAGGAGAACTTCCGCCAGTCGTGGAACACCACCTTCCGCCCCGCGTTCTTCTGAGCCGCGGCCAGGTAGCTGAACGACTGAACAACTGAACACGACGAGGGCCGGCGATCGGATCGATCGCCGGCCCTCGTCGTGTGTGGGTGCTGCGTTGGGTGGTGCGGTGTGCGGGTGAGTGGTTTCGACTCGGCTGCTCGCTTCGCTCGCGGCCGCTCAACCAGCGGTAAAGGCGGCTCACCCAGCGGGGTGTGGCCGCTCAACCAGCGAGAGAAGTGGCCCCGGCTCAACCAGCGAGGGTGAGCCGGCCCGACCAGCGGCGAGCTAGCTGCGGCCTACTCGCCCGAGTCCTGCGTGCCGCGGCGGCGGAAGGCGCGGGCCTCGTCGAGCGCGGAGCGCGGGGTGTCGGATGAGTCGTCATCGACTGCGGGCACCTGGCGGGTCGGCTGGTCGTCGCCCTCCGGGGCGTCGGAGGCCGTGGGACCTTCGACGCGCGGGATGCGCTGAGTCGGGCGGTCCCACATGTACGCGTCGTCGTCCTCGTCGGCGTTCGCTTCCGTCCCGGTCGCACCGATCGACGTCGTCGCGGCGTCGTCCGTGTCGTCGGCCGCGGCGTGGCGGTTGCGGCCAGCGAGGCCTGCACCCGCGGCTGTTCCGGCGAGGGCGGTCGTTGTCGCGGCGCTGCTGCGGTCGGACTCGCGTTTGTCGAAGAAGCCCGGTTCGTCGTCGTAGACGTCGGGGTTCTCGAGGTTCTTGTCGGCGCTGTTACGTGTCCGCCAGATGATCAGAAGCCATGCGAGAAGTAGCAGTGCTCCGACGATGCCGAGGATGAGCGGCAACCAGAATCCGCCGAGCTTGAGCAGATTCATGTAGTGGCCAGCGCGATCGGCCTGCGCGTTGACGGTGCCGTCCGCCCACTGGAACGTGGCCTTCAGGGCGTCGAGCTTGAAATCGCGGACCGGTGCGGGCGTTCCGTCGCTCTGGTCGGGCGACTTGAAGTACTGGCGCTGGTCCTCGCGGCCGTTGACGATGGTGCCGGTCTCGGGCTCGACGAAGACGTGGCGCGTCGCCGATGCGTAGCGGTGCATCGTGATCTTGTCGTCGGGCTTCACGCCGCGCCCGGTGATTCCCCACCACTTCGCGGGCATCGTGAGCATCGTGCCCAGCGCGGCCTCACCCTGTGCGTTGGGCAGCGACGAGAGGTCGGTCTCGGGAACCTCGGAGACGAACTCGTAGGTCTTGACCCCGTTGAAGGTCTTCTCGCCGACGTACTTGGCAGGCTGATCCTGGCGGGTGTTGAGGTCGTAGTACAGGTACGACCGCTTCTTGACGTTGAAGCCGAACTTGTACTGGAACCCCTTACGGTCGGGCAACTGGACCGACACGTCCTTGACGTTCACGCCCTCCGGTGCGGCCTCGAGCTGCAGAGCGCTGACGGTGCCGTTGGGCACCGATGTCTTGCGGTTGACCGAAACCCTGTCGATGGTTGCGGTGAGCAGGCCGTCGTCGCATTTCAGGTCGCCGTCGGCGCGCGGGGCCGGTGGGTCCGTCTCCTTGCCGTCGGCGTCGCGGATGCGGTCGATCTGGACGGTTTGCGCCGACTGCAGAGTGGCCTGTCGCTTGTCCGAAGGCTCGATGATCACGCTTCGACGCTGCTGCGTCAGGTGTGCGTCAAGCGTGCGGGCCTTGGGCTGTGAGACCGAGCAGCGATCGAAGATGACCGCCGGGAATCGTTCGCCGGCCGATCCGTCGGCAGGAACCGTCGAGGCAACAGACGTGATATCGAGATCGAGTGGCACCACCCGCAACTGAGGCACCAGGAACGCCGGGATGGCGATCGCCGCGGTGATGCAAGCAACCCCGAGGAATGCCAGCAGCGCCAGCCAAACTCGTCTCATTCTCGACTCCTGTGCGGTTCGGCCTGGCCCGTCGTGTCGACGAGCAGGCCACGGTCAACGCTCTCACCCTAATGGTCGGCCAACGGGAATCAGCCCATGCCGGTGCGATCGGCACGCCTGTCCCGTTCGGCTTCTTTCATGATTCCGGCCATGTAGCCGTAGATCTCCGCGTCCGACATCGCCTTCCAGCGCGGTGCCAGCAGCTTCATGTACTTCTCGACGTAGAGCAGTTGCTTTCCGACGAGCACCAACTCGCGCGGCAACCGGGCGTCGTGTGCCCGTGCGACCGCCGCGAGTTGTCGCCCGAGGTCGGTGTAGCTCATGTCGCCGAGATCCGTGGTCGACAGCGGTGTGGTGATCTTGCGGATGTCAGCCCCACCCTGCGTCGTCGAACCGGGGTTACGCACAGCTCCCAGCAGGAAGATGGCGCGACCCGCCGATTCGTAGTCGTTGCGGACGATGAGGTCGACGACGAGCTGACGCAGGATGCGTCGGGTGCGTGGTGTGAAGCGTCCGACGATGCCGAAGTCGAGCAGCACCAGCCGACCGTCTGCGTCGACGAGGACGTTGCCCGCGTGGAGGTCGCCGTGGAACAAGCCGCCGTGGAACGCCGACTCGAGCAGCGACAGCAACAGGTTTCGGCACAGCGCGACCCCATCATGCCCGGCGGCGCGCACAGCGGCGACGTCGTCGATGCGGGTGGCGTAGATGCGTTCCATCGTCATGACGCGCGCGGTGGTCAGGTCGTCGTAGACGTGGGGAACGCGGACGCGATCGCCGAACTGTCCCGGTTTGAGACATTCGTACCATTCGCGCATGGCGTCGGCCTCATTGCGGAAATCGAGCTCGGCGTCGAGACCGTCGGCAAAATCCTCGACGACGTGTCGCGCCGACAACATCCGGCCGTACTCCGAGATCTCGGCGAGGCTCGCGAGTCGTTCGAGGATCGCGACGTCGGGTGCGAGGCGCTCGGCGATTCCGGGACGTTGGATTTTGACGACGACCTCGTCGCCGTTGTGCAGCCTCGCGGTGTGGACCTGGGCGATGGATGCCGATGCGATCGGCTCGGGGTCGAACTCGGCGAAGACGTCCTCGGGGGCGCGGCCGATCTCGTCGATGAAGACCTGTCGGATCTCACCGGGGTCGGCGGGCGGCACGCTGTCGAGGAGCGACTCGAACTCGGACGCCAACGTCTCGGTGAAAACACCGGGACTCGACGCGATGAGTTGTCCGAGCTTTACGTAGGTGGGGCCGAGATGCTCGAAGGTCGCGCGCACCTGCGCCGCTGCGCGCTTCCCGCTCGGTGCGCGCAGATGCACTGCGTCGAATGCGGTGTCAAGGAGGAATCTGCCGACGCCCAGCGTTGCGTGGGCGGTGGTCACACCGAGGCGCGTGACCTCGGCGATCGGCGACGCCGGGCGTAGACGCGCGTGGCGACCGTCGTCAACTGTGCTGTCCATATTCCCCCCCTGCTCGTCGTGCTTGCGGGTTCCCGCGTCGCGCCCAGTGTAGGAGGTCGGTGTCGGGAATCGGACAAGGCGTACGAACGGCCCAGGTGTCGGGTCGCGCCTCAGCCGTGCTCGGGCTCCCCTGAAACGCGGTGGTCGGCGTGGTTGAGAGCCTCGGCGATGACCCTGCCGACGTGCCCGTCGCGTAGACGATAGATGATTCGACGCCCCTCGCGTCTGGTGTCGACGAGCCCGGTGAAGCGCAGTTTTGCCAGATGCTGACTGACCGCAGTCCGCGACGCTCCGACGGCCTCGGTCAGAGCCGTGACGTCACGCTCCTCGTCGCGCAACAGCCACAGGATGTGCAGCCGAGTGGGGTCGGACAGCATGGTGAAGAGCGCTGTTGCGGTACCGAGGAGCTCGGGGTCGGGGCTGACCCGGTGCTCGAGGCTCGGGGCAGGGGTGGCTGCCTGTTTCATCGGCGGTGATCACCGTTCGTCGGCGGTTGCGGTTGCTCGGTTCATCGTAAGTGAGATCCGCGGGTGGATTCGTAGGTTCGCCGGTCGTGTGTTCGCTGTTCGGGTGGCAGTCGCTGGTCGCCAGCTGTACGCGGCGCCGACAAGTCCGAGCAGCGCGAGCGCCGACAGTGCGAGTGCACACACCACTTGCCCGCTGGTCGAGGCGCCGAGACCGGCGAGTGGATAGGTCACCAGGAACGCGGCATGCGAGAGCGAGAACTGGGCGGTGAACACCTCGTCCCGGTCGGCGTCGGTGCTGTGATCGCGCAGCACACGTGCGGTGCCGGTCGAGATGATCGACGTCGCGGCACCAAGCACTGCCCAGAGTGCGAGCAATGTGATGTACGACGACGCGCCCAACCAGACAGCCATCGCCCCGACGCCGATCACGCAGGCGAGGGCGCAGGCCAGCATCGGCCGCGAGGTTCCCGCGCATCGGAAGATCGTCGGGCCGAGGAGCGCGGCGGCGATCGACCCCGCGCCGAACACGGCGAGCGCCACCGCGACCGCCGTCGCGGAACCTCCGAGGTCGGCGCGGACGAAGACCACTGTCCCAACCATGACAAGCGCTGTGGCCGCTGCGACGACGACGTTGATCCACAACACCCCGCGAAACGAACCGCGCGCCAGCATGATCCGACAACCCGCGAGGGTTCGCCTGGCGAAGCTCTCGGCGGTGGAGGTGGGCCTTTCTTTGATGCTGCGGCGGCACGAGATGACGAGGACGGCGGACGCGGCGAAGCCGAGCGCGGTGCCGACGAACAAAGTCGAGTACGACACGACGGTCAGCAGCGCCGCTGCGATCAGCGGGCTGCCGACGGATTCGAGGTCGTAGGCGATCCGCGATGCCGCGACGGCCGACGAATAGTCGTCCCGGTCGTCGACCACACGCGCAACGGTTGCCGAGAAGGTCGGCGTGAAGGTCGCCGATGCGGTCTGCAAAGCGAACACCAGGAGATAGATCTGCCAGACGTGGCCGACCCATGGCAGACAGCAGGCTATTGCGACACGTACGACGTCTGCGCCGACGAGCACTCGCGAGGCCGGTAGGGCGGTGACGAGCGCGCGCATCACCGGGGCCATCACGACGTACGCGACCATCTTCACCGCGAGTGCCGTGCCAAGAACCCGACCGGCGTCGGGGCCCACGAGGTCGTAGGCGAGCAGACCCAACGCAACGGTGAGCAGGCCGGTGCCCAGCAGCGACACCACCTGCGCGCCGTAGAGCCGACGGAAAGTCGGATAGCTGAATGCCCGCACGGGGCGATATTAGCTATATGTGCGCATCTGCGCACATATATTCGTGCGATATATACCCTAGGGGGGTATAAAGAGGATATGGAAACGCACGGGCACGCGGCCAAGGGCGCAGAACCAGGTAGCGACGAACACATGGGCCACGAGCACATGGACCACGGCGGCATGGACCACGGGGATATGGCGCACGGGCACATGGACCACGTCGCGATGTTCCGACGGTTGTTCTGGATCATGTGCGTGATCGCGATCCCGGTCGTTGTGGCTTCGCCGATGTTTGGGTCGATCGTCGGCTACACCGTCCCCGACAACGCGGTGCGCCTGATCTCGCCGGTGCTCGGCACGGTCATGTACCTCTGGGGCGGACGGCCGTTCCTGACCGGTGCCGTGAGCGAACTACGTTCGCGCACACCCGGAATGATGACCCTCATCGCGCTGGCGATCACGGTCGCATTCGTCGCGTCGTGGGGTGCGTCGCTTCACCTGCTCCCTCACGATCTCGACTTCTGGTGGGAGCTGGCACTTCTCATCGTCATCATGCTGCTCGGGCACTGGATAGAGATGCGCTCGATCGCGCAGACCACGTCGGCACTCGATTCGCTCGCATCACTGATGCCGGACGAAGCCGAGCGCGTCGTCGGCGATCCAGGTGGTGGGCAGACCGAGACGGTCGCCCCGGCCGACCTCGTCGAGGGCGACGTGGTGATCGTGCGTCCAGGGGGCAGGGTGCCCGCGGACGGTGTAATCATCGACGGCACAGCAGAACTCGACGAGTCGATGATCACCGGAGAGTCTGATCTCGTCACCCGCAAGGTCGGCGACAAGGTGGTCGCAGGAACGGTCACCGCAGACTCGGCGATCACGGTGAGGGTCAGAGCTGTCGGCGACGACACGACGCTCGCGGGCATCCAGCGCCTTGTCGCGCAGGCGCAGAATTCGACGTCGCGTGCGCAACGACTCGCCGATCGTGCTGCGGGCTGGCTCTTTTGGTTCGCGCTTGGCGCCGCGGCGCTGACCGCCATCATCTGGACGGCGATCGGACAACCCGAGGACGCAGTCATCCGCACGATCACGGTGCTGGTCATCGCGTGCCCGCACGCACTCGGACTCGCGATACCGCTGGTGGTCTCGATCGCCACCGAACGTGCCGCCCGGATGGGTGTGCTCGTCACCAATCGGATCGCGCTCGAAACCCTTCGGCAAATCGACGTCGTCTGCTTCGACAAGACCGGAACGCTTACCCGTGGACGGCCCGAGGTGACCGATATCGTTGCGCGCGAGGGGTATTCGAAGGAGGAGCTTCTCGGTCTCGCAGCGTCGGCCGAAATGCACAGCGAGCACCCGCTCGCCCACGCCATCGTGCGTGCCGCGCAGGACGAGGGTGTGCGCACCGCGTCGTCGAAGGATTTCAGTACGCACGCCGCAACGGGTGTGCGCGCTGTCGTCGACGGTCGGCAGGTGTCCGTCGGAGGTCCGAGGCTCGTCGAAAATGTGTCTGTCCCAGATGATCTCGCCTCGGCTGCACGGGATGTTCGGGGAAACACGGTGCTGTACATCATGATCGATGACGAGGTAGTCGGCGTGATCGCACTCGCCGACGAGCCGCGTCCCGAATCGGCCCAGGCGGTCGCCGAACTCCGTGACCGCGGCATCGAGTCGGTGATGATCACCGGCGATGCCCGAGACGTCGCCGACCGGGTGGCCAAGGCGGTGGGCATCACCGAGGTACACGCGCAGGTGCGGCCGGAAGACAAGGAGCAGATCGTCTCCGAACTGCAGAAGCAGGGCCACACCGTGGCTTTCGTGGGTGACGGCGTCAACGACGCCCCAGCCCTCGCGCGCGCCGACGTCGGTATCGCAATCGGCGCGGGTACCGATGTGGCGATCGGGTCGGCCGGCGTCGTGCTCGCCGGAGACGACCCGCGGACCGTCGTGTCGGCGATCGAACTCTCACGCAAGGCGTACCGCAAGATGAAGCAGAACCTCTGGTGGGCCGCCGGGTACAACCTCATCTCTGTGCCGCTCGCGGCGGGCATCCTCGCGCCGATCGGCTTCGTGCTCCCGATGGCGGTCGGAGCCCTGCTGATGTCGTTGTCGACGATCATCGTCGCGCTCAACGCCCAACTCCTGCGTCGAGCCGATCTACACGAACCGCGAATCTCGGCGTAGTCTTCGTGGAGGGTTTTCGACTGTGGGTCGAAAACGCTCAGGGTCGACAACATCGATTCGGCGAAGGAGCACGCACATGGGGCTCGGTCTGGCACGTGCCGATCTCGTCGTGGTCGGGGCGGGGGTCGCGGGACTCACCGCCGCACTGCACGCAGCAGAGCTCGGGCTGCGCGTGGTGATCTGCAACAAAGGTGCTGCGTACAGCCCTGAATCGCTTCAAAATGCCGGATCGCTTGAACATGCGGGACCGGTCGAACACAGCACGTCGACGTACTACGCGCAGGGCGGCGTCGCGGTGGTCGCACCCGACGATGTCGACGACAGCGTCGAATTGCACCTGCACGACACCCTGGCCGCCGGTGCAGGACTCGGCGATGCCGAGATCTCACGGGAGATCCTCGCGGACGGATGGTCTGCGGTGTCGCGCCTGCTCGGATGGGGTGCGCAGTTCGATCGCGATGCCTCGGGGAGATTCACCCGTACGCGTGAGGGCGGGCACAGCGTGCGTCGGATCATCCATTCCGGCGGCGACGCCACGGGCGCGCAGATTCAGCTGGCACTGTCGGAGGCGGTCTCCTCCGTAATTCGACGCGGCGATGTGCGCGTTCTCGACGACTGCACTGTCACCCGCGTACTCACCGTGAACGGACGCGCCGTTGGCGTCGCGTACCTCGGCGCGGACGGACCGGGAGTGGTGCATGCCCCGACGGTGTTGCTCGCGACGGGCGGCAGCGGACACCTCTTTGCCGCGACCACCAACCCGGCGGGCGCCACGGCAGACGGCCTCGCGCTCGCACTACGCGCGGGTGCCGACGTTGCCGACCTCGAGTTCGTGCAGTTCCACCCGACGATGCTGTACACGCCGGGAGCGCGAGGTCGGCGCACGCTGGTCACGGAAGCCATCCGAGGCGAGGGCGGACGTCTCGTCGACGCCGACGGAATGTCGGTGACCGAGGGCGTCCATCCGCTCGGCGACCTGGCACCGCGCGACGTCGTCGCCAACGCCGTGACGGCGGCGATGGAACGCACCGGACATCCGTGCGTGTACCTCGACATCTCGGCAATCGACGACTTCGTCACACGGTTTCCGACGGTCACCGCCGGACTGCGCGCGGCCGGCCTCGACCCAGCGGACGGGCGCATCCCGGTGGTGCCGGGCGCCCACTACCAGTGCGGTGGCGTCGTCACCGACGCGCACGGGCGCACGACGGTCGCAGGTCTACTCGCGGCAGGCGAGGTAGCCCGCACCGGGCTGCACGGCGCCAACCGGCTCGCATCCAATTCATTGCTCGAAGGGCTGGTGATGGGTGTCCGTGCTGCCGATGTCGCAGCGCTGACCAGCACCGACGTCGCCGTGGCGATCGGGTCACTCGGCGACGAGGCCGGTGTCGAGCAGGTGGTGGACCGAGATGTGCTGCAGGATGCGATGTCGCGTTTCGTCGGGTTGCGCCGCGACGCGGAGGGACTCGGGCGAGTCGCGGCGATGCTCGACGATGCGAGTCCACGCGTCCTCGCGACGCGGCGCGACGTCGAAGATGCGGCGTTGACACTTGCCGCGCGCGCCGTCGTGACGGCCGCCTTGGCGCGGACCAGCTCACGCGGGTGCCATGTGCGTACCGACGAGCAATACCCGGGTGCGGATCATCACGGGACCGGCGAACAGCGCTCGCGACCCTTCCGATTGGTCGACGGCAACATCTGCGCCGTCGGGGTAGAAGTGCCGGCGCTGACTTCCGTAGACTGACGCCGGGGAGAGGGTCGGTCGACGCACCGCACGGCCGTGATGACAGTCGATTCGACTGTGACGTGCCGGGTAATCGCGAGTAGCGTCGTCGCCACACGTAAGCAGCGCGTATTCGGGCCGATGGGAGGACCGTATGGACGGCCAGGGTTGCTGGTCAACGGTTGTGTGCTCCGCGGAGGAACGTCGCGCGCTCGGTTTGAGCGGGTCGTCGGAATGGTTGCTGCAGTGTCGGCTGGCGGCCGGACACGCGGGTAACCACGCCACGGATGCGAGTGCTCGACCGCGAAGCGACAGACGTCTCTGGCTCGAGTGGAACGACTTCGACGACCGCGCTCAATCGCTCATCGAGCGCAACCCGTGCCCGGTCCCGTCGCCCGAGGGAGCGCGCTGCGTCTTCTTCAACGGACATGGCGGACCACACTTCTATGCCCGGTCGAACGGGCATGCCCCGAGCCCTCGTCCCGGCAGCGGTGGTCCCCGGCGCGCGCCCGGTGGCGATGCCCGGGAGCCCGTCGGTACACCCGATCAGCCGCAGCGCAGCGGCCCGTCGACCGGCGATCTCCCGATCGCCGCGGGTAACGCCGGGTCGCATCGCCTCGACGATCCGCGCGGGTCGTCGCTCCGCGAGGCCCCGCCCGCACAGCATCCCGTCTCGTCACATTCGGGGTCGGGGCAGTCGGCTGCGGCACACGCCTACCGCGGTGGACGGCGGTCGACCAACGCTGAACCACCCTCGACGCCTGTCTACCAAGCCAACAGGCACCAGGCTCTCGACGTCGCTGGTCAGCGGTCCGTCGAGCAGCCCCAACCGCCGTCACCTCAACCCCCGTCACCCCAACCACCGTCACCTCGACCCCCGACGCCGCAGCGCGTCGATCCGTTGCAGGGTGGTCACCCGACATCCGGGGCGCAGGCCGATCCGGTGAGTGACGCGCTACACGAGGTTGCCGCGGCGTTGTCGAAGCTCGCCGACGCTCTCCATCACGCGCGCTCCTGAGACGTCTCTCGTCTTCCGCTCTCAGCTGTTGGCTATCCAGATACCCTAGGGGGGTACCGTTTATTGTCATTTCCTGGTATACCGGTAAGGGGTATACGAGGAGAGTGACCATGACCGTAGACGCGACACCGGACGCCGGGGCCAACACAGACGCCGAGCACAACGCACACGGGTACATCACGCGCAAGGACGACTACCTCAAGCGTCTTCGACGCATCGAGGGTCAGGCGCGTGGGCTTCAACGCATGGTCGACGACGAGGAGTACTGCATCGACATCCTCACCCAGTTGTCGGCAATGACCAAGGCGCTGCAGGCCGTTGGGCTCGGTCTGCTCGAAGAGCACATGAACCACTGCGTGGTACACGCAGCGCAGGAGAGCGACGAGGCCGGCCGAGCCAAGGTCGACGAGGCAATGGCCGCGATCGCCCGGCTCGTCAAGTCCTGATGCAGCCGGCCACTACGACGATCAACCATTACGAAAGGTAACCGAACACAATGACCACGAGCACCTACACCGTCACCGGGATGACCTGCGGGCACTGCGTCGCATCGGTTCGCGAGGAGATCGGCGAGATCCCCGGCGTGAACAATGTCGACGTGACTTTGGAGACGGGCGTCGTCGAGATCTCCAGCGATCGCGAACTTGCTCGCGACGAGGTTTCCGACGCCGTGTCCGAAGCCGGATACGAGCTGGTCTGACATGTCGACGACGTACACGACGCACGGTGAGGGGCCGGCCACCGTCGTCGACCTCGACATCACCGGCATGACGTGTGCGTCGTGTGCGAATCGTATCGAGCGCAAGCTCAACAAACTCGACGGCGTCCACGCCACGGTGAACTTCGCGACGGAAAGGGCGACGGTCGACGGCACGGCCGACGTCGACACCCTCGTCGCCACGGTTAAGGACGCCGGATACACGGCCACACCCGTGCGCCCGAAAACTGTTGGTGGGTCACCTGATTCGGGGCTGGGTGACGGGATCGAGCCCGATGGGGTCGATTCGAGTCCTGCTGCCGTCGAGTTGCGGGGATTACGTCAACGACTTGTCATCTCGGCGCTGCTGTCGATACCGGTCATCGTCCTCGCGATGGTGCCGGCGTGGCAGTTCACCAACTGGCAGTGGCTGTCGCTGACTCTTGCTGCACCCGTGATCATCTGGGGCGGCTATCCGTTCCATCTCGCCGCGTGGCGCAATCTGCGGCATGGCACTGCAACCATGGATACGCTGGTGTCGATGGGCACTCTTGCCGCCTTCGGGTGGTCTTTGTACGCCTTGTTCTTCGGTATGGCCGGAATGCCGGGCATGACACACGGATTCGAGCTACTCCCCGATCGCGGAGCGGGAGCGTCGTTCATCTACCTGGAGGCCGCAGCGGGCGTCACAACGTTCATCCTCGCCGGTCGCTACGCGGAGAAGCGTGCCAAAATCCGTGCGGGGGATGCACTTCGGGCTCTGATGAACCTCGGCGCGAAGGATGTCGTGATCCGACGTTCGGGCGGTGAGGTCAGGGTCCCGATCGCAGAGCTCGCCGTCGGAGACGAGTTCGTTGTTCGTCCCGGCGAGAAGATCGCCACCGACGGAGTGGTCGTCGAGGGTGCCTCCGCTGTCGACATGTCCATGCTCACAGGCGAATCCGTGCCCGTCGAGGTGACCGTCGACGACAACGTCGTCGGCGCGACGATCAATACGAGCGGTCGACTCGTGGTTCGTGCGACCCACGTCGGTTCCGACACCGCGCTGGCACAGATGGCCAGGATGGTCGAGGCAGCGCAGGCGGGTAAGGCACAGGTTCAACGACTCGCTGACCGGATCTCCGGCGTGTTCGTGCCCGCAGTCATGCTGATCGCCCTTGCCGCACTGATCTTCTGGTGGGTCGACGGCTCGGTGCTGACCGCGTTCACCGCAGCCGTCTCGGTTCTGATCATCGCGTGCCCCTGTGCGCTCGGACTGGCGACACCGACTGCTTTGATGGTCGGCACCGGACGTGGTGCGCAACTTGGAATCCTGTTGTCGGGTCCCGAAGTGCTCGAGAAGACTCGACGCATCGACACCGTCGTGCTGGACAAGACCGGCACCGTGACCACCGGGGAGATGCGTGTCGACGCCATACACCCTGCAGCCGGGGTCACCTCGGAAGAGGTCACCACTCTCGCCGCAGCGGTGGAGAAGGGTTCTGAACATCCGATCGGTCACGCGATCGTCGTTGCCGCTCAGGATCTTCCGGTACCCGAGGTCGATGAATTCGACGCCGCTCACGGTGTCGGTGTGTCAGGCAGGGTCGGAGCCAGCAGCTTGGCCGTCAGTGGGCCCGCGCATCTCGACGTCGAACTCGACGAAGGACTTCGCAGTGCCATCGACGATGCACAGGCCGCGGGAGCGACTCCCGTCGTCGTGCTGCGCGACGGTGCGCCCATCGGTGTCATCGTGGTGTCGGACACGGTGAAACCGGGCGCCGCCGAAGCGATTTCGCGCATGAAGAAGGCGGGACTGCGACCGGTTCTGTTGACCGGAGACAACGCAGGCGCCGCCCGGCACGTCGCCGGCATCGTCGGTATCGGCACCGTGATCTCCGATGTGCGGCCCGAGGACAAGGTCGCCGAGGTCGTCCGCCTACAGCAGGCCGGCGCGACCGTGGCGATGGTCGGCGACGGCATCAACGACGCGCCGGCCCTCGCGCAGGCCGACCTCGGCATCGCGATGGGTACCGGTACCGATGTCGCGATCGCCGCCAGCGACGTGACCGTCGTCGACGGCGACCTGAACAAGGTGCTCGACGCGATCACGTTGTCGCGCGCGACATTACGGACGATCAAGCAGAACCTCTTCTGGGCGTTCGGCTACAACGTCGCCGCGATCCCGCTCGCCGCTGCCGCGCTGCTCAATCCGATGATCGCGGGCGCCGCGATGGCGCTCTCGTCGGTGTTCGTCGTGCTGAACAGCCTTCGCCTGCGGCGGTTTACGCCGCGGCGGTGATCTCGACAAGCTCGATCAGCGGGGAGCAGCTCGATTAGCGTGGGGTCGCTCGATCGGCGGGTGGGCGGCTCGATCGGCGGTGGGGTCAGCGGCGCGCGGCGGCGTGGCGGCCGGCGCGGCGTCCGAAGTACGAGCCCTCGCCTAGCTGTGTTCCGCTGGCGTAGCCCTTGCTGTCCTGTGCGATGTTCGCGGCGCACGCGCCCGCTGCGTAGAGTCCGGGAATCGCGGTCCCGGATGCGTCGAGCACCTCGCCGTCGACCGAGGTCGCCATGCCGCCGAGGGTGAACCCCGCGTACATCGCCTTTCCCAGACTCATGTCGAAGACCGCCCACGGGCCCTTGTCTTGCGGCGCAAGGTATTCGGGCGCCTTGTGGAAGTCCGGGTCCTCGCCGCGTGCGGCGTTCTCGTTGTACCGATCAAGGCTCGCCTGCAGCCTCCCGGTCGGAATGCCGAGTGCCTGTTCGGCTTCGGCAATCGTCTCGTAGCCGTCGACAAACGGCACCAGCGGCATGCGTGGTCGCTTCATGTGTGCTTCGTCGACGATCAGATACGCGGTCGAATCCGGTTGTTCGAGAACAAAACTCGACGTCCGCGAGTGGTAGGAGTCTTCCGCCACGAACCGATCGCCATTCTTGTTCACCGCGATCCCGGTCAGCAGAATGGCCGGCGGGTAGACAGGTGCAGTGCAGAATGCCTGATCCATGTGCTTGAGTTCGGCGCCCACCGAGACACCCATGCGGAGTCCGAGGCCGTCGTCGTAGGTGTTGCCGAGGACGTACGGCTTTTCGGTGAGCCACGGCACGTTCTCCGCGACCATGTCGGAGTTCATCACGAACCCGCCCGCGGCGATGACGACTCCCTGCGCCCTGATCACCCCGTCGCCACTGCCGGGGCTGTGCCACGCGACTCCGGCGACAGCGCCGTCGTCGACGACGAGTTGCCGAGCGCCGGTCTCGTAGCGCACCTCCACTCCGAGGTCGGCGAGACGTTTGACCAGCAACTCGACGATCATCGCGGCCCCGCCCGTGTCGCCGGGGACCGGAACCTTGTGCCCACGCGGGGCGGGAACGGCCATGGTGTTGAACGGCCACACCTTCTCGTTGCCGGTGTACATCAGACCCTGCGTCTCGGGCTGGACGACGGCCTTCTCCGGGTAGTAACTGCGCTCGAACTGAAAGCCGAGAGCTTCGAGCCAATCGAAATGCTCGACGCTGTCGACGCAGTACGCATGGATCTTGTCCGGCTCGGGGTCGCTGGAGACCGCGGTGATGTACCGCTCCATCTCTTCGGCGGAATCGTCGTGCCCGGTGGCTTTCTGGACCGCCGTACCGCCGCCGAGGTAGAAGTGTCCGCCCGCCAGTGCCGTCGTGCCGCCGGCCGCCGCCGCACGCTCGAGAACCAGAACGCGTGCTCCATTCGACGCCGCCTCCACCGCGGCGCATCCGCCCGCGATGCCCAGTCCGATCACCACGACGTCGACCTCGTCGCTGAACTGCGTCACCGCGCCGAGGGGGAGGGTGTCGGGAATCCGTGTGCCGTCAGCCATGCGGCTTAGCGTAGACCACAAACTAGAACGTGTTCTAGTGATTGAGGGTCGCGTGCGTTTGCCTTCTCCTCAGGCTTTGGAGGTATCAAGGGGTGTGTCCTCTGGACGAACCCTTACCAGACCCGACGTCGACGACAATCGTCGACCGTCGACGCATGACGGCCCCGCAGCGGTCGCCGGGCTGATCGCCGTCGGCGCAGGCCTCGCCGTTGGCGAGTTGTGTGCGGTTCCGATCTCGGAGAACAGTTCGCCGTTCTTCGCCGTCGGGTCGACGGTCGTCGACCACACGCCGCAGGCGGTCCGTGAGTGGGCGATCGGGGTGTTCGGCACCTCGGACAAGACGGCGTTGTTCACCGGGATGGCACTGATCATCGTCGTCCTCGCAGCGGCGACGGGGGTGCTCGAGCGGCGTCGACCTCCCTTCGGCTGCATCGTGATCGGAGTGTTCGCCGTGCTCGGGGTGGTCGCGGCGCTCAACCGGTCGGGTTCGAGCGGCGCCTACGTCATTCCGTCGCTGCTCGCCGGAGTCGTCGGTATCGGGGTGCTGCGACTGCTCCTGCGACAACTCGACGCCCCGCAAGCCACCAACGGCGACGAGCAACAGGACGACGAGCGACAGTCCGGGGTCCCACGGCGCTTCGTCCTGACGGCTGCGGGAATCGCGGTCGCCGCCATCGCGGTGGGCGCCATCGGCCGCAAACTGCTTGCCGACGCCGCGCGCACCGTCGCCGATCGCGCGGGCATCAAGCTGCCCGCGCCCGCCTCACCCGCGCCGCCGATCCCCGCGGGCGTCGATATCGGTGTGCAGGGAGCGACGTCGTACGTCACCGACAACGCGTCGTTCTATCGCATCGATACCGCCCTGCAGGTGCCTCAACTGACCACCACGGACTGGAAGCTGCGGGTGCACGGCCTCGTCGACGAGGAGTTCACCCTCACCTGGGACGAACTGCTCGCCATGCCCATGACTGAACGCGTCGTGACGTTGACCTGCGTGTCCAACGAGGTCGGCGGCGACCTCATCGGCAATGCCCGCTGGCTCGGCGTGCCGATGAAGGCCATCCTCGACAGGGCCGGAGTGCGCCCTGGCGCCGACATGTTGCTCTCGACGAGCTCAGACGGATGGACCGCGGGCACCCCGGTGTCGGCGATCACCGACAAGCGTGACGCGCTGCTGGCAGTCGCTATGAACGGCGAGCCGCTTCCCATCGAACACGGATTCCCTGTGCGACAAGTGATTCCGGGGCTCTACGGGTATGTGTCGGCGACGAAGTGGGTGACCGACTGGGAACTCACTCGGTTCGCCGACGCTCAGGCGTACTGGACGACGCGCGGTTGGTCGGCGCTTGGTCCGATCAAACTCGCGTCGCGCATCGACCGTCCAGCGGGCGGCTCGGTCAAGCCCGGAGAGGTGATCATCGCCGGGACGGCGTGGGCGCAGCACACGGGTATCTCCGCTGTACAGGTCCGCGTCGACCGCGGGCCCTGGCAGGACGCGCAATTGGCAACCGAGTACAGCATCGACACCTGGCGCCAGTGGAAGTTCACCTGGCAGGCGACGAGCGGCCAGCACACCGTCGAATGCCGTGCCATCGACAAGAACGGGAAGACGCAGACCGAGACCGAGGCCGACCCGGTTCCCGACGGCGCGACCGGACTCGATTCTCGCGACTACACCGTCGGCTGATGAGAGCACGGAGTGGTGCCGCCGTGGGCGTGAGGCTATTGCCGGGGTTACCCTTCGACGCAGCACACGTTGAGGGGTGGGTCACATGCGCGGGGTTGTCACTTCTGGACTCGCTGTGTGCGCCGCGGCCCTACTGCTGACCCCCGGCACCGCCGGTGCGGCTTCGCAGGGCGCGCAGGGTCCCGTCCGGCTCCCCACGGTTCAATTGCCCGGGTCCTGGTACGAGCCGACGCCGATCCGGGACAAACCCAGCTGGCTCCCGGAGGGTCTCGGAGAAGACTCGACGGTGCTCCTCATCCCCGGCACCAGCGACTTCACACCGATCAGCTCGACGGTGATCGGCGGCGCAGGCTCCCCGATGGGAGGCGACCAGTACGGCCGCACGGTCGACGTCGGGTTCTACGACGCACCCCATGGCGCGGGCTCCTACAATCCGAAAATCCCTGTCGTGCAATACCCTGCGGCATTCGGAGTCGTAGTCGGCAATAAGAAGTTCGATCTCACCGGCAACGGCACCTACAACGATTCGGTCTACATCGGTACCGCCGACGGGGTCGCTGACGCCGAGCGGGCATGGGTTGATCGCGGTAAATCGGGCACCATCGTTCTCAATGGCTACTCGCAGAGCGGGCCCATCGCGATGAACGTCGCCTACAAACTCCACCAGAAGTACTTGGCGGGAGACGCGGATGCGATCCCGGATGCCAACGTTGTCGTGGTGGTCGGCGCCGACTCGCGATTTCCCAACACCGGCATCGAAACGGTCATACCCAGCGTCATTCCCGGTGCCTACACGAACGGTCCGCGCGACGAATCGAGTACCGGCGACATTCGGGTCATTTCCTACTGCGTGCGCGGAGACTCGGTGTGCGGCTTGGGAAATCCCCTCGCGCACCCGTTGACCTCCGCCTTGTACTTCTTGCCCGGCGCTACGATCCACGGCCAAAAGGGCAATCTGGTGAACCAGTACCGGGTGGTCTCGACCAAAGAAGTCGGCGCCACCACCTACGTGGTCCTCGACGGCGGCAATCCGCAGGGGATCTTTCTGCGCAGCTTGGGCATACCCGTTCCACCAGAATTCGACGACGCGCTCGACACTCTTGTCCCCGTACCGGAGCCGGGCGAGGCGTCGAAGAATGCAGGCGAGAAGCTGCCGACACCGCGCGAGATCCAGGTTGCTCTGTACGACGCGTTGGGGCTGCAGGTACCGGTCACCGACCCCGACGCCCTCGCTGCACAGGGCAAGACGTGGCAGCCGCCGCAGAACACCAGTGCGACGCCGACCCCTGCTCCCACATCCGGTGACCAGCTCCCCGCAGCCGCCGACACCGCGCCCGCAGCGGTCCCCGAGGACCCCGTCGGCGACTTGGTTGCCCATTTAGTTCGGTGGGCAGCCGGCAACGTCAAGCAAAAGTGAGCAATTCAACGGCGTGATCTGCGTCTGCTGAGGTCATGCTATGTTCGTCGCACCGAATTTCGAGCGGGCGCGGCGTGCGGATGACCACCTCATTGACGAACGCGCCCCGACGAGGCGCCAAACGCAGTGGCCGGAGGAGTAAACCCGCGGATCACCGTGCGCTCGTACCCAAACAGATCGAGCACTGACGAAGACCAGTGCCGAAGAAGACAGAGAAGAAACTGACAACATGAGCGTGGGAGTCGTGCGCGAAACGGCCGAGGGTGAGCGTCGCGTGGCGCTCGTCCCGAAGGTCGTTGCGACGCTGGTAGGTAAGGGAGTGCCGGTAACCGTCGAATCGGGCGCCGGTGTGGAGGCGTTGATCCCCGACGACGCATACGTCGAGGCAGGAGCGACGATCGGCGATCCGTACGCGGCGGATGTGGTGCTTCGTGTGTCACCGCCGAGCGACGCCGAGATCGCCAAGCTGCGGCGCGGCCAGAAGCTGATCGGCTTCCTCGCGCCGCGCAATGCCGACACCAAGGTCGGAGCGCTGAAGGAAGCGGGCGTCGAGGCGTACGCCGTCGAGGCGATTCCGCGCATCTCGCGTGCGCAGGTCATGGACGCACTGAGCTCGCAGGCCAACGTGAGCGGCTACAAGTCGGTCGTCGTGGCAGCCGACAAGTCGACGCGATTCTTCCCGATGCTCACCACCGCGGCGGGCACGGTCAAGCCCGCAACCGTACTGGTGCTCGGCGTGGGTGTCGCCGGGCTGCAGGCGCTGGCAACGGCCAAGCGCCTCGGCGGCCGCACCACCGGCTACGACGTGCGACCCGAGGTGGCCGAGCAGGTCCGTTCGGTCGGCGCGCAGTGGCTCGATCTGGGAATCGACGCCGCCGGTGAAGGCGGATACGCCCGTGAACTCACCGACGACGAGCGTGCCAAGCAGCAGCAGGCGCTCGAAGACGCGATCAAGGGTTTCGACATCGTCATCACCACCGCGCTGGTTCCGGGCCGCCCGGCGCCTCGCCTGGTCACCGCCGCCGCAGTCGAGGGAATGAAGCCCGGCAGCGTCGTCGTCGATCTTGCAGGTGAAACCGGTGGCAACTGTGAGTTGACCGAACCGGGTCAGACCGTCGTCAAACACGACGTCACCATCACGTCTCCGCTGAACCTGCCCGCGACGATGCCCGAGCATGCCAGCGAGCTGTACTCGAAGAACCTGCAGGCGCTGATCGAGCTCATGCTCGACGAGAACGGCGCCATCACACCCGATTTCGACGATGAGGTCATCGCATCCGCATGCGTGACCGGGTCGACGTCGACCAGTTCGGAGGTGAAGGCCTGATGTACACCGGTCTCATGGCGAACATCGCCATTCTCGTTCTCGCGGGATTCGTCGGCTTCGCGGTCATCTCGAAGGTGCCCAACACGCTGCACACCCCACTTATGTCCGGTACCAACGCTATCCACGGCATCGTTGTGCTCGGCGCGCTGGTCGTGCTGGGTTCGCTTCCGGCAGATGCCAATTGGGGTACCCGGATCATCGCGTTCGTCGCGCTGATCTTCGGCACGCTCAACGTGGTCGGCGGATTCCTCGTCACCGACCGCATGCTCGGAATGTTCAAGGGTAAGAAGGAGTCTGCCAAGTGAGCGCCATCCTCGCCTCGACGGTGCTGGCGAGCGAGTCGACGGGACAGGTCTCCGAAGGCCTGGGCTACGGCGTCACGGCTCTTTACATCGTCTCCTTCTCGCTGTTCATCTACGGCCTGATGGGCCTGACCGGCCCCAAGACCGCTGTGCGCGGAAACTGGATCGCCGCAACGGGTATGGGCATCGCGATCGTCGCGACCCTGCTCAGCGTCTACAACGACGCAGGCGACGTCGGTGTCCCGACTGTCAACTGGGTGCTGATCGCCATCGGTCTCGCGATCGGTGTCGCACTTGGTATCCCGCCCGCGCTCAAGACCAAGATGACGGCGATGCCGCAGTTGGTCGCGCTCTTCAACGGCGTCGGCGGTGGAACCGTCGCGCTCATCGCATGGGCCGAATACATCGAGTACGACGGCTTCACCCAGGTGCCGCACGAGCCGAACGTGGCCGTGATCGTCGGATCGCTCTTCGCGGCGATCATCGGTTCGATCTCCTTCTGGGGCTCGCTGGTCGCCTTCGCGAAGCTGCAGGAACTGCTCAACAAGAACCTCGAGAAGAAGCTCGTCGCAGCCGCCAAGCTGTTCCAGGTCGCCAACGTCGTGCTGGCGATCGTGGCCGTCGCGGTGGCCGTGGTCATCGGTGTGAAGGCGAGCTCGACCAACGCGACTCCGTGGTACTGGATCGTCATCCTGCTCGTGGTCGCGGGCCTGATGGGTCTGTTCGTGGTGTTCCCCATCGGCGGCGCCGACATGCCCGTCGTCATCTCGTTGCTCAACGCACTCACCGGATTGTCCGCTGCCGCTGCGGGTCTCGCGCTGAACAACCAGGCGATGATCGTGGCAGGCATGATCGTCGGCGCGTCGGGTTCGATCCTGACGATGCTGATGGCCAAGGCCATGAACCGTTCCATTCCCGCAATCATCTTCGGGTCCTTCGGTGGCGGCGACGCCGGTGCCGCGGGTGTCGCGGGTGGTGCGGGCGGCACGGTCAAGGCCACGTCGGCTGCCGACGCCGCGATCCAGATGGCGTACGCCAACCAGGTCGTCGTCGTTCCGGGCTACGGTCTCGCCGTCGCCCAGGCGCAGCACACGGTCAAGGAAATGGCAGACCTGTTGGAGGACAAGGGCGTCGAGGTCAAGTACGCGATTCACCCGGTCGCCGGTCGTATGCCCGGCCACATGAACGTGCTGCTGGCCGAGGCCGACGTGCCGTACGACTCGATGAAGGAGATGGACGACATCAACGGCGAGTTCACTCGCACCGACGTCACCATCGTCATCGGCGCCAACGACGTGACCAATCCGGCGGCGCGCAACGACCCGTCGTCGCCGATTCACGGAATGCCGATCCTCAACGTCGACCAGTCCCGATCGGTCATCGTTCTCAAGCGTTCGATGAGTTCGGGCTACGCCGGTATCGACAATCCGCTGTTCACCGCGGAGCAGACGTCGATGCTGTTCGGCGACGCGAAGAAGTCGGTCGCCGAGGTCATCGAGGAGCTCAAGGCGCTGTAGCAGCCTCATGAAGTGCTTTACGATTTGGTAGCAGCGGGCGGCACAATGTGCCGCCCGCTGCTATGTGTATGTGATGGCAGTCGACGCTTCCCGAGTTCGCACGGTGATTTCGCACGTTGTTTTCGCGCTCGGAGTGCTGTGTCTGCTCGGCGGGTTGTTCTCGGGTGTGGTCAACCGCGAGGCCGTCAACAGCGCCCGGTTCGCCGCGCATGTCGACTCGATCCGGCAGGATCCCGCGGTCGCGCGGCAACTCGGGCTGCTCGTGTCCGGCAAGATCATCTCGGCGTCGCCGGAACTCGTCGCGCTGCGTCCGCTGGTGGAATCGGTGTCGATCTCGGCGGTGTCGAGTCCCGCGGCGGGGCCCGCGGTGCGAGGACTCACCGCGTCGATCCATAGGTCGATAACCCAGGGTGACAGCAATCTGTTCGTGTTGCGTCTGGCCGATCTCGGGGCGGTTACCGTCGCCGCGCTGCGGACGGTGGCACCCGACGTCGCTGCTCGACTACCCGACAACATGGATGTCACGCTCTCGGCGATCGGTGCGAGTGAATGGGATTCGGGCATCCTCGATTACGTCAGATGGGTACGAGTCCTCGCGTGGTTGTTGCCGCTGCTGGGCCTACTGCTGATTGTGGGTGCGGCGTTCATCCGACCTCCGCCCGCGGCTACGGGTCGGGCCTCGCGCATCGCCGCGGTCACCGACTCCCTTGGTGCTGCGATCATCTGGCTCGCGGCACTCGTCGCCGCAATCCTGCTCGCCTGCACCATCATTACCGCCTTCATTCCGACCGACACCCTCGACGGCGCCCTCACGGTAGCGGTCTGGCGCGAGGTCGACGGCAGGCTGTGGATCATCGCTGCGGTTGCGGCGCTCATCGGGCTGGCCGTGCGCGCGGCGTCGAGTCTCGCTCCGGTCGACGATCTCGACAGACTCGCAGAGCGTCTGCGCGAGTGGGTGATACGACGACCGTCGACCCCGGCGGCCATTGCCGCGCGTGGCGGAGTGCTGGTGTTGCTGGGCGTGCTGGCGGTGGTGCGACCGCTGACCTTCGTCACTGTCGTCGCTGTGCTGCTCGGAGCATTCGCGCTCATCGCAGGCGCGGGGGAGTTGCTGCGGGCAGCGAATCGGCAACTGCAGCACAGCGATCGGCGCCAGATCGTCGGCCGGTTGGCGATTCCGGCGGTGGCGATAGTCGGCGTAGCGGTCCTGCTCGCGACTGTCGGCGTACTGTCATGGCCGCAGCCGACCCCGGCCTTGAGTTCCGCTGTCGCCGAGAATGATCCGAACGCGTGCAACGGTCACGTCGAGTTGTGCGACCGGCCATACAACGACGTGGCGTTTCCCGCGACGCACAATTCGATGTCGGCGGCCGACGGCAATCGATGGTTTCTCGCGGAACAGGAAACCGGCGTCATGGGGCAACTCGACGACGGCGTCCGCGTGTTCCTCATCGACAGTTGGAACGGTCAGATGTCGAACAAGCCGCCGATCATCGCCAACACTCAGGACAGCCGCGCGCAGGCACTGGCAGCGGCAGAGCAGCTGTACGGCGCGCAGACCGTGCAGAGTGCCTTGAGGGTGCGCGACGCCCTCGATCTGACTCCCGTCGGACCGGTCAAGCCCTACCTGTGTCACGAGCTGTGCGAACTCGGTTCGACGGAGTGGCTGCCGCTGATGATCAAGGTGCGCGAGTGGATGGACGCCCACCCCAATGAGGTGGTCACATTCTTCGTGCAGGACATGGTCGCACCCGCCGACGTGGAGACCTTGCTGCGGCAGGCGGGACTCTACGACCGGCTCTACACCCCGACCATGGGCCAGCCGTGGCCGACGCTGCGGCAGATGATCGACAGCCGTCACAACCTGGTCTGGCTGCACGAGAACGTCGGTGGCGGCGCCGAGCGCCCCTGGCTGCTCGACGGCAAGGAGTGGACCCAGGACACACCGTATGAATTCCGGACGACAGCCGAGTTCAACTGCGATCGGAACAGAGGGTCGACCACAGCGCCACTGTTTCTGGTGAACCACTGGATGAGCAACTTCACCAGCAGGATCCGCGACGCCGGTGTGGTCAATCGCGAGGAGTTCTTGTTCAACCGGCTCGAGCAGTGCCGCGCAGAGCGGAACATGATTCCGAATTTCGTCGCGGTGAACAACTATCGGGTCGGAGACCTGTTCGCGTCGGTAAACCGGCTCAACGGGGTGAGCTAGCTCTTACTACTGCTGAGTCTCGCTGTTATCGACTTGGGATCGCAGGGAGACCCAGTACTGGACAAGTCAACCTAGAGTTACACGAGTGACTCATGTGGCCAGAGTGAAACGGATTCGACGCGGCGTCGTCGCGGTCGTCGCTGCGGCAGCGGTCGGCGGTGTGGTCGGTTCGTTGCCGGTGGTGCACCACGCGCAGGTGCAACCGACCGTGACCGCCATCGATCCGGCGTCGCTCTACAACTCCGCCCAGCAGAAGTTCGCGTCCGGTGACGTGGCTGGCGGACTCGAGTCGCTCAAACAGTCGCTGATCGTCGCGCCCGCAGACGCCGATTCACTTGCGCTGCAGTCGGTATGGTCCGATCAGGTCGACGATGCCGCCACCGGGAAGGCGGCACTGAGCCGACTCTCGATGATCAATCCGACGCTCGCGACGAGCGTCCGCAACATCACTGCCGGCGTCTCCGCCGCGGCCGCGATCGTCCCGTCCACCTCGCCCGCTCCCGCGTCGGGGCAGCAGGCGATTGTGATACTCGGCTACGGGCTCGGCGCCGACGGCACGATGGCACCCGAACTGGTGAAGCGGCTGACGGCGGGCAAAGCCCAAGCCGACGCAGCCCCGTCGCTCCCGATCGTCGTCACCGGTGGCGTGCCGAAGAAGGGCATCACCGAGGCGTCGGCGATGAAGAAGTGGCTTGTCGCCAATGGCGTCGATGCGTCGCGGGTGACGACGGAGGACAAGTCGGTGTCCACGGTGTCGAACGCACAGAACACGGCCGCAATTCTCGGTGCGCGGGGGATTGCCGACATCGTGCTGGTCACCTCACCGAATCACATTCGGCGAGCTGCGGCCGACTTCGCTGCAGTGGGACTGAAGGTGAGCGGATCTGTCACGACGCCGACCGATATGGCGAAGTATCTCAAACCCTTGACGAAAGATCAGCAGAAAGGCATTCGCCTCGAAGCGACTCGCGCCGCAAGAATTCCCACCACTAAGAATTCAGAATTACCGATCCCGAATATCCCAGGTCTGCCGAATGATCTTCCGGACACAGGACCAGGCCTTATCCCTGAAATCGGCGGCAAGATTCTTGATCAGCTTCTACAGACCGGGTCGAAAAGTTGAACAGCGCAACGACTTTCGACGATGGCGTGAACTGAATCACAATCAAAATCGGGCTGTGTAAGTCTCACAAGAATTTTATGCCTCAGGGCATCTCTAATTAACTCTGCATCTGTACGTTCGTTTCATGGCAACTACCCCGGCAGATTCTCGACGGATAGACACGGCCCAACAATCACGCGACCGATGGCGATGTGTTCTGAAATATGACGTACCGGCATCGCTGGTTGTTTTCCTTGTGGCACTGCCACTTTCGCTCGGCATCGCAGTAGCCTCCGGTGCGCCCGTCATGGCGGGGCTGATCGCGGCGGTGGTCGGTGGTGTGGTGGCGGGAGCGATCGGAGGTAGCCCGCTTCAGGTGTCGGGGCCTGCGGCGGGACTGACAGTGGTGGTGGCAGAACTCGTCGCCAACTTCGGTTGGAAGGTGACGTGTGCGATCACCGTTGGCGCGGGAATCCTGCAGATTCTGTTCGGTGTCAGCCGGATCGCGACCGCCGCGCTCGGCATTGCGCCGGTGGTGGTGCACGCGATGCTCGCCGGAATCGGAATCACCATTGCGCTGCAACAGATCCATGTACTGCTCGGCGGTAAATCGCAGAGTTCTGCACTTGCCAACATCAGCGAACTGCCCGAGCGGATCGGCGACATAAGCTGGGCAGACGTCACGATCGGAGTGATCGTCATCGTGGTGATGGTTGGCTGGAAGTATCTTCCCGCACGTGCACGCAAGATTCCGGGACCGCTCGCGGCGATCGCGCTCGCGACCGTGTTGGCAGCTGTGCTCAACCTCGACGTCGAGCGGGTACGTCTCGACGGCAACTTCTTCGACGCCATCTCGCTGCCTGAACTGCCCCATGGCAATTGGGGTGGATTCGTTCTCGGCGTGCTCACCGTCGCACTGATCGCCAGTGTCGAATCCCTGCTTTCTGCCGTTGCCGTCGACAAGATGCACGACGGTCCGCGCAGCAGATTCAATCGCGAACTCATCGGGCAGGGCAGCGCGAACATGACGTCCGGACTCCTGGGCGGGCTTCCGGTCACCGGCGTGATCGTGCGGAGCACCGCGAATGTCGCTGCCGGAGCGCGTACTCGGTGGTCGGCGGTTCTGCACGGCGTGTGGGTCTTCGTCTTCGCGGTGTTCCTGACGGCACTGGTCGAGCAGATCCCGCTGGCTGCGCTCGCCGGGCTCCTCGTGGTGATCGGCATGCAACTGGTGAAGTTGGCGCACATGAAAACCGCCCTGCGCACCGGCGATCTGTGGGTGTACGGCGTGACCGTTGTCAGCGTCGTCTTCCTGAACCTTCTCGAGGGTGTGGCAATCGGCCTTGCCCTCGCTGTGGCACTTGTCCTGTGGCGGGTCATCCGAGTCGAGATCAAGTCAGGACCGGTGGCGACCGGCGAATCGGACGAGTGGCTGATCGCGGTACGGGGATCGCTGAGCTTCCTGTCAATGCCGCGATTCAACAGCACTTTGAGCAAGGTTCCCGACGACGTCCCGGTCACATTGGAATTCGACGTCGACTTCCTCGACCACGCGGCGTCGGAGATGATCTCCGACTGGGTGCGTGCGCGCGAGGCCACGGGCAACGAGGTCACGATCGTCGAGCGCGGTCGAGCTCGAATCGAGCATGCACCGCTCGCTCCGCCCCGTCGACACACCGGCGGCATCGTCGGTCTTACCCCCTGGCGCAGCCAACGGATCCCGGTCGACGACAAGGCGGTCGCCGACGTCCCGGCATCGCTGCGGTCGATCATGGCGGGCGTCACCGACTATCACCGCGAACACGCCGACGTGCTGCGTGGCCACCTGCAGGATGTTGTCGACTACCAGCAGCCGGACGCCTTCTTCCTCACCTGTGCCGACTCGCGCATCATGCCGAATATCATCACCTCGAGCGGTCCTGGCGACCTGTTCACGGTGCGCAACGTCGGCAATATCGTCGGAGGGCCCAACGGCGGCGCCGAATCCATCGAGGCCGCACTGGATTTCGCGATCAACGAGGTCGGCGTAACCGCCGTGGTGGTCTGCGGACACTCATCGTGTGGTGCGATGCGAGCGGTGCTCGACCAGAGTCGTGGCCGCGAATCGTCCTCGGATGCGGCGTCGAGTTCGCCGATCCGCTCGTGGCTGGCCCAGGCCGAACCGAGTAGGACAGCACTGCAACTCGGGCATCCCGCTGGAAGGTCGGCCGCCAGAATGGGTTTCAACGATGTGGACCAACTCGCGGTGGTGAATGTCGCCAAGCAGGTGGAGATTCTGAGTCGCCATCACCTCGTCGGGCGGGCAGCGGCCGAGGCGCGCCTGCGAATCATCGGACTCTACTTCGATATTCGTACCGCACAGGTCTACGAGGTCACCCAGACCGGTATCCACCTCGCAGGCGTCGGCCATCACGTGAGTGGCTTGCTGGACCGCGAAGGCGCTAGAACATCACCGAGCGAAAGTGTGTGATCAGCCGTCCGGCGTCGTCGAGTACATGAAAGGCGATGCCGGGCGGCTGGCCGCGGTTCACGATGTCATGGCCCTCGAAGGGCAGGTTCAGCGTCGACGAGACGCCGGGTGCTACGCACAGCGGGCGGTCGGCGAATCGGGTGACCGCCGGTGTGTGTGCGTGTCCACACAGGAACGCGACGATGTTGGGATGCGTGTCGACGAGGGCCGCGATGCGCTCCTCGCCGGTCTGGCGGATGCTGTCCATGAACGGCATCTCCAACGTGACCGGCGGATGGTGGAATGCGACGAACACCGGGGTGTCGGGTCCGTGCGCGGCGATCTCCGCAGACATCCACGCGAGCGTGTCGTCGTCGATGTAGCCGTCGTTGCGGCCCGGGATGGAACTGTCGACCACTACGAACAAGACGCCGTCGACGAGGCTCGACGAGTTGATCGGCGCAGATGATTCGGCCCGCAGAATGCCTGCGTTGAACGCGACGCGCTCGTCGTGGTTGCCCTCGGTGATGAGGATGGGCAGCGGGCTGTCGATGACGAGGGATGCCTCGCGGTACTCGCTCGGGCTGCCTTCGTCGGCTACGTCACCGGTGATCAGGAGGACATTGATGCCGTCCGCGCGCGCGTTGATATAGCTCAACGTCGATTCGATTCGGGCGCGATTGAATCGGGTGCCGTTGAAATGCAGGTCGCTGATGTGCGCGACAACGAACACTGGCTCTCCCGGGGTTGGACACCACTGAACATAGCCAACAGAGTTCCCGATCGCGAAGCGAGGTCGGTGGGCGTGGCGAGAGACTCACTTATGGCGCCCATATGACCGATGACGGCGATCGTGTGCAACGTGGCATTCGGTGCAAAGTTCGCATTCAGGGCCGCGTCGCCATTCAGTGCAGCGTATGTGCGAACAACTTCCGAAGCTCGGCGAAGTGGTACTCGGAGGCGTCGTGGTTGTACGACGCGGTGTCGGCCATCGTGTAGCCGTGCTCTGCGCCCGGATACACGGTCGCGGAGTGAGTAACTCCCGCGGTGATGAGAGCGTGCTCGAACTGGGCGATCGCTTCGGAGGGAAGCGAACGATCGCGGTCGGCGTGCACGGCGAGCACCTGGGCGTCGACGTCCGCGAGGCGCAGATGCGGACTGCCTGACGACTGTGTGACCAACCCGCCCGTGTGGAACATGCCGAGAGCTGCGACGTCGTCGGGCCGGGTCGCCGCGGCCAGCAGGGCGAGTCTGCCGCCCGCGCAGTACCCCGTCACGCCGATCGGGCCTTTCGAGACGCCGGGTGTGGCCTTCAACGCGTCGATATATGCGGAGAGGTCGGGTTCGGCGAGATCGTCGGTCAGAGCATGCACGCGCGGCATGGCCACGCTGAAGAACTCTTTGCGCGCGTCGGCGTCGAGGAGCTCGTCCTCCGGCGATGTTTCCTCCGCGGTGCCCCAGCGGTAGAAGACATTCGGAACCAGCACGACGTAGCCCCACGACGCGATGCGGTCGGCCATGCGGCGGGTCTGTGGGCGCAACCCGATGGCGTCGATGATGAAAAGCACGCCGGGGTAATCGGTTTCCGGGTTTTCACCGGCGGGATCGTCACCGGCGGGTCGGACGAGGTATGCCTCCGCGTCGCCGTCGGCGGCCGCGACGGTGATGTGCTTCCCGACGGTGTCGTGGGTGATGGTCATCTTCGGTGTCCTCTCGCTGGTGCGGGTGGGCCTGTCATCCGGTGTTTGTCAGAAGTTGTTTGCCAGAGGTTGTTTGTCAGAGGGTTTTGTCAGAGGTCGCCCGGAAGCTTGTCGCGGCGGATTCCGCGCCAGCTCGGGTGGCGGAGGTGGCCGGTGCTGGTCCAGTCCATGAACCTGACCTCGCCGACGATCTTCGGTAGCACCCAGGTCGCGGTGGACGCGACGGGGCGGTCGAGCTTCTCCAGGAACGGACTTCGTGAGATCTCCAGTGGCTTGAGTTCTTCTGCAAGGCTTTTCAACGACGCCTCGGTGAATCCGGTGCCCACCCTGCCTACGTAGCGCAGGCCGGTCTCTTCTGGCAGCCCGACCAGCAGTGACCCGATGGCACCCTCACGATTGCCGCGACCGAGTCGGTAACCGCCGATGACGACCTCGATGTCGCTCCAGTTCTTCTGCTTGCGCCACTGGCTACTTCGTCGTCCCTGTTGATATGTCGACGTCTTGCGTTTGGCGATGACGCCCTCGAGTCCGTGGTCGCGACTATGGCGCACGGCAGCCGAGCCGGGAGCGGGTAGCAGCGGCGGAATCTCCACGTACGCAGACTCTTTGAATGCGGGCGCGAGAGCCTCCAGGAGTTGTCGACGCTCCGACCACGGTTTACGCAATAGCGATGTGCCGTTGAGGTAGAGGATGTCGAAGAGGTACAGCTTGAGCGAGTACGTCTCCGTGGTATTGCTGCGTGAGGCAAGCAGGGTGAAGTTGGTATGCCCGGCGGAGTCAACGGCAACGACCTCGCCGTCGAGGACGACGTCGATGAGGCCGAGTTCGTCTGCCGCCGAGCGCAATTCGGGGAAGTCGTCGGTCATGTCGATTCCCGATCGCGAGGTGAGGCGGAAGTCTCCATCGATGGAGCGCAACAGAATTCGATACCCATCCCACTTGCCCTCGAACGCCCAGTCCCTGCCGTCGAGACGTTCGACAGGTTCGTCGGTGGCCAGCATCGGGCGCGGGTGTGTGAGGCTGTCGGGGAGGATGGGCCGCGGCTCGTCGCTCATCAGGTGCGCGAGCCAGTTCTTGTCGCCGGTCTTGATGAGCGCGTAGCGGCCCTGGATTCGCTCGCCGTGAAGGCGGACGATGACCTCCGACTCGCGCCACTTCTCGGTCTCGTATGTGCCGTGATCCCAGATCTCCACGTGCCCGGCGCCGTACTCCCCGCCGGGGATGTCGCCGGAGAAGTCCGCGTAGTCGAGAGGGTGATCCTCGGTGTGTACGGCCAGCCGGTTCTGACCCGAATCGGTCGGCAGGTTCTTCGGCACGGCCCAGGAGACGAGCACTCCGTCGCGCTCGAGCCGGAAGTCGTAGTGCAGGCGGCGAGCGTGATGTTCCTGGATCACGAAGATCGGTCCTGCCGACGCCGCGCTCACCGTGTCGTCGGAGTCCTCGGGGTCGCTCTCGTCGTCGCTGTCGGACGACTGGGCGCGGCGTCGACGATGCTCCTCATCGCCGAAGGGTTCCGGGGTTTTCGACGCATCGCGCTTGGCACGGTAGGTGCTCAGGTCGACGACCGGGCGCGCGCCGGCGTCCTCGACTTGCTCCTCGGAGTCGTCTGCGGAGTCCGCGGAGCCGCTGGTGGTTGTCGTCGCGTCGTCGGTGTCTGGTGAGTAGGGGTCGTCGAGGCCGTCGAGCAGATCGCCGTCGGCGGCGCGCTCGAGCACCTCGCCGAAGTGCAACTGTGTCAGTCCCGGACCGGCGAGTTCGTCCCACGTCCGCGGTGCGGCGACCCAGGGCTCTTCGCGACCGCGCATGGAGTACGGCGCCAGCGTCGTCTTCGACGCGCTGTTCTGGCTCCAATCGATGAAGACACGGCCGGCGCGTTCGGATTTCGACATCGTGGCGGTGATCGTCTTCGGATGTGCCGCCGCGAGCGTCGAGGCGATCTCACGTGCAACGGTGCGTGCGGAATCCGGCGCGACGGGTCGGTCGAAACGCGCGTAGACGTGAATTCCCTTGCCGCCGCTGGTCACCGGATACGACGCAAGGCCCGCGCCGTCGAGCATCTCGTGCATCATGAGGGCCACCTGCGCGCATTCGTCGAGTGACACGTCGGGGCCCGGGTCGAGGTCGAGGACGAGTCGATTCGCGCGGATCTCGCCGAGTCCCTTGGGGCCGGACTTCTCCGGATCGGCCTGCATGCCGGGCGGCGGGACGAGCCACTGGGGTGTGTGGAGTTCGAGCGCGGCCATCTGTGCCAGCCATACGAGAACGGCTGCAGAATCGGCCATCGCGTAGGTGATGGTGCGTCCGCTGTGTGCGACGGCGTGGCGGGGAATCCACTCCGGAACGCTGCTCGGTAGATCTTTCTCGAAGAAGGGCGTCGACTCGACGCCATTGGGCCAGCGTTTGCGGGTGATCAGCCTGCCGCGCAGATGCGGAAGCATGACGTCGGCAATGCGGGTGTAGTAGTCGACGACGTCGACCTTGCGCGTGCCGGTCGCGGGATACAGCACCTTGCCCAAGTTGGTGAGAGCGATCGTGTGACCGTCGATCTCCAGGCTCTGGGAGGGCGCCATGAGTTCATTGTGCCCAGAATCTGGTCGCGTGCCCATATCCGGTGTCGGTACGCGGCCACTTTGCGACGTGACCGATGGCACAATGGTGCCCATGCGCTCGATCTGGAAGGGCGATCTGAGCTTTGGCCTGGTCAACGTGCCCGTCAAGGTGTATTCGGCGACGGAGAGTCACGACCGCAAGTCGTATCAGGTCGATTCGTCCGACGGCGCCCGCATCCGTTATCGCAGGGTGCGGGAGGGAACCGATACCGAGGTCGACTACTCCGACATCGCCAACGCCTATGAAACCGACAGTGGCGAGTCGGTGATCCTGACGAAGGACGACCTTGCGAGTCTGCCGGTGCAGAAGAGCCCGGAGATTTCGATCGTCGAGTTCGTACCCGTCGACCAGGTCGACCCGATCTACTTCGACAAGCCCTACTATCTCGAGCCGTCGTCGAAGTCTCCGAAGGCATACGTGCTGCTGGCGAAGGCGTTGCAGGAGACCGACCGGTTGGCGATCGCGTCGTTCACCCTGCGCAACCGCACGCGCATGGCGGCGCTGAGGGTCATCGAACCCGGCGTGATGACCCTGCAGACGCTGCTGTGGCCCGACGAGGTGCGCAAGCCCGACTTCGACTTCCTCGGCGACGACGTGCAGATCCGCGACCAGGAATTGAAGATGGCGTCGTCGTTGATCGACTCGATGGCCACCGACTACGACCCGGACGAGTTCTCCGACACCTACCAGGACGAACTGTCGAAGCTGATCGAGGCGAAAGCCGAAGGCGGCGAGGCATTTCCGGAGAGTGATGAGAAGGAAGAAGCCGCCGACGAGGACTCCGACGTCGCGGATCTTCTTGCCGCACTGCGTGCTTCGGTGAAGGACAAGGGAGACGCGAGCGGCGGTTCATCGGACGCTGCCGACAAGCCGCCCGCAAAGAAAGCCGCGGCGAAGAAGGCGCCGGCAAAGAAGGCTGCCGCCAAGAAAACTGCAGCCAAGAGCACCGCAGCCAAGAAGACAACAGCCGACAAGACAACGGCCGAGAAGTCCACAGCAGCCAAGAAGACGACCCGAAAGCGAGCGGCAAGTTGAGCGACGTACTGGATTTGCTCATCGTGGGAGCAGGGTTGGCGGGGATCGACGCCGCCTACCGTGTGACGGAGCGAAATCCGGGCTTGCGGTATCGGATCGTCGAACAGCGTGAACGTATCGGTGGCACGTGGGATCTGTTCCGCTATCCGGGAGTGCGGTCGGACTCCGACATCTTCACGCTCAGCTTTCCGTTCCGACCGTGGCGCGGAACCAAGACCATGGCGTCGGGTGCCGAGATTCGTGACTATCTCGAAGACACCGCCCGCGACACCGGGATCTACGATCAGATCGACTTCGGCGTCACGGTCACCGCAGCCGACTTCGACACCGCGTCCGACACCTGGACTGTCACGACCAATGCGGGCGGCGAAACCCGCACGTACACAACGCGATTCCTCTATCTGTGCACCGGCTACTACCGATACGACGAGGCCTACACCCCCGACTTCGCCGGCACCGAGGACTTCTCCGGAACCATCGTGCATCCGCAGTTCTGGCCCGAGGATCTCGACTACGCGGGCAAGAACGTCGTCGTGATCGGCAGTGGCGCAACGGCTGTCACCCTCATCCCGAGTATGGCCGACCGCGCCGGTCATGTGACGATGCTGCAGCGTTCGCCGACGTACCTGTTCCCCGTCGGCTGGCAGGAGCCGACGACGCCCTGGATTCAGCGGTTGCTGCCGAGGCAGTGGGCACACGACGTGATCCGGTACCGCAACGCACTTGTCACGCTGTCGATCTACCTGTTCGCGCGGCGGTTTCCGCGTACGTCGCGAAAGCTGCTGCGGCAGATCGCGATCCGCAACCTGCCCAAGGGATACGACGTCGACACGCACTTCCGTCCGCGGTACAACCCGTGGGATGAGCGATTGTGCATCATCCCCGACGCCGACTTCTACAAGGCTCTCGGCTCCGACCATGCCGACGTGGTCACCGACCAGATCGACCGGTTCACGCCCGGCGGGATCAAGCTGGTGTCGGGCGAGGAGCTGCCCGCCGACATCATCGTGACCGCGACCGGACTCGAACTGCTCGCCTTCGGCGGCGCGCAGCTGTCGATCGACGGCGTCGAATTCAAGCCGCACGAGAAGTTCGCCTATCGCGGGTACATGCTCAACGACGTACCGAATCTGGTGTGGTCCATTGGCTACACCAACGCGTCGTGGACGTTGCGCGTCGATCTGACCAGTAAGGCGGTCGGTGATCTGATCGCGTACATGCGGGCGCACGGATACACGTCTGCGGCGCCGACCGTCGGGTCGGCGACGCTGCCGGAGCACATGTTGTTTGCACTGGATGCGGGCTATGTCCGACGCGGCGCCGTCGCTCTCCCCAAGTCGTCGGATCAAGCGCCGTGGCAGGTCCGGCACAACCTGGTACTCGATGCCATCGATTCGCGTCGCTACGAGGTCACCGAAGCGATGGAGTTCCACACCGTCGGCGAGTCGGCGGCGAAAAGCGCTGGCTGAACGGGTGCGCTGACGGGCATCCTCGGGAGGTGACCATCACCGCCAGCGAGTCCCGGCTGCCGCGCGCTCTACGGCCATTGGCCGGCGCGCAGTTCCGTCGGCTCGTGGCTGGCCTCATCTTGGCGTTGTTCTCCGACGGCGTCTGGGCCATCGCGCTGGTATGGCAGATCATCGAACTCGGTGGCGGCCCGACGCAGGTCGCGTGGGCGTCGGGTGTGTCGGCGGTGGGCATGATCGTCTCGACGCTCGCGGGCGGAGTGCTCGCCGACCGGGTCTCGCAACGATCGATCATCGTGGCGCTCGAAGTGGTCAAGATGGGTGTGTTCGGACTCGTCGGAGTGCTGTCGATCTTCGGGGTGCTCACCCTGCCGATGGTGGTGATCGCCGCGTTGCTCGGTGGAGTCACCACCGGTATGTACTACCCGGCCTACTCGGCGCTGCTTCCGCGGATCGTCTCGGCATCGGAGTTGCAGGCCGCCAACGGAATCGAAGGGTTCTCCCGGCCCGTCGTCTTTCAGGCGATCGGCCCGATGGTTGCTGGATTGATCGTGTCGGTTGCCGCGCCGGGACCCGCGGTCGTCGTTGCCGCGGTCGCGAGTATCTGTTCCGGCGCGTGCTATCTCACGATGAAACCGCTACCTCAGCGTCGAGAAGCGTTGCGGGGCAACCCGGCACGATCGGCGGTCACCGATCTGGTCGAGGGCTTCGGATACGTCCTGCGGACTCCGTGGCTATGGGCCACGTTGTTCTTCGCGACGCTGCTGGTGCTGGCAACGATGGGTCCGATCGAGGTGCTCGTTCCCTTCGCGCTGCGCGAACGCGTAGACGGTGGCGCGGGAGACCATGCGCTCGTCCTCGCCGCTTACGGGGCGGGAGCGGCGATCGGTTCGGCGTACTTCGCGTCGATCAGGATGCCTCGGCGATACCTCACCGTCATGTTCGTCATCTGGGGTCTGTCGAGCCTGTCGCTTGTTGTCATGGGCGTCGCCGAGCACACCTGGCTGTTCATCGTCGCCGGTGCATTGCTGGGATTCGGATTCGACGCCCCGTCGGTGCTGTGGGGAACATTGCTGCAGCGGCGGGTGCCGCCTGAGCTGTTGGGTCGGATCGCGAGTCTCGACTTCTTCGTATCCGTCATTCTGATGCCGGTGTCGATGGCGATCGCCGCACCGCTGAGCAACGCCATCGGGCTCACCGCGGTGTTCGTGATCGGCGGCATCCTGCCTGTTCCAGCCGCAATCGCCTTCTACGTCGCCGCGCGACTCTGGCGCGACGAGATCGAGCATCCGTTGGACGACGCTGTGGTGGTGACGGCCCCGAGCGAGTCCTGAGTGGGATTGCGACAATGGATGCCATGCGCGAGATTGTGACCCTGGCTGCCGCCGCCACCTGGCGTACCCCGGTGATCGCGTGGCAGGGGCTACGAGCCAAGCGGAGCGTCGTCCGATTGCCGCAGGCCGAGGGCGACTTCGGGACCGTCGGCGACGCGTCGGATCCGAATTGTCTGCGCCTCGTGGTCCTCGGCGACAGTCTCGCCGGCGGCGTCGGGGTCGACAACCACCTCGACACCCTCGCCGGCGGAGTCGCGACACGGCTCGCCACCAGAGAGGGCCGCTCGGTGCAGTGGGTTGTTGCCGCACGAACTGGTTTCACCGCTGCGCAGGTGATAACACTGATCGACGACGCCGTGCTTGCACAGGCCGACGTCGTGGTCGTGTCCGTCGGGGCCAACGACGCGAAGAACATGCACACGGCCCGTCGGTGGCGTGACGAGCTGACTGCTTTGCTCAACGCCGTGTGCGCGGCGGCGGAGCGGGCCGAGATCGTGCTGCTGCCGGTGCCGATGCTGCAGATGTGCCCGGCGCTGCCGGGTGCGCTGGCCCAGACGCTGGGCATGCGTGCCGCGCAATTCGACGCGATCGCAGACGACGTGGTCGCCGGATCCGGGCGAGTCCGCAGAATCATGCGCTTCGAGCCGTCCGGCGACGGATTGTTCGCCGCCGACGGATTCCATCCCTCCGCGGCGTTCCACGCGATCTACGCCGAGCAGATCGACGCCGCGCTGAGCGCTACCGATGGAGATTCTCCGGCGCGTCGCTGAGTCCTCGGCGGCGTGCATTCTTTTTTCGAGCGAATCCCTCGTGCCTTCGATCTATCACTGATAGAGTTTGGTTCGTTGGAAGTTAACGACGATAGAAGAAATCCTCTTGGAAGGAATCGCGATGCTCGCGACCTCGATCGGACTCATCCTCAGTTGGGCCGGCGCGCTGATGATCATTGCAGTCGGCTGCGCTTACCTGGCGAGGAACGAGAAGAATGCGGCCGGTTTCGGACTGCCGACGCCTCCGGCTCCGGACGCACGGGGCTGGTGGCAGGTGAAGGGCATCCGCGACGTCGTGACCGGACTACTCGTCATCGTCTTCACCTTCGTCGCACTCGACTACCTCGGTGTTCTGGTCCTCGTGCTTGCCTTGATCCCGTTGGGGGACATGGTGATCGTGCTGACAAATCGGGGCAGTAAGGCAGCCGCCTACGGCATCCACGGCGCGACCGCACTTGCACTGATCGTCGCCGCAGTTCTGCTCTTTCTCTGATCCGACAGTCAATCAACAAGACAATGGAGACCACGATGACCACCACCGCACCCGTATTCCGCAGCGCCAGTGACGATGTCGTCGGCAACGAGCGCGCGTCGATGCACCTGCTGTTCGACGCATCCGACACCGCAGGCGCGCTGAGCTCACTCGAAGTTCGCCTCGACGCGGGTGTCGACGGCGCCGCGCCTCACTTTCACCGGCAGTCGTCCGAGATGTTCTACGTCATCGAGGGTGGCCTGCGCCTGATGGCCGGTAATGAGATCGTGACAGTCGAAGCTGGTGCGGCAGTGTCGATTCCGCGACTCATGCCGCATGCCTTCGGTGCGGTGCCCGACGCTGCGGCACGCGTCCTGATCGTCCTCACGCCCGGCGTCGAACGATTCGAGTACTTCCGACTGCTTTCGCGAATCCAGGCGGGCGAGGCCACATTCGAGGAGTTGGCGGCTGCGCAGGAACCGTACGACAACCATTTCGTCGACGCGCCCGAGTGGTGGAGTGACCGCCACAGCTCACGTGGTTGAGGAGTCGGTGTCCGGCGGCGCGATGAGATGGCGACGAGCGCCGTCGACGACGAGGTCGGTGAGAGTGCGCAGCAACGACGACCCGAGCTTCCAGTACTGCCAGTAGAGCGGCACGTCGACGTGGAGGTCGGTGAAGGTGACCACCCGGCCGCTGTCGAGAGCATCGGCGATCTGCGCCAGAGGGACTGCACCCCAACCCATTCCGGCCTCGATGGCACGGTGGTACTCGGTCGAGGCAGGGATGTAGACGGCGGGCGGATCGAGTCGCTGTCCCGACATCATTCGGAGCACTCTGCGTTGCAGCTCGTCGTTGCGATCGAACTGCACCATCGGGGCCTTGGCGAGGGATTCGTCGTCGACGCCGTTGGGCATCCAGGTGTCGAGGAACTGCCCGGTGGCGACGGGTAGATAGCGCATGATGCCCAGCGGTCGCAGTGTGGTCCCCCGGATGGGCAGGGGATCGGAGGTGATGGCGCCCATCACCTCGCCGGTCACCAAGCGCGAGCTGTTGACTGCTTCGTCGTCGCGGATCACTTCGACGGCAACAGGGTTCTCGCGGTGGAAGCGCGCGAGCGTGGGGAGGAGCCAGGTCGCGAGCGAGTCGGCGTTGGCTGCAATCGGGAGATGGACGCGCGGGCGGTCGGTGAGTGAGGCGGTCACGGCGTCGTCGAGGTCGCCGGTCAGTTCGAGCTGAGCCTCGAGGGCGAGCAGATTCCACTGCTTGGCCATCCGTGCGAGAACCTCGCCGTCGCGCGTCGCGGTGATCGGCTTGGTGCGACGGACCAGGATGCGTCCGACGGAGACCTCGAGCGCCTTGATGCGTTGGCTGACCGCCGACGGTGTGATGTGCAGTTGCTCGGCCGCGGCGTCGAACGTGCCCGCGTCGAGTACCGCTGACAGCGTGCGTAGTGCGTCCGATCCGAGATCCACATAAGAGAGTCTAATGTTTCGACAGAAACATTCGCTGTACTTGTCAGCGACGTGCTCTTACGTTCGTGTCATGACGACATATCTCCTCGCGGCCATGATGGGGTTGCTCACCGGAGCGGGCTTGATCGTGGCCATCGGGCCGCAGAACATCTTCGTGCTGCAGCAGGGTGTGCGCCGTGTGCATGTGAATCCGGTGATCGCGGTGTGTGCGCTCTCCGACGTGGTGCTGATCGTCGCGGGGGTCGCGGGACTCGGCGCGTTGGTGTCTGCGCATCCTTCCGTGGTCACCGTCGCGAAGATCGCGGGCGGGGCGTACGTCATTGTCTTGGGTCTGCTGGCTGCGCGACGGTGTCTTCGGTCGAGCGAGGCCATCACGGCCAACGCCGACGAGGTGCGCACCGCGTCGCGCTGGGTGGCGATCGGGTCGGCGCTCGCGCTCACGTGGCTCAATCCGCACGTGTATCTCGATACGGTGCTCACGATGGGGGCGATCGCCAACAGTCACGGAAATGCGAAGTGGGCGTTCGCGATCGGCGCGTGCGCGGCGAGCGTGCTGTGGTTCACGCTGATCGGCCGCGGCGGGAGCAGGCTCGCCCCGCTGTTTGCCAAACCCCGGGCGTGGAAGATTCTCGACGGCATCGTGGCCGTGATCATGGTGGGCATGGGCGCTGCGCTGCTGTTCTCGGCGTGAGGTGGTCTTTTTCCGTTGATTGAGCCGGCCGCGAGCGGGCGTGGCCCCTTCTCGCTGATTGAGCCGGCCGCGAGCGGAGCGAGCTGCCGAGTCGAAATCACTTTGGTGGTCTCGACAAGCTCGACCAGCGGGTTCAGCTCGACCAGCGGGTGCGGTTTGACCAGCGGGTGGGCCGTTTCCGCTGATTGAGCTGGCCGCGAGCGCAGCGAGCTGCCGAGTCGAAATCACCAGCGGGTATGGCTCGACCAGCGGGGCTCAGGCCAGCCCGAGGCGGTAGGCGTAGGCGACGACGGCCGCGCGGTCGCGGCATCCCGTCTTGGCGAGGATGTGGTTGATGTGCGTCTTGACGGTGCTCACCCCCAGGACGAGTGTTCGGGCGATCTGTTGATTCGACAGCCCCTCCGCGATCAGCGTGATGACCTCCGACTCGCGTTCGGTGAGGCCGTCGGGGTTGAGCGCGCGTGGATTGCTCTGGTTTGGCGTCGCCGATGTCCGAGACAGCAAGGCGCGCATCGCCTTTTCGTCGAGCAGTGAGCGGCCTGCCGCTGCCGAGAGCAGCGCTGACTCGATCGCCGTGGGGTCGGCGTCCTTGTTCAGGAAGCCGACGGCACCGGCGTCGAGTGCCTCGACGATCGTCGCGTCGTCGTCGTAGGTGGTCAATGCAACCGCGCGGGTCGTGGCCCCGGACGCGACGAGTCGTCGAATTCCTTCGATCCCACCGATTCCCGGCATCCGGAGGTCGGTGAGAAGCACGTCGGGAGTCTGCTCGGCCACCAACGCGAGAGCGTCCTCGGCCGACGACGCAACGCCGACCACGTCGAGAGAGTCGAACAATCCGAGCATCGAGCGCAACCCTTCGCGCACGACCGTCTGATCGTCGGCGATCACCACCCGTACTGTCATGAACCCACCTGTACCGTCATGAACCAAACCGGACCGTCAGATCGAAACCCTGTGCGGTCGTGCCGTATTCCAGCGATCCACCTGCCGCTGTGATGCGTTCGGCCAACCCGGTCAGCCCGTTGCCGCCGCTGGTGTGGCCACGATCGACGAAGGTCGACGGGTCGCCAACCGAGCGCACCCGAACGAGTTGCGGTGTGAACTCGATACGTATGGGTGCGCCTGCGGCGTGACGCATCGAGTTGGTGAGCCCCTCCATCAGCACCGCGCGCACGTCGTCGTGCCAGATCGCTGGCACAACGTCGACATCGCCGGACACTTCGACGTCGAGCCCCGCACCGGTTCGCAACTGCGCCAAGGTCTTCGGTAGCCAGTGGTCGAGTGGCTCCGACTCTCGCGTTGCGCTGTCGCGCAGTGATTCGACGGCGGTCTTCGCCTCACTGAGGCCATCACGCGCCAACGCGGTTGCGGTGCGCAGCTTTTCGGTCAGTTCCGCAGACGCGGACTCGCGCTCAGCCTGCAGAGTGGCGCCCTGCAGTGTGACGATGAGGCCCGAGAGTGTATGCGCGAGAACGTCGTGGAGTTGTGCGGAGATCTGGCGTTGCTGCTCGGCCAAGGCCGCCCGGGAGCGTTCGGCGGCAATGATCTCGCGTTGGGTTGCGGCAAGCTCTGCGGCTTCGCGTTGACGGCGCCGCAACTGCATGAAGGCGAAAACCGCTGCCGCACTGGCGACATTGATGCAGACAGCCCAGGCGTTGTGGGTCTGCCACCACATCAGTATTCCCAGCGCGGTCAGCGATGGCGATGCGATGAGCGCCGACACGAGGACCGTCGTTTGCGACATCGCCGCCGCGGCAACGCCGATATAGGGCAGCCAGACCGTCGCGCCACCGTGAAATGCGAACGCTGCGACAACCGACGCCGCCACCGTGGCGATGGCGTGCAGGGCCGAGGCCTGAGTGCTCCAGCTCCGCGCATTCTTGTCGCGCAGCACCGAACGCAATAGCAACACCACCAAGACACAGGTGGCTATCCAGCCGATGGCGGTCGCCCAGATCGGCTGCTTGCCGGTGTCGGCGAACGCTGAGACCAGCACCGAGACCGCGACGATCCCGCGGATCAGCAGGCGGTCCGTCGCCACCGGATCTTGACTCGTTGTCACATGGCAACCGTAATGTCGACGTCGGAGATCAGGGGCGTAGGAGTAGCACGATCCACCCGATCTCCACCCGGGTTCCACCCTCGGGTTGATGTTTCGCCTGCTTCGCGAGCCGATGCTCAAAGCATGAACATTGCAAGCACAGCAGTCATCACCGTCCTGGTCGTCGTCTTCATCCTGTACCGCCAGACGCGGGAACAACCACTCAAGGACAACTTGTTCAAGCTGCCGTTGATCATCGGGATCATCGGCGTCTTCGAAACCGCGCAGTATCTCGGCGGCGGACACCATGTCACTGTCGGCGCGACGGTGGCGGTCCTCGTCGGCTTCGTCGTCGCGGCGATTCTGGCGGTGCCGCGAGCGCACAGCATGCAGGTCTACCGCAATCCGGCAGGCGTGATGGTCCGCAAGGGAGGTGCGCTGACCATCGTGCTCTGGGTGGTCGCGATCGCGGCACATGTCGCCATCAGCCTGGTGGTGCCCGCCTTCTTCGGCGACGGCATACAGCACGGAATGGGCGGACTCGACGGCGCGAGCATCATGATCTACCTCGCGATCAGCCTCGGCGCGCAGGCCGCGGTCACCAGCGGCAAGGTCGCCGAGCATCACCGGACACACAGCGCGATGTCGCGGTGAGCGGGTGGTCTCGACAAGCTCGACCAGCGGGGGACGCTCGACCTGGGGGTGGTCTCGACAAGCTCGACCAGCGGGTGCAGCTCGACCAGCGGGTGCAGCTCTACCAGCGAGGGGACGCTCGACCTGCGGGGCGCCTCAGCTCCGACCCGCCGAGACGGCTTCGCGCGTCTCGGCGGGTTCGTCGTCGATCGGGATCTTGCGGATCTCGGTGCCCTCGATGTCGACGTTGGGCAGGATGCGGTTGAGCCAGCGGGGAATCTTCCACGCCCAGTCGCCCATCATCGTGATCACGGCGGGCACGACGGCCATGCGGATGATGAAGGCGTCGAAGAAGACCGCGGCGGCCAGTGCGAAGCCCATCATCTTCGCGATCGTGTCGGGCGCGAGCATGAAGGCGGAGAACACCGAGATCATGATGACCGCAGCGGACGCGACCACGCGCGCTCCGTGCTGGTAGCCGACGATCACCGAATCCTTCGCCGACAACCCGTGCACGTACTCCTCGCGCATTCGTGTCACGAGGAAGACCTGGTAGTCCATCGCGAGTCCGAACACCACGCCGATCAGGAAGATCGGCAGGAACGAGATGATCGGCTTGGTGTGTTCGATCAGTCCGAGGTGGCCCTCCTGGAAGATCCACACCGTCGCACCGAACGTCGCACACACCGAGAACAAGAAACCGATGGTCGCCGTCAGCGGCACGAGCAGCGAGCGGAACACGATGGTCAGGATGATGAAGGCAAGCCCGACCACCACGATGAGGAACGGCAGCAGCGCGCTGCTGAGCTTGCTCGAGATATCCGACATGATGGCCGTCTGGCCGCCGACATTGACGGTTGCGCCACCGGGTTTCGACGATCCGTAGTCACGTATCTGATCCATCAGCGTGTGCGTCTCGGGGCCCGAGGGAGACTTCGCCGGAGTGACCGAGATCAGCGCGGCCGTCGCACCCTGTTGGGGGTTCTGCTTGTTCTGGCCGTTGCCGACCCAGACGATCTGCTCGGGGTTGGCGACGTTCGGCAGGGTCTTCACCTGAGCGACAACCGCATTGGCTGCGGGAGCGATATCTCCGTTCGACGCGTCACTGACGACGACGAGTAGCGGCCCGTTCACGCCTTCGCCGAAGCCGCGTTCGAGGAGCTTGGTTGCCGCGTACTCCTTGTCGCCGGTCGAGTCCATGCCGAGTTGCATGCTCGACATCGGGATCGCGGCGATGCCGAGCAGCACGAGACCGACGAGTGCGACGGGCAGTGGGAACCGGGTGATGAAGCGGGCGACGCGTAGACCGTTGGACGGTTTCGAATCCGGTTCGTCGCCGTGACGCAGGCCGGGAATGCGGGGGCTGAAGGCAAACCTGCCGAACGCGCCGAGCAGTGCGGGGATCAACGTGATGGCACCGAGCACCGCGACCACGACGGCCAGTCCCGCCGAGATACCCATCTGCGTGATGAAGGGGATGCCGACGACGCTCAGCGCACACACGGCGATCACGACGGTCAGACCAGCGAACACCACTGCGGAGCCTGCGGTTCCCACGGCTCTGCCCGCAGCGGCCTCACGCGACCCGCCGAGATTCAGCTCGGATCGATACCTCGACACGATGAACAGCGCGTAGTCGATGGAGACCGCGATCCCGAGCATCGTGATGATCGTGGTGGCACTCTGCTGGACGTCGAAGATCTTGGCGCTCAACGTGACGAGCAGCATGGTGATGCCGACACCGAAGATGCCGGTGACGATCGGGATGAACGCGGCCACGATGGACGCGAACGCGATGATCATGACGATGAACGCGATCACGAAGCCAAGCAGCTCAGACACCCCGCCCTGCTGAAAGACCTGCATCAGCGAGCCGGTGCCCTCGACCTGTAACCCGTTGCCGCGGAACTCGGCGAGCAGATCCTCGAACTGCGCCATGTCGTCGTGGGTCAGTTCGTTGGCCCGAATGTCCTGCCTGATCTGGATCAGCCCGACCTTGCCGTTGTCGCCGAGAACCTTCGGGGCGATGGCGGGATTGGCCTTGGCGGCCGTCACCGGATTGACGACGGTCTGTGGCTCGATGACCTTGGGTAGCGTTCGAGCCTTGGCGACGAGTGCGTCGATCTGGCCCATGTGGTTCTCGAGACCGTCGTCGGCTTCGACGAGAATGCTGGTCGACGAATTCAACTGCTGATCGTTTGCCGCCGGGAAGTCTTGCTTCATCACCGACATCGCGCGATCGGAGTCGGTGCCGGGGAGCTCGAAATTGGTGGCGAAAGTCGGTTTGAGTACGCCGACGAGAGCACCGAGAACGATCAATACGACGATCCACGCGCTGATCACGATCCACTTGTGGCGGAATGCCGAACGTCCGAGCTTGTACAACCAGATAGCCATCTGAACCCTTTGATATCCCCGACTGGTCGCACGCCAGAGTAACGAGAGTCGACCTCGGATGCTGTCTGTGACTACGGTCATGGCCGCCGATAACGCGGTGTGAGGCGGGTCATACGCTGTGGAGTATGCCGTCACCACTCTTCGGGCGTGCCCGCCAGAACGACATCTACCAAGCGGGAGTACACGGTCGTACACCCGTCGTACCGACCGATTTCGACGAACTCGAACGCCGAGCGCGAGCGGAGATGTCCGATCGGGCCTGGGCGTACATCGCCGGCGGGGCAGGCGGGGGTCGAACGATGGATGCAAACCGCAGGGCTCTTGATCGACGCGCAATCGTGCCGCGGGTGTTGCGCGACGTCTCCGAGCGGACGCTGGAAATCGAGCTGTTCGGCGACCGGCTACCCGCACCGATCCTGTTCGCACCCGTCGGAGCAGGAGATCTCGTCGCGCGTGGGGCCGACAGGATGATCGGTCACGCCGCAGCAGAACTGGGACTTCCGTACATATTCTCCAATCAGGGCGGGGTTCGGATGGAGGACGTCGCCGCGGAGATGGACCTCGTACGGCCCGGCGCGCCGCGATGGTTTCAGCTCTATTGGTCGACCGACGACGACCTCGTCGACAGTCTGCTGCAGCGTGCCGAAGGCGTCGGAGCGTCGGCCGTCGCCGTAACTCTTGATACGACGATGCTCGGTTGGCGACCACGTGACCTCAACATCGGTTCGTTGCCGTTCGCGCGCGGGGAGGGCATCGCGCAGTACACCTCGGACCCCCGATTCAACGAGATCGTCTCCGAGCGTGCGGCCCAGGGGAGTTCGGAACGTCCCGAGATCTCGCTCGGCGCGTTGCGCACCCTGTTCAGCATTGCGAAGAACACCCCGGGATCGCTGCTGCGCAACATCATTCGCCCCGAGCCGCGCGTGGGAGTGCAGACCTTCCTCGACATCTACTCGCGACCGTCGCTGAGTTGGACGGAGATCGACAGTCTGCGCGAGCGCACGTCGCTGCCGGTCGTTCTCAAGGGCGTACTGCACCCCGACGACGCGCGGCGTGCCGTCGACTCGGGTGTCGACGGCATCATCGTCTCCAACCATGGTGGCCGTCAGATCGACGGTGCCATCAGTTCCGTCGATGCTCTCGCCGCGATAGCGCCTGTCGTCGATGGGAGGATCAAGGTGCTCGCCGACTCGGGAATCTATTCCGGTGCAGACGTTTTCAAGGTGCTCGCGCTCGGCGCCGACGCGGTATGTATCGGGCGTCCGCATATGTACGGGCTCGCCCTCGCAGGTGCCGACGGTGCTCGCGATGCCGTTGCGAACATCATCGCCGAACTCGACCTGACACTTGGTCTGGCCGGTCACACGAGCGTCGACGAACTCACGCCGGAGGCGTTGGCGACGCTCGTGTGAGGGCTGGCGGCCGCGGATAGGATCTCTCTATGAGGCACCACCGACGCGATGAGCCGTGTCGATGTTGGTGATCCGCGACCTCGGTGAGCTCGTCGCCGAACGGGGAACCGATCGGTGCGACATCGGTGGCGCCAAACCACGGACGATCCTTGCCGTGCTGTGTGCGCATGCCGGGCATCCGGTGTCGGCCGCGACGCTCATCGCGGAAGTCTGGGGTCCGGATGCGCCGGAACGGACTCAGCGCGCGCTGGAGTCGCAGATCTGGCGGCTCCGCAAGGCACTCTCACCGCGGGGCGAGGCCTCGGTGATCGTCACCGACCGGGCTGGATATCGCCTCGACCTCTCCGCGGCCACCGTTGATTCCGTCGACTTCGACTCCGCTGCGAGCGCGGTACTCGACGAGTCCGGCACCGCGACCATCGACGACCTCGACGATGTGCTGCGGCGCTGGCGTGGCGAGCCATTCACCACTGCGATCTCCACACCGACCGTCGATCAGGCACGGCGACGATTGATCTCCGTCCGCGCGGCGGTCTTGGCCCGCCGTGCCGATCTCCTTCTCGCCGCAGGCGAAGCCGACCGTGCTCTCGGAGAAGCGCAGGCATTGATCACCCTGGACCCGCTCGATGAGCACGCATGGTCGGTCAAGATCGCGGCGTTGGCGGCGGGCGGTCAACGGGCCGAGGCGCTCACCGCCTATCGCGACATCCGGGAACTGCTCGCCACCGAACTGGGCGTGGAACCGGGCGCGCAGGTGCGTGCCGCGCAACTGCACGTGCTCGACGACCACAGTCGCGCGGTGCGACGCGTACGGCTGCCGTCGCAGCACACGTCCTTCGTCGGGCGAGAGACCGAACTCTCCATGGTGGTCGGCCTCCTCGACGCCGAGCGTGCCGTCGCCATCACCGGCATCCCCGGCGTCGGCGCGACACGCCTCGCGATCGAGGCGGCAAGGCGCGCGGCGGATTCCTTCGACGACGGCGTCTGGTACATCGGTCTGCGCGGCGATGCCGACGTCGCGACGACGATCACCGAGACCATGCGGATTCAGCCATCGGCTGCCGCGGGCACCGCCCTCGATCAGGTGTGCAACCACCTGTCGGCCATGTCTGTACTTCTCGTCCTCGACCGTGTGTCGGAGTCGGAACTGGGTCGAGACGGATTGGTAGACAAAGACATTGACACGATTTTACGACGCTGCGCCGCCGTGACCGTGCTCGCGGTCGGCGTACCGAGCGGGGTCGACGGTGAACACGTGGTGACCGTCCACCCGTTACCGACAGAGGCACCCGGCGATACGATGCCGCCGGCACATCGTCTGCTCGTGGACCGGATTCGAAGCGCCACTGGCCAATTCGACGTCGGGGCGGACGATCGGGGCGACCTCGACCGGATCTGCCGCGCGATGGGCGGCCTCCCACTCGGCCTGGAGCTCGCCGCTGCCCGCACCGTGACCTTCTCGATCGGCGAGGTGGCCGATCAACTCGACACCGCGGTGCCCGAACCCGTGACGCGGGCGTTCGCGCTCGCCTTCGACGCGATGGACGACGATCTGTTCGATCGCTTCACCCGGCTCACTGCACTGCGCAATCCATTCACCGCAGTGCTCGCGGAAGCGGTCTGCGACAGTCCATCGATCGCCGATGACCTGAGCGAGTTGGCGCGGCGCTCACTGTTGTGGCGCATACGCGGGACCCGTTACCGTCCAACGCGTTTCACGATCCCGCACAGCGTTGCCGACCACGCTCGCGCGAAGCACCCGGACAAGTCAGCAGCCGCGTCGCAGGCGCGTGACGCAGCGATCGTCGAACTCTTGGCAGCCACTCCGATGCGTATCACGGCGCATTCGGCACGTGACCTCGCCCGCGTCGACGACGATCACAGCAGTGTGATGGCATTCCTGGAATCGGTCGTGATCGACCCGGTCCTCCTCGATTCGCACATCGACCTCCTCGAACGACTCGGCGCCTACTGGTTCTTTCGCCGGCGGTTGGCTGACGGGATCCGAGTTCTGCGTCTGGCGTCGGCCACTGTCGCCAACGGTGCATGCACTCCGCGGACGTCGGCCATGGTCGCTCTGGCGCTGGGTTCGGCACTCGCCTTCAGTCAGAACACCGACGAGGCGCACCAGCACCTCACGGCGTACACACCAGAAGAACTCGAATCCCTCATCGTGCCCGGCGACCGTGACCCGGACACGCATACAGTCCGCCTTGCTCTGGCGTCGTTGGCGGCATGGACCGGCGACGACCACGCCGTCGCGGCCGACTACGCCGAGTGGGCAGCGACCACCATCGAAGGACGAGACGTCGACACCGCACCAACGGTCATCGCTGCTCAGGCCCTGTGTGCGGTGATCGCCGGTGACATCGCGCAGGCTCTCGACACGGCGCACACAGCGCTCGCCCTCGGCACCGAACGCGGCGATCCGCTTGCCACCTATCTCGCCGCCGTGATGCTGGGCATCGCGGCACTGGTCTCCGGCGACACCCGAATGGGCCTGCGATGGAATGACCAGGCCTTTCGTTCCTACCTCGAATGCGGGGGCGTCCAGATCTGCGATTCGATGGAGCAGCGTGGCAACCATCTGTCGGCCGCAGGCGAGATCGGGCGTGCGGGTCGGGCATTCGCGGTTTCGCGTCGCTACGCCGTCGATGCCGGACTCGAGTGGCCACGGAGTCCGTTCACGCGCGATTCGTTGCGCACTTGCCGGGAGACCGATCCGACGGAGTTCGAGAATGGGTGGCACGCCGGGTGGGGCGATGCAGGCGACGCACTGAGCACCAACGATCACCAGGCCTTTTCCGGGATGTGAGCGTTTTGTGAGGACCTCGGGGTCTCGTAGGTGGCACCACACGACACCAGATCCCGGAGGTTCAGATGACGCAGCGACTGGCATTCGCCAACGAGGAGTTCGACGGTCAGTTCGGCCGCACCCTGATGGCGGCGGCCGTCGGCGCAGCCGATCTGGGTGAGGCGTACACGACTGCCGGAGAGATCGGCGGAAAATACCACCCGCAGCGGTGGTACGAGCGGTGGTTGGCTCGCGCTGAGTCGGTGCGTGACGCGGCAGAACAGGCACATGCCGGAGGTCATCTCGTGACAGCCCACCAGTGCTACCTCAGGGCCTCGGAGTATTACCGCCAGGCCTATTTCTACCTGCGCACCGACCTCGACGATGAGCGGCTCCACGAGGCCTACCAGGCTCACTGCAAGACCTTTGCGCAGGCAATGGCGCTGTTGCCACATACCGCCAGCCCTGTCACCGCAGCCGAAGTGGCCATCCCCTTCGTCTCGTCGGGCGATCGGATCGACATCCACGGCTGGCTGTTTCGGCCGGTCGCAGACGATCGTCGGCGGCCGACCATCGTCATGCCCTGTGGCTACGATTCCACCGCCGAATCGGGGTGGGGCTTCGCGCAGGGCGCCTTGGCCCGCGGCTACAACGTGCTCTCCGTCGAGGGACCCGGACAGGGGTCGACGCTCATCGTCGACCGCGTGTACTTCCGACCCGACTACGAGACAGTGCTTTCGCAGATCCTCGATTGGCTCGTCACAGCGCCCGGCGTCGACGACCGCCGACTCGTCGCCGAAGGACGCTCATTCGCCGGCTACCTGGTACCCCGCGGCGTCGCGGGGGAGAACCGCATTGCTGCGATGATCTGCGATCCCGCGCAGCCCGACATGGGTGCCAAGATTCCCGCCGGGTGGAAGGGTCGAATCGCGGCGCCGCTGATGACCGTGCTGAGCCGGGTCAGTCGCGAACGCGCCGACTTCTTCGGCTCCCGCATGGCTTGCCACGGGGTGCGAACCATCGCCCAGTACTTCCGCGAGCTGAAGACCTTCAGCATGCTCGACCGGGCGAGCGAGATCAGTTGTCCCACAATGATCGTCGAATCTCACGGCGACCCGGTCGGCGGGCAGGGCAAGCTGCTGTTCGACGCACTCGACGTCGAGTCCAAACAACTCTTCGCTCCCGATGCACGTACCGGCATCTCCGGCCATTGCGGTGGTCTCGGCCAGCGCGTCTGGGACGGCGTCGTGTACGACTGGCTCGACGGTGTACTCGCCGGCAGCGTCGACCTCAGACCAGTGGTCGGCCGGTGCGGATACGACGCCGCACGTCTGCGAGCAGAACGTTGAACGGGAACTGCTGCAACGGTTTCGGAAGGTGGCGCACGACGCGTCGAACAATCGCGTTGTGCACGTCGAAGATCGTCTGCTGCCGCGGGGTGAACTCGACGTCCATCTTGTCGCGGAAGTCTTCGGGCAAAAATCCGATCGTCATGATGTACGACCACCAACCGCCGAGCCGTGACACGACCGGGCCAGCGAACTCCATGCGCGCGATCGCCAGCAGATGCTCCCGGATCGGCGGATCGATCTCGAGGGTGGAAACGGTGTTCTGCCAATAGGTTTCGAAGTCCGCGCGAGTTGCGGGCCACATGTGCTGCGGCACCTGCAGGGTGGTGCCCATGACCGCGCCCGCGCGGTAGGTCTCCTCCGAGATGATCGACGGATCGCCGTAAATGTGTTGGACGTCTTCCCATCCCTTGTACAAACAGGCGGCGACCCAGAGTTGCAGTGCCGGATCGAACGCGTTGTAGGCGACCGGACTGTCGGCAGTGGAGTGGACCCTGGCGTGTGCCCGACCGACCGCCCGCCGGTACGCCCTACGGTCCGACGGCGAACCCATGGCGGCGACGGCGAGGTAGCTCAGCGTGGTCCTCGTGCGTTTGACCGGATGCTTGAAGAGGTTTCCCGAGTCGACGCGACTCTCGTAGACGCCGTAGCCGACGGCCGGCATCGCGAGTTGCATGATCACGTTCGCCGGGCCGGCGAGTGCTGCGGCGCCGAGCATCGTGAGATCAGAGCTGTCGATCTCGTCGCGCGCAGTTGCTTGGTGGTCGGACTGCGTGTCGGGCACCGTCATCGCAGCGGCTCCTATCTGGTAACGGCCGTTGCCTGATTCAACGCCGGTATTGCGGCAGATGTCAAGATGGTCTGCGTGAGCGAAGAACTGCGGACCTACAGCGGGGTGAAGGGCGATGAGCGCGTTGCGCGTCGACGCACCGCCCTCATGGATGCCGCGCTCGAGGTGCTCGGCGGGCAGCCGCCGCAGTCGGTCACGGTTCGTGGGGTGTGTGGCGCGGCATCTCTCAATCCTCGCTACTTCTACGAGAGCTTCGAGACGGTAGACGCGCTGGTCGCAGCCACCTACGACCGCGTGATCGACGAGATCTCGCACGATGCGCTCGCGGCCTTCGCCACCGGCGACGACGTCGGCGACAAGGTTCGTGCCGCCGTCGCGACCATCGTTTCGATCATCGACTCCGACCGTCGCAAAGGACGACTGCTGTTCTCGCCGATGCTGACGAGTCCCGTCCTTGCCGCCAAGCGACGCGATTCGACGGCCGTGTTCGCGGCCATCACGCTCGACACCGCCTCCGCGGCACTGCACACCGCTCCCACTCCACAGGCCGTGGGGGCTGCGCAATTCCAGGTCGGAGGACTCGCACGCCTGCTGTCTTCGTGGCTCGACGACGAGGTGCCGCTGGGTCGAGACGAGGTCGTCGACCTCAGCGTCGCATTGATGATGTCGCTGGTGCCTGCGGTGACGCGGAGGGGATAGGGATATGTTGGATGCCATGAGTAGCGGCGTCGACGATGCGGAAGTGGAGGAGCAGACCGGGCGTTGGCGCGATTTCGGTGAGCCCGAGTTGCCCGTTCCGCTCGCGGCTGCGCTCGCGGCTTTCGCTGAGCACGGCTACCACGGCACGTCCGTGCGCGAGATCGCCGCGCGGGCAAACCTGTCCGTTCCGGGGCTCTATCACCACTATCCGTCGAAGCAGTCACTACTGCAGGGCCTGCTCGACAGGACGATGACCGACCTGCTCGCGCGGTCGGAGCAGGCCGTTGCCGAGGCTGGGCCAGAACCGGTCGACCAGTTCGACGCGGTCGTCGAGTCGTTGTTGCGCTTCCATATGTACCGGCGTGAGCAGGCATTCGTCGGATCGACCGAGATTCGTAGTCTCGACAGCTCGTACAAGCAGACCTACATCGGTCTTCGTGACCGTCAGCAGCGGATGGTCGACGAGATCGTGTTCGCCGGGGTCGAGGCCGGCGACTTCCGCACGAGCTATCCCAAGGATGCCGCGCGCGCGGTCACCACGATGTGTGTCGGCGTCTCGACCTGGTTCAAGCTGGACGGCGAACTGGGACCGGACGAGCTGATCGCGCGCAATCTGGACTTGTCGAGGGCGACCGTCGGATACGTTGAGCGCTGAAGCGCTTCGCGGCTCGATGGGTTGACCTGAGTCGACGGTCTCTGGCAGTCTTGGCCACCGAACGAACGCTCGGTCGGAGCGATCGGGCGTGGAGTTCGAGTCGAACCTGCGTGGCACCCCGAGGATGGAGACCCTGATGGCAGTGGAACTGGGCTATTCGCCCGAGGTTGACGATCTGGTGAAGAGGACGACCGCATTCATCCACGAGGTCGTGCTGCCGATCGAGAATGCGAACGACGGCGACATCACCGCGGCGGGCGGCGACGATCTGCGGCGTGATCTCAATAGCCAGGCCAAGGAGTTGGGTATCTTCGCTCCGCACGCCCCCGTCGAGTTTGGTGGTCACGGACTCTCGATGTCGGATCGGGTGCCGGTCTTCGAGGCGGGCGGATACTCGACTTTCGGGCCTGCCGCGCTGCACATCGGAGCGCCCGACGAGGGCAATGTGCACATGCTCGCCCACATCGCCGACGACGAACAGAAGCTCAAATACCTTGCGCCACTTGCGAGTGGCGACGTGCGTTCGGCGTTCGCGATGACCGAGCCCGCGCCGGGAGCCGGCTCGGATCCCAACCAACTCCGCACCGAGGCGACCAAGGTCGACGGCGGCTGGAAGATCAACGGCGAGAAGCGATTCATCACCGGAGCCGAGGGCGCAGGCTTCTACATCATCATGGCGCGCACCGCCGGGGCACCCGGCGACCGTGGCGGGGCAACGATGTTCCTGGCGCCCGGAGACACGCCCGGTATCGAGGTCACGCGCCACATCCACACCACCGATCGCGCGATGATCGGCGGCCACTGCGAGGTGCGATTCACCGATGTCTTCGTCCCCGATGCCGATGTGCTCGGTGAGGTCGACCAGGGTTATCGCTACGCCCAGGTGCGGCTGGGTCCGGCGCGCATGACCCACGTCATGCGCTGGCTCGGAGTGGCGGTGCGCTGTCACGAGGTTGGCGTCGACTACGTCGCACACCGCAACGGATTCGGCGGTACCCTCGGCGATCTCGGCATGATCCAACAGATGGTTGCCGACAACGAGATCGACCTCGCGGCGTCGCGTGCACTGTTGGTCAAGGCTTGCTACGAACTCGATCAGGGGCGTCACGCGTCGTCGGAGACCTCGATCGCCAAGACCTTCGCCGCAGAGGCCTATCTGCGAGTCGTCGACCGTTCGATCCAGATGTGCGGTGGGCTCGGCGTTTCCGACGACCTGCCGCTCGCACGGCTGCAACGCGAACTGCGTCCGTTCCGCATCTACGACGGTCCGTCCGAGGTGCACCGCTGGGCCCTTGCGCGCAGAGCCGTCGGGCGTGCGCGCAAGAATCGCGCGTCGACGCAGCCGGGAGAGAACGCATGAGCACGGCGGAGCTGGTACTCGAACCGCAAGTCCTGCAACGTTTTCTGGTCGACAACGGAGTCGACGTCGCGGGGCCGCTCGACGTCGAGTTGATCAGCGGCGGAAAGTCGAATCTCACCTTCATGGTCTCCGACGGCGTGCACCGCTGGGTTGCGCGCAGGCCTCCGACAGGCGGCCTCACGCCCTCGGCGCACGACATGGGCCGGGAATGGGCTGTCACATCGGCACTTTCGCGCACCGACGTCCCGGTTGCCACGCCGGTCGCCTTCGACGCCGACGGCTCGGTGCTCGGTGCGCCGTGCACCATCGTCGAATTCGTCGACGGGACGGTGATCCGGACCGGCGACGACCTCTCGGCACTTTCCGACGACGAGGTGGCACGCAATGCGGAGGGGCTGATCTCGACCCTCGCCGCGCTGCACGCCGTTGACTTCGAGGCGGTAGGACTCGGGGAGTTCGGTAGGCCAACGGGTTTCGCGGGTAGGCAGGTGAAGCTGTGGGCCAGGCAGTGGTCGCACGTCCGCGGCAGGGATCTGCCCGACGTCGATCGGCTCGTCGACGCACTCGGTGAGCGAGTGCCCGAGCAGGCGCGTGCGACCGTCGTGCATGGCGACTACCGCGTCGACAACACGATCCTCTCGACCGACGACCCGGGAACTGTTGCCGCAGTGGTCGATTGGGAGATGTCGACGCTCGGCGATCCGATCACGGACGTCGCCCTGATGTGCGTCTACCGCACGCCGATCTTCGATCGGGTTCTCGGCTTCGACGGCGCCTGGACCAGTGACCGCTACCCGTCGGCCGATGAGATGGCCCAGCGGTACGCGACACTGACCGGGAACGACCTCGGCGACTGGCCGTTCTACCTCGGGCTGGCCAACCTGAAGCTGGGTGTGATCGCCGAAGGCATCAGTCATCGCGCACGTGCGGGCGCGGCGTCGGAGGGCGCAGAGCACGCAGCCGAGGCGACGGGCGAATTCATTGCCGCGGGGCTGGCCGCGCTGGGCTAGCGTCGGGCCGAAACGTTCAGCGGAACGTCGGCGTTCAGCGGAACGTCGCGATGCCGCCGTCGCGGTCGACGAGGTGGGCGTGTTCGTTGAGTGACATCACCGAGGTCCCGCTTCGTCCGACGAGGAGTTTGGTCACCGATGCGTTGACCATCGTGCGAGCCATCGCAGGCCAGCGGTGCGGCGGCACTCCCCACAGTTCGGCGATCACCTGAGTGATGGTGCCCGCCGACGACACGACGAGGACGGTCTGTCCGCTGCCTGCCAACTCGGCAGCGCGTTCGCCCGCGCCGGTGACCCGCGAGCGGAACTCGGGATAGGTTTCGCCGGAGCCGGGTGGTGTGGTCGCGCCCTCGGCCTCCGCCATGCTCGTCTGGTCGATCCAGTGCGCGAGGCCTGCGTCGAGGCGCTGCTGATACGACTTCTGATCGGCGAACTCGTCCGGGGTCGCTGCGCCGACGAGCGCGGGCAGTTCGTACTCGTTCCAGGACGGGTCGACGATCGGTTCCGGGGCGGAGTCGAGTCGGGCGAGAACGCCGGCAAGCGTCTCGGTCTGTCGGGCGAGGTCGCCGCTGATCGCGGCGGTGACACCGTTGATCTGTGCGGACAGCAGGGTTCCGGTGAGGCCCGCCTGGACCCGACCGGTGTCGGTGAGGCCGGGGCCGGGGTTGCTCACGGCTGCGGCTGAGTCGTCGGTGGGCGCGTCTCCGGTGGGCGCGCTGTCAGCGACCCCGTACGCGGACGGGTTGGCCTGGCCATGTCGTACGAGGTAGATCACTCCCATGGTCGTAGAGCCTATGCGGTCGAGGAACGATGACTTCCGGGTGGCGTACAGGTCGGTCTGTGTATGGCGTCAACGTTGTTCATCACGCTGCCCGTCGACGACACTGCGCGCTCGCGCAGGTTCTTCGAGAGCATCGGTTTCCGCACCGACGAATGGTTCTGCGACGCCGGAACAGTCTGTCTCCCGATCAACGAGCGCACGATGCTGGTGCTGCTTGCCGCCCAGCGGTTCGCGGGGTACTCCGCGGCGGGTCGGGGCGCGCGGTTCTGTGCCGGCACGTCGCGCGAGGTGGTCCTCGCTTTCTCGGCATCGTCGCGTCACGAAGTCGACGACATGGCCGACACCGCGCTGGCGAACGGCGCGACCGCGCTGCGTGAGCCCGACGACCACGGCTTCACCTACAGCCGCAGCTTCTGCGATCCCGACGGCCACGCCTGGGAGATCGTGTGGATGAACCCGGGCGCGATTCCCGAGGCGGGGTGATCTCGACAAGCTCGATCAGCGGTGGGGGCTCGATCGGCGGGTGGGCGCCCCTTTCCCGCTGATTGAGCTGGCCGCGAGCGGAGCGAGCTGCCGAGTCGAAATCACCTGGGGTGGTCTCGACAAGCTCGACCAGCAGGTGCAGCTCGATCAGCGGGTGCAGCTCGACCGGGTGGGGTGATCTCGACAGGCTCGATCAGCGGTGGGGACTCGATCGGCGGGTATGGCTCGACCGGCGGGTGGGGTGGTCTCGACAGGCTCGACCAGCGGGTGAGGGCTCGATCAGCGGGTGAGGCGCTCGATCAGTGCCAGGGGCTTGGCTCGGTTCGGGGCGGGGCGATCTCGACAGGCTCGATCAGCGGGGCGGAGTGGCGGGCAGGCCGAAGCGGGCGAAGTCGGTGGCGAGGTCGTCGCCGAAGAAAGCGACGACGTGCGTGACGCCGGGTGCTGAGTCGGGGCCCGCCTTGCCGAGTTCGAGAACCTGGAGTTGGAACGGGCGGTGCACGCCGTCGGGTTCGCGCATGTAGAGGCCGAATGCGGGTTGCCCGTTCGCGATGGTCGGTATGAGGATCTGGTCGCCCGCCTTCTCTGCGGGGCAGTTGTGTCGGATGAGCGTGCCGATCGCAGCCGGACCCTGGTACCAACCGGTGAAGGGCGGCATTTCCCAGATCGCCTTGTCGGTGAACATGTCGGCGATGGCGTCGACGTCGTACCGCTCGAACGCCGAGACATACCGTGCAAGCAGTTCACGTTTGGCGTCGTCGGTGATCTCTTCTGTCGAATCGTGCTGTGGCGCAGCATTCTTGAGTTGCTCGCGGGCGCGCTGCAGAAGGCTGTTCACGGTTGCGGTCGTGACGCCGATGGTGTCGGCCACCTCGGCGGCTCGCCACTGCAGCACGTCGCGCAGGATCAAGACGGCTCGCTGCCGCTCGGGCAGGTGCTGTAGCGCCGCGATGAATGCGAGGCGGATCGACTCGCGTGCGCCGACGACGTAGGCGGGGTCGGCGTCGTCGCCGGGAGAGATCTCGTCGACGGCGCCCGCGTACGGCTCGAGCCAGGGGACCTCGCCGTCGGTCTCGAGTGTGTCGGTGGGGTCGAAGGCGTCGCCGCCGAGCCCCGAGGGCAGCGGCCTGCGTTGCTTGCTCTGCAGTGCGGTCAGGCACGTGTTGGTCGCGATCTTGTGCAGCCACGTCCGTACCGATGCGCGGCCGTCGAACTTGTCGTACGCGCGCCATGCCCTGAGGTAGGTGTCCTGGGTGAGGTCTTCTGCGTCGTGGTGCGACCCCATCATTCGATAGCAGTGGGCCAGGATCTCGCGGCGCAACGGCTCGGTCGCGGCGTGGAATTCGGCGTCGCCCGTGGTGGACGACTCGCTGGAAAGATGCGCAGTGGTGGCGGTCTGCGGGGGCATGTGATCAAGGTTACGACAGGGCACCGACAAGCTCTACGGTTGAAAACGTTCGGTAGACGCGCAGGTCGGGTTCCTATCCCGATCGAAGTGGAACGCGACTTTTGCGCGCAGTGCGTCTAACCCGCGACGCCGCGCTCTCGGCGGCCTATTCTCGCCGGTGGACGCCTCTGCCGAGCGCGCGAAGTGGTCTGTGACCTGCGGCAAGGCTTGTGCAAGGGAGTTGCGGCCCGCTGCGATCAGTTGCTAGCTTCGTGCTCATGACGAGCGAGCACGACCGCGCCTTGGCGCAGATCTCAGAGGTGACCTACGTGATCACCGCTCTGGGTTGTCGTCTGCCGTTCGCCCGTGTGCTGTGTTGTCGCCGAATGCGTTGATCCGAGTTCTTCACTCCTCACCAACCTTCCGCATTCCACGCGAATCCTCCGCGATCATCGTCGACCGCCTGCCGTGCACATCGTTGCCGGACGCATAGACCAATCGCTCGCGGCGCCACGATGTTGCGCGCCACGGATTCGCTGCACCGACACCGCTGCACCGACACCTAGGGACACCAACTCATGACCGCAACCGTTGATCAGCCCATCCGCACCGCTACGCTTTCCTCACCGGTCCGACGGCCGGCCGCACGTCCGATCCCACGCAGGTCGACGCCACGGCCGACGCCTGTGCCAGGACTCGAACCACGTAGCGTCCGGAGAGGGGGGCGGCCGATTCAGATCGCGACACCGCGCCTCGAGCTCTCCGACAAACCCGCAGCGCTCGTTTTGCGCACCGCTCGACTCTCCGGCCCGATTTTCCGCGACGACGCCGCAGAGGCAACAGGATTGTCGATCTCGACCGTGAATCGCCAGGTCGGCGCGCTGCTGAAGGCGGGTCTCCTACGCGAACGCGCCGACCTCGCGCCCGCCGGGGCCATCGGACGTCCGCGCCTGCCGTTCGAGATCAACGTGACCGACTTCCTGACTCTCGGTATCCACATCGGATACAAGGTCACCTCAATCACCACCCACGACCTGCTACACCGCGTCGTCGGTGCCATCCAGATCCCGACGCCGATCGCCGAGACCCCCGAGCAGACGCTGACCGCCATCGGCGACAGCGCACGTCGCTTCGTCGGCCGCTGGTCGAATCGTCGAGTGTTGTGGGCCGGTGTCGCGATCGGTGGCCGTGTTGCCGAGGGCGGCTTCGTCGACCATCCGCGTCTCGGGTGGTCGGATGCCCCGGTGGGCAACATAATCGCCGAAGCCGTCGGGCTGCCCGTCTCGGTGGCGTCGCACGTCGAAGCGATGGCCGCTGCCGAACTCGTGGTGAACCCCAGCGACAAGCGCTCGAGCTTCCTCTACTTCTACGCGCGTGAGATGGTCGGCATCGCGTTCAGCGTCGACGGCGCTGTGCACACACCGACCGCGGGCCCGCCGGTGATCGGGCACTTTCCGACCGGGGCGACCACCCTGCTCGACCCGCGGCACACCGGTCGACTCGAGCCGACCGCCAGTGACACTGGCGTCGTCGAGGCAGCGCTCGCACTCGGACTCGACGTGACCGACATCGAGGGTGTGCACGCGCTCGCCCGCGGCGGTGACGCGACCGCTCGCGCGCTCCTCGAAGAGCGCGCGACGGTGCTCGGCCGTGCGGTGGCACTGATGGCCGACATCTTCAACCCCGACCACATCATCCTCGGCGGGCAGGCGTTCACGGACAATCCGTCGACGCTGCCGCTGGTTGCCACAGCGATCCGCGAGACCTCGGTATCGCCCAAACGCGATGTCCGTGTGTCTCATTCGGGTGTGACGGTGCAGCAGCAGGCGGCGGGAGCCGTCTCGCTCGACGCCGTCTACGGCGATCCGCTCGAGGCGCTCGCCGCGACAGCATAAGCCTTGCGTTGGTGCTCAGTCGGTGGTGCGGCGCGCGTAGTTGCGCAGCGCGAACGGCATGAACAGCAGCGTGAGCACGACGGCCCAGATCAGCGTCGACAACTCCGGGTAGCGCAATGGGAGTGCGGCGTCGGCTCCCGCAGCGGGTCCGTTGCCCCAGAGCACGCGCATCGCCTGGATGAGTGATGAGATGGGGTTCCACTCGGCGATGGTCCGCAGCCACGGCTGCATCGCCTCGGTGGGCACGAACGCGTTGGAGACGAACGTCAGCGGGAACAGCACGGAGAACATGAACCCGTTGACCGCTTCGACCGAGCGCAGCCATGAGCCGATCATGACGCCGAACCAGATCATCGCGAATCCGAACACCAGCACCAGCAGGAAGCCGAGGGTTCCCTCCCAGACCGATGTGGTGATCCGCCAGCCGATGATCACGCCTGTCAGCGCCATCACGACGATGCCGATCGACGAGTGCAGGAGGCTCGCGATGCTGCGTCCGATCAGCACGGCCGATCGTCGGATGGGCAGCGACCGGAAACGGTCGATGATGCCCTTCTCGATGTCGGCGGTGATACCGGTGGCGACGATGAACGCGGTGAACACGATCGTCTGACCCATGATGCCGGGCAGCAGGTACTGCTTGTAATTGATTGCCGGGTTGCCCGCGCTGATCGCCGGTCCGAAGACATAGGCGAACAGCACGACGAACATGATCGGCTGGATCGTCACGTCGGAGAGCATCTCCGGCATGCGTCGAGTATGGATCATGTTGCGCTTCACCATGATCCACGCCTGTTGCCAGACGTTCGTCGGGTGGATCGGCGGGCGTTCGACCAGTTGGGATGTCAGCGATGTGGTGCTCATCGGATGTCTCCGCTCGAGGTGGGGGTGGCGTTGTCGGTGGCTTTGTCGGCGTCGGGATCGTCGTCGGTGATCTCGGCGCGGTGGCCGGTGAGGGAGAGGAAGACGTCGTCGAGGCTCGGCCGGGCGAGACCGATGTCGTCGACGGTGATTCCCGACTCGTCGAACCAGCCCGCGATGCGGGTGAGGTCGGCGAGGCCCGAGGCCGACGACGTCAGCGTGCGTGCGGTCTCGTCGATAAATACCTCGCCGCCGTTGCGGCGCAACAGATCTTGCGCCGCAGGCAGTGACGCGGCGTTCGACACGGTGATGACCACACTCGCCGCGCCTGCGCGTTCCTTGAGTTGCAGCGGGGTGCCCTCGGCGATGACGCGACCCTTGTCGATGACGACGATGTTGTCGGCCAGTTGGTCGGCTTCTTCGAGATACTGCGTGGTGAGCACCAGCGTGGTGCCACCCGCCACCAGGCGCCGGAGAACGTCCCAGAGCTCGGCGCGGCTGCGTGGGTCGAGGCCCGTCGTCGGCTCGTCGAGGAACAGGACCGGGGGCGCGGCGAGCAGGCTGACGGCGAGGTCGAGACGTCGGCGCATGCCGCCGGAGTAGGCGCGGACCTGTTTGTCGGCGGCGTCGGTCAGCGAGAACTGTTCGAGGAGTTCATCGGTGCGTGCTGCCAATGCTTTTCGGGTGATGCCGTACAGGCCGCCGACCATCCGCAGATTCTCGCGGCCGGTGAGGATCTCGTCGACCGTGGCGGCCTGACCGGTGAGCCCCATGTTGCGGCGCACCATCTCCGGGTCGGTGCGGACGTCGAATCCGGCGATGCGGGCGGTGCCGCTCGTCGGAAGCGAGAGTGTTGTCATCATCCGCACGATCGTCGTCTTGCCTGCGCCGTTGGGACCGAGCAAACCGAGAACCGAGCCCGTGGGCACGCTGAAGCTGACGTCGTCGACGGCGGTGAAGTCGTCGAAGCGTTTGACGAGATTGGTGGCCTCGACGGCGAGATCGAGGACGGCGTCGGGGGCGGTGGGTCGCGGGCCTGCGGAGGCTGGGGGTGCTGGCTGGCTCATGGTTCCTCACGGTATCGGGCGAGTCGGACATCGGCGACTGAGTTTCTGGGGCCGGGTGGTGTGAACGGCCTACGGGTGTCGACTCGGGAGGGCGCCGAAACTCATCGGTCGATCCTCAAGTGCGTGGATCAATAGCTCACTTCTCCGCTATTGCGGTTAAACTCGCTCAGGTGACGGCGATCAAAGTGCGCGATGCCGCGACGCTACTCGGGGTCAGCGACGACACCATTCGACGCTGGCTGGCCTCGGGTGAGCTCGAGCCGGGCGGAGGCGAGGCTGTCGCGACCGTCGACGGCGTAGGCCTCGCAGAGCTTGCGCGTCGCAGGTCGCGCGTACCCGATGACGACGGCACCGGCGTCCTTCGGTCGGCGCGCAACAGGTTCACCGGTCTCGTGACGGAGCTGATCGTCGACACCGTGATGGCTCAGGTGACTCTGCAGTGCGGGCCGTTCGAGGTCACGTCGTTGATGAGTGCCGAGGCCGCGCGCGAACTCCAACTCGAGCCCGGCGTCGTCGCCACCGCGGTGGTCAAGGCGACGACGGTGATCGTCGAACGTCCCGATCCGAACAAGTGACCCGCGTGCGCGGGAGAGAAGTGAGAACTGCTGTGTCATCTCGTGCTGGGTCGTCTCGTGCTGTACCGGTTCGTCGTCTACTCGCTGTCTGCGCGGCGCTCATCGCCGTGATCGCCGCCGTCGCCGGGTGTTCGTCGGACAGCAATTCGTCGGGCAGTGCTTCTTCGAGTGCTGACGGGCAGAAGGTAACTCTCAACGTGTACGCCGCGGCGTCGTTGAAGAAGACCTTCACCGAGCTGGCCGACGCGTTCGAGAAGGCGCACTCCGACGTCGACGTGAAGCTCAACTTCGCGGGGTCGTCGGCGTTGGTCACCCAGATCAACCAGGGCGCTGACGCCGACGTGATCGCCACCGCGGATGAGCGGACGATGCAGAAGCTCGGCGACGAGGCGGTCGACCCGGCGATCTTCGCCACCAATACGTTGGTGATCGCCACGGCTCCGGGAAATCCGAAGCAGATCAACGGATTTGCGAGTCTGAAGAATGCCGACGTGAAGACGGTCGTCTGTGCGCCGGAGGTCCCGTGCGGGGCGGCGACGGTGACGGTCGAGAAGAACACGGGTGTCGAGCTGTCGCCGGTGAGTCAGGAAACGTCGGTGACCTCCGTGCTGACGAAGGTGACCTCCGGTGAGGCCGACGCCGGTCTCGTGTACGTGACGGACGCGAAGTCGGCTGGTGACAAGGTTTCCACCGTCGACGATCCGGCCTTCGCCACGGTGGTCAACAAGTATCCGATCGCAACGGTCAAGGGCACCAAGCATTCCGAGCAGGCGGCACAGTTCAAGGACATGGTGACGGGTCAGACGGGTCAGGAGATCCTGGCTGCCGCAGGCTTCAAGCCCGCGACCTCCTGAGCAAGCCATGCGCCGGATTCCGCTGTGGGTGTATGTCCCCGCCATCCTCGGAATCTGCTTCATCCTGATCGGTCCGCTCGCGATCATCGTACGGATGCCGTGGGGGGACTTCTGGGGCTCCATCACCTCGCAGGCATCTCTCGACGCTCTGCGGCTCGGCGTGCTCACCGCGGTGACAAGCACTCTGATATGCGTGATCCTCGGCGTGCCGATCGCCTTCGTCTTCGCTCGGTTTCAGGGGGCCGCTGTCCGCGTGCTGCGCGCAATGGTGTTGCTGCCCTTGGTGTTGCCACCGGTGGTCGGCGGTATCGCGCTGCTGTACGCACTCGGCCGCTACGGAATCGTCGGTCAGTATCTGGACCGGGCGGGTATCCAGTTGGCGTTCACCACGGCCGGTGTGGTTGTCGCGCAGACGTTTGTCGCAATGCCGTTCCTGGTCCTGAGTGTCGAGGGCGCGTTGCGGTCGGCCGGAGCTGACTACGAACAGGTCGCAGCGACGCTGGGCGCGAGCCCGACCAGGACTCTGTGGAAAGTCACACTGCCACTGGTCTTTCCGGCGCTGACAGCAGGTGCGGTACTGGCCTTTGCGCGAGCTCTCGGCGAGTTCGGCGCGACCATCACATTCGCGGGTAACCTGCCGGGAACCACGCAGACGGCACCACTGAAGATCTACCTCGACTCGATCAACGATCCGATCGAGGCTCTCCCGCTGTCTCTGGTGCTCATGGGGGTCGCGCTGGTCGTCGTCGTCGCTGTGCATCTACGACGGACCCCGGCGGTGGGTGCGTGAGCGGCCTGCGTGCGTCGATCCGTTGTGCGACGCCGTTTCTCGAGATCGACCTCGACGTCGCGGATGGGGAGACCTGCGCGATACTCGGACCCAACGGATCGGGTAAGAGCACCACCCTCGCCGTGCTGGCAGGGCTGCGCCGCACCGACGACTCGACGGTCGACTACGACGGCCGCAGTCTGCAGGACGGGAAAAGCTTTGTGCCACCGCATCGCCGGTCGGTGGTGCTGCTCGCTCAGCAGCCGCGTCTGTTCCCCCACATGAGCGTCGCGCGCAACGTCGCCTTCGGGCCGGAGTCCGCGGGTTTGTCGCGGAAAAAGGTTGCGGCCCGTACCGAACGATGGCTCGCCGCGGTCGGTGTCGCCGAGTTCGCCGACCGTTCCCCGAAACAACTGTCGGGTGGACAGGCACAGCGCGTCGCGATCGCACGCGCTCTCGCGACCGAACCCGACGTACTACTCCTCGACGAGCCGTTCGCTGCGCTCGATGTGGATGTGGCACAACAGATGCGCACCCTGTTGCGGTCGCTGATCACCGAGCGGAAGGGCTGCACGGTGCTCGTCACACACGACCTCGTCGACGCCGTCGCACTCGCCGACGATGTCGTGATCATCGAGCATGGCCGGGTCGTCGGACGTGGTCCGACACGAGAGGTGTTGCGGCGACCGGAAACAGCGTTCGCCGCCGCACTCACGGGTCTCAACATGTTCGTCGGGACCTTTCAGGCGCCCGCAACCGTCATCGGAGTCGACGGCGGCAGCGTAACGGGCGTGTCGGCAGACGCGAGCAGGCCTGGTATCGGAGCGGTGGCCACCTTCTCACCGCGCGCGGTGGCGCTGTATCTCGATGCGCCGCAGGGAAGTCCGCGCACGGTCTTGAGCGGAACGGTCTCGGAGGTCATGCCCCAGGGTGATCACGCGATCGTGCGCTGCGACGTTGCCGGGCAGGTGGTCTCGGCGGAGGTGACATGGGGCGCCGTCGGAGATCTCGCACTCGGTGCCGGCCGCGAGGTCTATCTGGTCATCAAGGCGAATGAGGTGCGCGTCTACGAGGCGACGTCTTCGGCCGAGCCGTCGGATGTGGACTCAGACCCGGACTCGGCCTCGTCTCCTGACTCTGCCTCGTCTCCTGACTTGGCATCCGATTCGTAATACTTGTTGGCGTCCAACACCTTTGCGCGCAGCCGCCGGTACCCGCGGACCGACAGCGGGGAGATCGACCGCACGTAGAAGCGGTCATCATCGGCGAGATCGTCGGCCACCGGCTCGCTGATCAGAGTCGTGCCCGGTCGGGCCGAACCGCACAGGCGTGCCGCGATGTTCACGGGCTCACCGAAGACATCGCCGAGTCGGGAGAGTACCTGCCCGCGCGCGAGTCCCACGCGCAGTGCCGGGATGGGTTTGTCGTCGCTGAGGTGGTGTATCGCTAGCGCTGCCTGTGCCGCGGCCTCCGATGAGGTGAACGTGAACATCACGCCGTCGCCGAGGGTCTTGACGACGTGGCCGCGGTACCGGGCCACCACGTCGAAGGTGCGGTCCTCGAACGTCTCGAGTAGATGCTCGAGCTCGTCGAGAGGGGTACGTCGAGACAGGCTGGTGTATCCGACGATGTCGGCGAACCCGACGACGAGCTCCATCCGCTCGTCGGATTCGCGGGATTCGTCGCGGGTCATGGACATGTCGAGGTGCCTGCGCCAGATCAACTGCTGCATCACGCCCAGGGCATTCGCCATCTGATCGCGGGTCCATGGAACGTCTGGATTGCGTTCGAGTTCGGTCAACTGGTCGGCCTGCCACTCGGCGAGGCGCGACATCGTCTGGCCGATCGCACGTGCGGTGGCGACCTGCGCGATCTCGGGCATGGTGTGTTCGGAGTCGGCAAAGAGTCCGAGTGCCTTCACCTCTTCTGCCGTGAAGATCTTGTCGGGTGTCGACTGTCGCGCGAAACCGAAAGCGTTCCAGATCTTTTCGGCATACTCGGGAGAGAGTCCCAGCTCTTCCACGAGTTCGTCGCGCGTGTATCGCGGCTCGGGAGCGCTCAGTCCCGAACGTTCCTGGTCACTCACGGACGCCCCCCGCCCATGCCGTGCTGCTGTGCATGAGTCAACGGTAGCGGTTCGCCGACCTCATAGTCCCAGGACGCCCTTCATCAGGTAGGCCATCTCGGCGGCGAAGTCGGGGCGGGCGGTGCCGCGGCGCATGCGCACGGCGTCGTTGACGATCGACAGCGCGGCGTGGACCGCGACCGCGCGCTGATCGGGCCGAACGTCGGGTTGGATCTGGCCGAGGAGATCGATCCAGCGTCGGACGTAGCGGCGCTGGACGTCGAGTAGCTCGGCCGCGGCCTCCTGCCCGGCGAAGACCGCCGAGCTGTTGAACGCCACGGAGAGGTCGGGCGTGGACGTGATCACGGTGACGTAGGAGTCGACGAGGAGCCCGAGGAGTTTGGCGGGGTCGGCGGTGGTCGACTGCGCGGCCATGACACCGGTCTCGAGTCGCATGGCGCTGCGTTGGCCGATGCCGAGCAGGATGGCGAGCTTCGACGAAAAGTGTTTGTAGACACTGGGTCCGGTGATTCCGACGGCGGCGCCGATGTCGTCGACCCCCACGTCGGCGTAACCGTGATCGGCGAAGAGCGCGGCCGCGGCGTCGAGGATCTCGTCACGCCGCGACGACGAGAGGCCGGCGATGGTGGGCTCGGCAGGTAGGTCGGGTGCGGTCGCGGGGTGCAGGTCGAGCAGTCGCTCGGTGAGTACGACGAGTTCGGCGCGCGCACGGGCCGCTGACATCCGCGAGTTGTGTACCGCGAGGCTGCCCGCGACGCTCAATGCCGCCCAACCCAGTGAGCGGGCCTCGCGGTCGGACAGGCCGGGACGCTCGCTGACGATCGCAGTCGCCCAGCGTGCCAGGACCTGCTGGGTGCGCAGGACCATCTGCTTGTTCTGGTCCTCCGACAGATAGTTGCTCGTCCACCGCCACAGCGACACCGATTCGGGGTGGTGCACGCCGAGGTCGCAGAGCGCGTTGATCAGCTCACTCAGGGGGCGCTGACCGTCGCCGAGGGTGCGGTCGGTGCATGCCTCGAGGTCGTCGACACCCGCGAGCACGGCCGCGGACAGCAACGCCTGCTTGTCGTCGAAGTGTCGATAGACCGACGGCGCGGTCACGCCCGAGGCGCGGGCGATATCGGCAACCGAGACATGCGGGTAGCCACGATCGAGGAACAGTGCCGCGGCATGGTCGACCAACTGCCGTTTGCGGTCGGCAGGCCGTGAGCGACGTGACTTCTGAGTAGACATTGTTAATCGACCTTAGCTCAGATCTGTCCGCTTCCGCGACTAGTTGACCACCTGCTATAGCCAAAGAAGTGATCCCGCGTTAGCCTCGTAGGGTAACCATCGCTGGTTCATGTGAAAGGAACATTCGTGCCTGATCAAGCATTCATCTACGAGGCGATCCGTACGCCGCGTGGCAAGCAGCGCGGTGGCTCGCTGCACAGCATCAAGCCCGTCGACCTCGCGTCCGGCCTCATCAACGAGGTTCTCGCACGTCACGGCAGCCTCGACCCGGCCGACATCAACGACGTCATCCTCGGCGTCGTCTCGCCGGTCGGCGAGCAGGGCGGCGTCATCTCGCGTACCGCAGCTCTCAACAGCGGCCTGCCCGAGACCGTCCCCGGCACCCAGATCGACCGCTTCTGCGCGTCGGGCCTCGAGGCCACCAACCTCGCAGCGGCCAAGGTCGCGTCCGGCTTCGACGACCTCGTGCTCGCCGGCGGCGTCGAGTCGATGTCGCGTGTCCCGATGGGCAGCGACGGCGGCGCACTCTTCATGGACCCGACCACCGCGTACGACAACTACATCGTGCCGCAGGGCATCGGTGCCGACCTCATCGCGACGATCGAGGGATTCAGCCGCGAAGACGTCGACGCCTTCGCAGCAGAGTCGCAGGAGCGCGCCGAAAACGCTTGGAACGGTGGATACTTCGCCAAGTCTGTGGTTCCGGTCCGTGACATCAACGGCGTGATCGTGCTCGATCACGACGAGCATCGTCGTCCGGGTTCGACCGTCGAGTCGCTCGGCAAGCTCAAGCCCGCGTTCGCCGCGCTCGCCGAGATGGCAGGCTTCGACGACGTCGCGCTGCAGAAGTACCACAGCGTCGAGAAGATCGACCACGTTCACACCGGTGGCAACAGCTCCGGCATCGTCGACGGTGCGTCGCTGGTCCTCATCGGTAGCGAAGAGGCAGGCAAGCGCAACGGGCTCACCCCGCGCGGTCGCGTTGTCTCCTTCGCGGAGATCGGTTCCGAGCCCACCATCATGCTCACCGGTCCCACCCCGGCCACCGAGCTGGCGCTGAAGAAGGCCGGACTGACCGTCGACGACATCGACGTCTTCGAGCTGAACGAGGCGTTCGCGGCCGTCGTCTTGAAGTGGATGAAGGACCTGAACATCCCGCACGAGAAGGTCAACCGCAACGGTGGCGCCATCGCCATGGGTCACCCGCTGGGTGCAACCGGCGCGATGATCTTCGGCACCTGCCTCGACGAGCTCGAGCGCACCGGCGGCCGCTACGGCCTGATCACCCTGTGTATCGGCGGCGGCATGGGCGTCGCGACCGTCATCGAGCGTCTCTGACCTACAGAAGGACTTTCAAAAGCAATGAGTGACAACATGATTGGCTGGGAGAAGGACGCCGACGGCGTTGTCGTCCTCACCATGGACGACAAGGCGCAGGGCGCCAACACGATGAACGACACGTTCATCGCCTCGATCGCGGCTACCGTCGATCGTCTCGAGGCCGAGAAGGACGACATCACCGGTGTCGTCATCACCTCGGCGAAGAAGACCTTCTTCGCAGGCGGCGACCTCAAGGACATGACCGCGGAGCGGACGCAGTCCAAGGAAGAGATCGCCGCGTCGATCACCGAGCGCACCAACGGCATGAAGACCGTGCTGCGTCGCCTGGAGAAGCTGGGCAAGCCCGTTGTGGCGGCCATCAACGGCGCTGCCCTCGGCGGTGGCCTCGAACTCGCGCTGCACACCCACTACCGCGTCATCGCCGACGTGAAGGGCGCCGTCGTCGGCCTGCCCGAGGTCACCCTCGGCCTGCTGCCCGGTGGCGGCGGCGTCGTGCGTACCGTCCGCCTGCTCGGTATGCAGAACGCGCTGATGGGCGTGCTGCTGCAGGGTCCGCGCTTCAACGCGACCAAGGCCAAGGAGACCGGCCTGGTCGACGAGGTCGTCGGATCGGTCGAGGAGCTCCTGCCCGCCGCGAAGGCGTGGATCAAGGAGAACCCCGAGGCACAGCAGCCGTGGGACAAGAAGGGCTACAAGATCCCGGGTGGTGCACCGACCAACCCGTCGGTCGCAGCCAACCTGCCGGCGTTCCCCGCTCTGCTGCGTAAGCAAATCAAGGGCGCGAACATGCCTGCGCCGCGCGCCATCCTGGCCGCTGCCATCGAAGGTGCCTACGTCGACGTCGACACCGCCGACCTCGTCGAGACCCGTTACTTCGTCTCGCTGGTCACCGGCCAGGTCGCGCAGAACATGATCAAGGCGTTCTTCTTCGACCTGCAGACCATCAACAACGGTGGCTCGCGTCCCGAGGGCTACCCGAAGTGGCAGGCCAAGAAGGTCGGCGTGATCGGTGCCGGAATGATGGGCGCCGCAATCGCTTACGTGTCGGCCAAGGCCGGTATCGACGTCGTCCTCAAGGACGTGTCGCTGGAGAACGCGGAGAAAGGCAAGGGCTACGCGGTCAAGCTCGAGGAGAAGGCACTCTCCCGCGGCAAGACCACCCAGGAGAAGAGCGACGCGCTGCTCGGTCGGATTCAGCCGACCGGCGATGCCGCCGACTTCAAGGGCGTCGACCTGGTCATCGAGGCCGCTTTCGAGTCGGTCGAGGTGAAGAACAAGGTGTTCCAGGAGATCGAGGACGTCGTCGAACCCGACGCAGTGCTCGGCTCGAACACCTCGACGCTGCCGATCACCATCCTCGCCGAGGGTGTGAAGCGCTCCGAGGACTTCATCGGAATCCACTTCTTCTCGCCGGTCGACAAGATGCCGCTGGTCGAGATCATCCGCGGTGAGAAGACCTCGGATGCGGTGCTGGCCAAGGTGATCGACTACACGCTGCAGATCCGCAAGACCCCGATCGTCGTTCACGACAGCCGCGGGTTCTTCACCAGCCGCGTCATCGGTACGTTCATCAACGAGGCCATCGCCGCCGTCGGTGAGGGCATCGAGCCTGCGTTCATCGAGCACGCGGGCACTCAGGCCGGCTACCCGGCAGCACCGCTGCAGCTGTCCGACGAGCTCAACCTCGTCCTGATGCAGAAGATCCGCAAGTCCAGCGAGGACGGCGCGAAGGCCGAGGGCAAGGAACTGCCTCAGCACGGCTCCTTCGAGGTCATCGACTACCTGGTCGACGAGGGTCGTCCGGGCAAGAAGGAAGGCGCGGGCTTCTACGAGTACGACGAGAACGGCAAGCGTGTCCGGCTGTGGCCGGGCCTGCGCGACCACTTCAAGTCGGGCAGCACCGAGATCCCGTTCGAGGACATGCAGGAGCGCATGCTCTTCGCCGAGGCCCTCGAGACCGTGAAGTGCTTCGACGAGGGAGTCCTCGACTCCGTCGCCGACGCCAACATCGGCTCGATCTTCGGCATCGGCTTCCCCGCGTGGACCGGTGGCGTGATCCAGTACATCAACCAGTACGAGGGTGGACTGCAGGGCTTCGTCGACCGCTCGCGCGACCTGGCCAAGAAGTACGGCTCGCACTTCGAGCCGCCTGCCTCGCTCGTCGAGAAGGCCGCCAAGGGCGAGAAGTACTGAGCTTCTTGATCTAGCCGGGTCCCTGATCTGGCTGAGTCTGAAGTGACCCACACGAGGTGGGGGAGGAACTTTCCTCCCCCACCTTTGTGTTCGCTACCCAGTCGGCGGGATTCAGCGCACAGTCGACGGGATGAGGCGCCCAGTCGGCTGAGGGAAGTGGGCTTCAGAATCCGCCGCAGACGAGCGGCGAGAATTGTCAGACCTCGTCTGTATGTTCGATGTATGTCCTTGGAAACCTTCCCCGACCCGGCCGACGCGGCCGACGCCACAGGCGTGCCCGCGCCGCAGCCGCCGGTGCTCGCGCGTGTTGCCGAGGACGAATCCCTGTCGAAAACCGATCTGGTCGAGGTGATCGCGCACTGCGCGTCGACCATCGCATCGGCACAGTTCCGTCTGTTGACGGCGATCAGCCTCATCCACGAGGAACACGAAGAAGACTACGGCGTCGAGATCGGCGAACTCACCGACGGCCGCGCCGACTCACCAGAACAGTTGCGCGAGTTCGCTGCTCGCGGACAAGCTGGCGACGACCCCCGCGCACAGTACGGCCCAAATGGTTTGGAACGCACCATCGCCGACGTCGGCGCCGTGTTGTCGCTACCGCCGGGTCGGGCACGCGAACTGATCATCGACGCCCACGCCCTGCGCTACCGACTCCCCTACACCTCCTCACTCCTGGCCTGCGGGCGCATCGATCTGCAGCGGTTCCACATCGCTGTCGCCCGCACCAGCCTGTGCGGACCGGACACCATCGACGAGGTCGACGCCCGCCTCACCGCAGCACTCTCGGCACGCGATCATTTGTCGACGACCCGTTTTGCTGCGCTCGTCGATTCTGTTGTCGCCCAGGTCGATGCCGACGCCGTCAAGCGCCGTCGTGCCCGCATCGACGCCGACCGCAACGTCCAGGTCCGCCCCGATCGGTGGACTCCCGGCCAATCCCGACTGACCGGCACCGTGCCCGCCGCCTCGGGTGTGTTGATCGACCAACGCCTCAC
>NZ_LZTE01000048.1:0-1656 GCF_001665925.1 Gordonia sp. 852002-50816_SCH5313054-c
CTTAGCCTCGATCCACCGATCGGCTTTTGCGGTGTGGTGAAAAGTGTTGAGCACGTTCGGCCTGGGTGGCGGGCATGAGTCAGTTGCCGATCTCTGATGTCGGCTTGTTTCACCGGGTTTCGGGATCGAGGCTGTTGGGCCGGGGTGGTTAGGGCCAGGTTGGCGGTCTTCGGTGAATAGTGTTGTCGAACAACAGGTTCCATTCGGTTTCCCACGGCCATCGGGCGGGTAGGTGCATGGTGATGCGCCGGGCTGAGGACGCGATACGCGCCGGAATGCAGATCAGGGTGCGGCGGACCGTGGATGTGGTGGCTTTGGCCAGACGCCCGCCGCTGAGGCTGGCGGCAGCACGAGTCAGGTTGAACGCGATGACCGCACACACCAGCCAGGCGGCGTTCGCGCAGAACTTTCCCGACGGCAGATGCGCGAGCGCGGAGGCTTTGAGATCGGCGTGAACTTGTTCGATGACCGCGTGGGCGCGGTGGGTCTTGTCGGCGGTGACGGTGTCGAGGTCGCTGGTGGTGAAGAAGGCGTGGAATCGCCACACATCGAACAGGCCGTCGCCCTCGGGTCGGAAGTCGGGGATACGGCGCACCACCAGCCGCCCGGGAACCTGCAGCGCTTTGGCTTTGGAGGTGAACGCGGTGAACGCTATCTCGGCGACCTCGGCACGTGAGATCCACAGTCCGGTGTCCGCGTCGAGAATCGCGTCGGTGTACTCGATCTTTGTCCACGCATCGGCTGCGATCTCGCTGATCGCCGCACGTATCCGCAAGTCTTGGCGCACGGTGACCGATACCTGGGCGCCGGCACCGATCGCAGCACTGACGGCGCGGTGACCGTAGAACGCTGAATCCGCCCGCACCAGCACCGGCCCCGACGCGTCAGTCGACCGCAGACGCCGCACGCTAGCCAGTGTGTCGGCGATCAACCGATGGGCTCCGCGGGCGGAATTGCATGCTCCTTTGCGTAGTCGTTGAGCAGCGATCACCGGTGCACCGTGGGCGGTGCTGATGGTGGTGATCGCCGAGTTGAGCCCCCGTACCCGGGTGTAGCCGAACCCAGCGCCCTGTTTGGCCGGGCCGTGGACCTCGATGATCGAGTCGTCGATGTCGACCATCACCGGCCCGTCGATCCCGGCCAGTACCGGGGTGTGGGTGTGCAGGCCAGCGAGCGTGCGGGCGGCGATCGCATCCAATTGCCGGACATGCCCGAACCGGAACTCGCGCAGAAACGACCCCAACGTCGACGGGGCATACGGATGGTCGAACACCTTCCCCATCGCACCGTGCCGCAGTACGGCCATGTCATCGATGCTGTCGGCACCGGCCACCATGCCCGCGACCAGCGAGAACACCTTCCGATCCGGATTGGCGCCCTTGTCGGTCGGCACCGTCAGATGCTCGAGAGCCAACCCCGACAGGCCCGCTTGCTCGGCCAACGTCATCACCGGCACCAACCCCGCCGCGCCGAGGAGATTCGGATCATCACAGGATGCAGACCGGACCGGATGACTGTGAGACAATCGCATCTACGAGATGCCCTTCTGCGTGCACGGATGGAAACCTAGACAATTCCCATTCTGTCACTCAGACAGGGCATTTCGTCTATCCCTCACCGCCCAAACGAATACGAATCGGTGGATCGAGGCTTAGA
>NZ_LZTE01000049.1:0-602 GCF_001665925.1 Gordonia sp. 852002-50816_SCH5313054-c
TTGACGGCGATCAGTCTCATCCACGAGGAACACGAAGAAGACTACGGCGTCGAGATCGGCGAACTCACCGACGGCCGCGCCGACTCACCAGAACAGTTGCGCGAGTTCGCTGCTCGCGGACAAGCTGGCGACGACCCCCGCGCACAGTACGGCCCAAATGGTTTGGAACGCACCATCGCCGACGTCGGCGCCGTGTTGTCGCTACCGCCGGGTCGGGCACGCGAACTGATCATCGACGCCCACGCCCTGCGCTACCGACTCCCCTACACCTCCTCACTCCTGGCCTGCGGGCGCATCGATCTGCAGCGGTTCCACATCGCTGTCGCCCGCACCAGCCTGTGCGGACCGGACACCATCGACGAGGTCGACGCCCGCCTCACCGCAGCACTCTCGGCACGCGATCATTTGTCGACGACCCGTTTTGCTGCGCTCGTCGATTCTGTTGTCGCCCAGGTCGATGCCGACGCCGTCAAGCGCCGTCGTGCCCGCATCGACGCCGACCGCAACGTCCAGGTCCGCCCCGATCGGTGGACTCCCGGCCAATCCCGACTGACCGGCACCGTGCCCGCCGCCTCGGGTGTGTTGATCGACCAACGCCTCAC
>NZ_LZTE01000050.1:0-15315 GCF_001665925.1 Gordonia sp. 852002-50816_SCH5313054-c
TGTCGAGACCACCCCGCTGGTCGAGCGCCCACCCCGCTGGTCGAGCTTGTCGAGCGCCCACCCCGCTGGTCGAGCCCACCCCGCTGGTCGAGCCTGTCGAGACCACTTCTTGCCTCCGGCGCAACGCTGCTCGACGCCGCGCGGCGGCCGTGCCACGCTCGACGCATGAGCACTGCACACGGTCAGCAGAACACAGGCGACCAGAACCCGCACACGGCGGCCGAGTGGGACGCGAGGTACGCCGACACCGAGCGCCTCTGGACGTCGAACGTGAATCCCTCCTTGATCGCGGAGGCCTCCGACCTCGCGCCGGGCACCGCGCTCGACGTCGGAAGTGGTGAAGGCGCCGATGCCCGTTGGCTCGCCGAGCGCGGCTGGCAGGTCACTGCGATCGACATCTCGCAGGTCGCCGTCGACCGCGCCCGGGGGAGCTTCCCCGGACCCGAGATCACCTGGCTGCAAGCAGATCTCGTCGTCGACGACGTCCCGGGTCGCGACTTCGGGCTTGTCGCGGCGCACTACTTCCCCATCCTCGCCGAAAACCGTGCGGTGGCACAGAAACTCGTCGACGCTGTCGGGCCGGGCGGCTCACTGCTGGTGGTGGCACACGCGCCAGAAGGTGTGCGCGCGCACGGATTCGACCCCGCCGACTACGTGCAACCGGACGACATCGCGACCCTGCTCGAGGGCCGGTCCACGGACGGTGAATCCAACGAAGGCGACTGGGAGATCCTCACCCATGAGACTCGTCCGCGCGGCATCCCCGCGGGCGGCGGGCACCACATCGACGACGTGGTGCTGCATGCGCGCAGGTTGCCAGCCCGATAGCAGTCAGCGCTAGCTCCAGTCGCGCTGCGACCGCTTCGACCAGTAGTCGGCGGGCGGCTCGGGCAGCGCGACGAGTTCCGCGAGGACTGCGGGTTCGAGTGTCACGGTGTTCGCGGCGACGTTGCTGTCGACCTGCTCGACGCTCACCGCACCCGACAACACGTATGCGGCCCACGGCTGGGCCAGCGCGGCCGCCAACGCGACCTGGTCGGCGGGCACATCCAGTTCGGCCGCAACACGGTCGACGGCGCGTCGGGCGTCGGAATCGTCGTCGACGCCGGGCGCCAACCGACCGTTGGCCATGCCCTCCTTCACGACCACCGACAGGCCCGCCTCCGCGGCCTCCGCCAGCGCTGGTCCCACCGACGTCTCCAGCAGATTCCACGTCGACTGGACGACCCTGAAGAGCGGCGCCCCACCGATCTCGATCGAGATCGCTTGTCGCACAACGCCGGCCTGCGACGGACCCGACGTCGAGAAGCCGATGCGGTAGCCGTCGTCGCGCACTCGGGCGAGAGCGTCGAGCAGTGCGGGGTTGCTCAGTGCCGGGCTGTCGGGTGTCAGTGAGTGGATCTGGTAGATGGAGAGTGCTTCGCCGAGTATCGAATGGCTCGCCGTCCACTGGTCGACGAACTCGCCGAGACTGTGGTCCTTCACCTCGTGGACCGCGGCGTCGAGTTCCCATTCGCCGACGTAGCGGTAACCCCACTTCGAGGCGACGACCACGTCGTCGACGTCGGGTCGATCACTCAACCAGTCCGCGAGGAACTGCTCCGACAATCCGTACGACCGCGCGCAGTCGAGGTAGCGCACCCCGTCGGCGTAGGCGGCGTCGAGCACTGCGTACGTGCGCGCACGCATGTCCTCGATGCTGCGCTCGTCGCCGAGGTCGTAGTCTCGGCCCGTCGTGATGTATGCCGGACGGCCGACGGCTGCCAGGCCCAGTCCGATTGTGGCACTTGGTGTTGTCACTTCTCGACCTCGTAAACCCCGTCGACGGTGTTCGCTCGCGTGATGACCTGCATGCGTTCGAGTCTATCGAGCGACGCTGCTCACTAGGTGAGCGCCGCGCGCACCGAGGCAGCAGTGTCGGCTTCGAGGCACCGTTCGACGAGCCTGGGGTTGGTCGTGACATCGATACCACGTACTGCCTGTTTGATCGGAGGTACGGCGCGGGGAGCGACGCTCAACTCGCGAACCCCAAGCGCAACAAGGAGATCGGTTGCCGTCTCGTCGGCTGCCAACTCTCCGCAGACCGCTACGAGACGGTCGGGTCCGGCACCGCGGCAGACCCTGTTGATCAGTGTGACGACTGCGGGATCGAGTGGATCGGCAAGCGCTGCAACGGAAGTGTTGCCGCGTTCTGCGGCCAACGTGTACTGCGTGAGGTCGTTGGTACCGATACTGAAGAAGTTGACGTGCGGCGCGAAGGCGGCGGTCTTGAGGGCTGCTGCGGGGACCTCGATCATGATTCCCACCTCGAGTCCCGCCGGTTCACCACGTCCGACGGAAGTGATCGCGGCGTCGAGATGCTCTCGAGCAGTAAGTAACTCGTCGACGGTGGTCACCATCGGGAACATGACGCTGATCGGGGTCTGGTGCGCGACAGTGACGATGGCTCGGAGCTGGTCGTCGAAGAGGGTCTTCTCCGCCAGTGCGAGGCGGAGCCCACGAAGACCGAGGAAGGGGTTCTCTTCGGCGGGTTGCGGTGCGAACCGTAGTGGTTTGTCGCCTCCGACATCGAGTGTGCGCAGTGTGATGCGTTGGCCGCCAAGGGCATCGGCCATCGCGAGGTAGGTGTCGATCTGCTCGTCGACGGAGGGTGGCTGCGCACGGTCGAGGTAGAGGAATTCGGTACGGACCAATCCTGAACCGTCCGCGCCGCTTTCGGCGGCGGCGCGTGCATCCTCGACGGAACCGAGGTTGGCTGCCACCAGTATTCGCGTGCCGTCGGCGGTGCTCGCGGACTCGTGCGCCGATGCCCGGGCGAGTTCTCCGCGCTCTGCGGCACGCGACGCCTCGCCGCGTAGCCGTTCGAGGGTCTGACTGTCAGGGTCGACGATGATCTCGCCGGTCGATCCGTCGAGGGCGACGGTGACACCGGGTTCGGTGGCCAAGACGTCGGGGCCCGCCGCGACGACTGCGGGGATACCTCGCGCGCGGGCGAGGATTGCGGCGTGACTGGTTGGGCTCCCGCCCGCGAGGATGACGCCTGCGACCTTCTCGGCGTCGAGGACGGCCGCCTGTGCCGGCAGCAGATCGTCGACGACGAGGACGCCGGTGCCATCGATAGTCGCGTCCGGAATGCCGGCCAGCTTGCGCAGTACCTGCTGCCCGACCGCGTGCACGTCGACGGCGCGTTCGCGCAGGTAGGGATCGTCGACGGCGCGCCATTCGTTTTCGACGGCCGCCACTGCCTCCGCCCACGCGCGCGATGCGGGCACGCCGGACTCGATGCGCTCGAGGGCTGCGGCCACGAGATCCGGATCGTCGAGCATCACCAGGTGGGCGTCGAAGATGGCGGCGTCGGCGGGGCTGTGCTGTGCCGTCGTGGCGCGGAGGCTCTCGATGTCGGCGCGTACAGCGTCGAGGGCGTCGCGCAGTCTGGCGGACTGGGCGTCGGCGGAGTCGAACTGTTCGTCCGGGGGCTCGACGTCGACGACCGCGGGAGTGAACACCGGACCGATCGCGATCCCGGGCGACGCGGGCAGGGCGGGGTGGTCTCGACAAGCTCGACCAGCGGTAGGGGCGGCTCGACCGGCGGGAGTTGACGCTCGACCAGCATAGGGGACAGCTCGACCTGCGGAAGAGGCGGGGGCTTCCTCCTCGCCAAAGCGGTTGCGCGCCAGCGCGGTCAGATGCTCGACGGCGGCCTGTGCGTCTGGGCCGCTCGCGCCGATCTCGAGGTGCTGGCCGCACCGCACGGCGAGGCCGGCGACCTGCGACAGGCTCCTCGCCGACGCTGGACCGGCGCCGGTGTCGAGGTTGCGCAGCGTGACCTCGGCGTCGAATTGCCCTGCCTCCGTGACCAATCGGGCGGCGGGTCGGGCGTGGAGGCCATGCGGGTTCTCGACCTCGACGACGGCGGACTCACCGCCTGGCGACATATCCTCACCACTCGCCGGCAGATCCTCGACGCCCAGCGCCGATCGCTTCGGCGTCAGCGCCTGCCCCGCCTCGGCAGCGACGTCGGAGGGTGAAGCCCCAGAGGCGGCGGTCACGGCCGCGGCCATGAGTCCCTCCACCAGTGGTGCCGCAGACAGCATGGTGCGCTCGCGGACCTCCGGATCGATCAGTTCGAGCGCGAGTTCGGCTGACAGAACAGCACTTCCGAGATCCATCAACACCACGACGCCCTGGCCGTCGTCCGCCTTCTCGATCGCGTCGACGATGGCCGTGGCGTCGGTGCCGAAGGTCTCGGCGTCGAGTCCTGCGGCGACGGCGATGCGCGTCGTCGATCCGTGGAGCATCTCCGATGCCAGTGCCACCGCGGCGTCGGCAAGCGCTCTGCTGTGGGAGACGACCACCAGCCCGGTCATGGCGTGCCGGCCGCGTTCACGGCTTCGGCGAGTGCGTCGACGAGCATCGTCGCGCTCGTCGCTCCCGGATCCTGATGTCCGACGCTGCGCTCTCCGAGATACGACGCACGACCCTTGCGGGCCACCATGTCGACGGTCGAGTCGCGTCCGGCAGCGGCAGCGTCGGCGGCGACCTGCAGTGCTTTCGGCAGTGCTGCGCCGTCGGCGAGCGCGGCGTCGAGGGCGTCGCAAGCGGGGTTGAGTGCGTCGAACATGGTCTTGTCGCCAGCCTGTGCGTGCCCGCGGTCGACCACACCGGCGAGCCCCGCACGCAGGGCCGCGGCGAGTGTTGCGTCGTCGATCTCCGTGCTGTCGCCGATGGCGCCCGCCATCCGCAGCAGCAGGGTGCCGTACAGCGGGCCGCTGGCTCCGCCTACCTTGCTGACGAGTGTCATGCCGGCCTTCTTCAATAGCGGTCCCGGCAGGTCCGGACTGTCGGCGAGTCCGTCGACGACGGCGGTCATGCCGCGTTCCATGTTCGATCCGTGGTCGGCGTCGCCGATCGCGGCGTCGAGTTGGGTCAGTTCGTCGACGTTGGCCACTACGTCGCTGGTGAACAGACGGAGCCAGGTCGCGATGGTGTCAGTGGTGATGGTTGTCATGACGTGCCCTTTCGATCAAGCCCAGTGCAGGTTCGGTGTGTCGACCGGAGCGTCCCACAGTTCGGTGAGCTCGTCGTCGAGTCGCAGCAGCGAGACCGAACAGCCCGCCATGTCGAGGCTGGTGACGTAGTTGCCGACGAGGGTGCGCGTTGCCGTGATGCCTGCGGCGTCGAGGAGTCGTGAGAACTCGGCGCACATCAGATAGAGCTCGATCAGGGGTGTCCCACCGAGGCCGTTGACCAGCAGGACTACCCCGTTCTCACCGACGGTGAAGTCGAGGTCTGCGAGAACCGGATCGATCAGCATCTGCGCCATCTCGTTCGCCGAAGGCAGTTCGACGCGTTTGCGGCCCGGTTCGCCGTGGATGCCGACGCCGAGTTCGATCTGATTCTCGGGCAGATCGAACGTCGGGTGACCGACCGCGGGGACCGTGCAGGAGGTGAGGGCGAGGCCCATGGTGCGCGCGTTGTCATCTGTCTTGCGTGCCAGTCGGGCGACTTCGGCGAGGTCGGCGCCGCGCTCGGCGACCGCCCCGGCGATCTTCTCGACGAAGACCGTGCCCGCGACACCGCGTCGACCGACGGTGAAGCTGCTGTCGGTGACCGCAACGTCGTCGTCGACGATGACAGACACCACCTCGACGTCGGCAAGCTCTGCGGCCATCTCGAAGTTCATCACGTCGCCGCTGTAGTTCTTCACGATGTGCAACACGCCAACCCCACCGTCGACACCGCTGGTGGCGGCCAGGATCTGGTCGGGAACGGGCGATGTGAAGACCTCGCCGCAGGCGGCGGCGTCGAGCATGCCCGGACCGACGAAGCCGCCGTGCAGTGGCTCGTGTCCGCTCCCTCCGCCGGAGACCAACCCGACCTTTCCTCTGCGCGGTCCCTCGGCGCGGAAGATCACCCTGTTCTCGTGGTCGACGCGCAGTCGGGGATGCGCGGCCGCAACCCCGCGCAGTGCGTCGGCCAGCACATCGGCCGGCTCGTTGATGAATTTCTTCATGAGCCACAACTCCTACGGGGGCGTGCGGTGACGCCGATTGATTCATTCGGCATTATCGAATGAAACGTCACACTACGCCACACAAGATGTGACGGGCAATACTTTTCACAGATGGAACCGAGGAGATCTCGCCTCGAGCAGATGGCTGAAGCGATTGCTGCGAGAATGTCGGGATGATTCAGTCCGTAGACCGCGCGCTCCGCGTGCTCACGGTGCTTGCGGGCGACCACAGGATGAGTCTCGGACAGATCGCCGAGAGGCTCGAGCTGCCGCCGTCGACCGTCCACGGCATCGTCCGCACGCTGCTCGCCCACCGGATGGTCGTGCAGGAGCGCGACTCGGGTCGCTACCGCCTCGGACCTGCGGTTCTCACCTTCGGCAACGTCTACCTCGACAGCCTCGAAATGCGCGCGCGGATCGCTCCGTGGGCCGAGGATCTCGCACGACGCAGCGGACTCGCGGTCCGCACCGCGGTGATGCTCATCGACGACGTCGTGGTGGTCCATCACCAGCCAAGGCTCGACGGTTCGCGGCAGATGCCCGAGGTCGGAATCGTCATCCCCGCGCATGCGTCGGCGCTGGGCAAGGCCATCATGGCGTTCGACGCCAAGCTGACCGACGACATTCTCGGCGCCGACCTGCGTGACATGACCGGCTCGACCCTCACCGACCCGGCGGCCCTGCGCGCGACGCTCGCCGATGTGCGCGCGACCGGTCTCGCCGAGTCAGTCGAAGAGGCTGTGCTCGGAGAGTGCGAACTCGCAGCCGTCTTGACCGATCGGATGGGCGGTCCGATCGGAGCTGTCGGCGTCGTCGCCGACGTCGAGCAGTGGCCACTCGAGTCGTCGGTCGCGTCCATGCTGCGTGACGTCGCCCGCAACACCTCGCGCGAGCTGGGCGCTGCCACCTGGCCTCCCGCGGTTCAGGACGACCGCGCCACCGACAAGGACGCGTGGCGGCGGAGGTCTCGCACGGGTTGATCGTCACCGGTCTGGCGTAGAGAAAAGTCAGACCCGCATGCGAACATGTGTTCTATGCGGATCGAGCGACGCGAGCGGCACGAGGCGTCGATACTGCACGCCGATCTCGACTCGTTCTATGCGTCGGTCGAGCAGCGCGACAACCCGGCGCTACGTGGCCGGCCGGTGCTTGTCGGTGGGGGTGTCGTGCTCGCCGCAAGCTACGAGGCCAAGGCGTTCGGCGTGCGGTCGCCGATGCCGGGCCACGAGGCGCGGGCGCTGTGCCCGCGCGCGATCGTGGTGCCGCCGCGCTTCGACGCCTACGTCGAGGCCAGCCGCGCGGTCTTCGAGATCTTCCACGACACCACGCCCATCGTCGAGGGCATCTCGGTCGACGAGGCGTTCCTCGACGTCGCGGGCCTGCGCCGGGTGTCGGGAACGCCGGTCGAGATCGCGGAGCGTCTGCGTACACGCGTCCGCGCCGAGGTGGGACTGCCGATCACCGTGGGTCTTGCGCGCACCAAATTCCTCGCGAAGGTTGCCAGCGCCGTCGGCAAACCGGACGGGCTGCTCGAAGTGGCACCGGGAACCGAGATCGCGTTCTTGCACCCGCTGCCGGTTCGGAGGCTGTGGGGCGTCGGACCGGTGACCGAGGCCAAACTCCACGACGCGGGCGTCACCACGGTCGGCGGGATCGCCCGGCTCGGCGAGCGTTCGCTCAAGCACATCGTCGGGCCGGGCTCTGCGCGTCACCTCTTCGCGCTGTCGATGGCCACCGATCCGCGTCGTGTCGAGACCGGGCGTCGACGCTCGTCGATCGGTTCGCAACGAGCGCTCGGTCGCCGACCGAAGAGCGAAGCCGACCTCGAAGCGACCGTCGTCGCGATCGTCGAACGCCTCGGACGTCGCCTCCGCAATGCCGAACGAGTCTGTCGCACAGTCGTATTGCGTCTCCGATTCGACGACTTCTCGCGTGCAACCCGATCGCGGACACTCTCCGACGTCACCGATCGCACCGACGTGATCATGTCGTCGGCGCGTGGATTGCTCGACGACGCCCTGCCCGTGATCCGCGACCGTGGCTGCACGTTGATCGGGTTGTCGCTCACCGGACTCGACGAGCGTGACTCGATACAGCTGACACTGCCCTTCGATCAACCCGACCCCGCCGACCGCCGGGTGCGCGCTGTCGGGGCGTCGAGTCCACTCAGCGGTCGGGGCGCTCACCTCGACACCGCGATGGACGATCTGAGAACGCGATTCGGCCGCGACGCCGTCACCCGCGGCGTACTCCTGGGGCGCCACCACGGCGACGACGCCCCGATGCTTCCGGACTGAGTGGCGGCTTTGCACCTCGGAAACGGCCCGCTGGGTAACACCTTGGGCGAATTTACGGTGAAGAGCCGCGCGCGCGGCTTGGTGTCCGCGTAGAACTGATGGAAGGGGGAATGGATAAGAGCACCATCAGGAGTCGACGAGTTCGAAGGGAACCCGCATGACCGAGGTCTCCACCCAACAGCGCGCGTACGAGCAGGCGGATCTTGACGCCGACCTGCGATGGTGGGCGGCGGCGAATTACCTCACCGTCGCCCAGATTTATCTGCAAGACAATGTCTTGCTGCGCGAACCACTTTCGCGCGACCACATCAAGCCTCGGCTGCTCGGCCACTGGGGAACCAGCCCGGGACTCTCGGCGATCTACACGGTGCTGAATCGGATCATCAAGGAGTCCGACAGTTCGTGGCTGTACATCACCGGCCCCGGACATGGCGGCCCGGCGCTTGTCGCGAACACCTACCTCGAAGGCACCTACACCGAGGTCTACCCGAAGATCTCTCTCGACGCCGACGGCGTGAAGCGTCTCTGCCGTCAGTTCTCGACGCCCGGCGGCATCCCCAGTCACGTGAGCGTGCAGACCCCGGGAAGTATCCACGAGGGCGGCGAGCTCGGATATGCACTGGTACACGCAGCCGGCGCGGCCTACGACAACCCCGACCTGACCGTCGCATGTGTCATCGGCGACGGTGAGGCCGAGACCGGCCCGCTGTCGGGATCATGGAAGATTCCCGCCTTCCTCAACGCCGCGCGCGACGGCGCCGTGCTGCCGATCCTGCACCTCAATGGAGCGAAGATCGCAGGTCCGACGGTCCTCGGCCGCAGTACCGATGCCGAGGTGACCGACTATCTACGCGGTCAGGGCTGGATTCCGACGTTCGTCGAGGGCGACGATCCGGCTCAGGTGTTCTCCGATCTGCGTGCAGCGATCGTGGAGGCCCGTCGTCGGATCGGTGAGATCCAGTCCGAGGCCCGCGCCGACGGCGCCGGGTCGACGCTGCCCGACACCCACTGGCCCGCAATCGTATTGCGCACACCAAAGGGCTGGACCGGACCGAAAGAGGTCGACGGCAAGAAGATCGAGGGCACGCACTGGGCGCATCAGGTGCCGCTGTCGGGTGTGCGGGAGAACCCCGAGCACCTCGCGATCCTCGAGGAGTGGCTGAAGTCGTACAAGCCGGAGGAGATCTTCGACGACAACGGCGCCATCGTCGAATCGATTGCCTCGCTTGCACCTGTGGGTGATCTCCGGATGGGTGCGACGCCGTATGCCAACGGCGGACGGTTGCTCTCGCCGCTGCGACTGCCACCGATCGAGCAGTACGCGCTCGACATCCCCGAACCGGGCGACGTCTCGTTCGAAACGACCCGTGTTCTCGGCGAGTTCATGCGCGACATCTACACGCAGAACTCCGACGCCGACGGAGGAGGCACCTTCCGACTCTTCTGCCCGGACGAGACGTCGAGTAATCGACTCGGAGCGGTCTTCGAGGTCACCGACCGCGCGTGGCAGCTTCCGGTCACCGAATACGACGACAACCTCTCGCCGTCGGGTCGTGTGATGGAGGTGCTCAGCGAGCACCTGTGCCAGGGCTGGCTCGAGGGCTACACGTTGACCGGTCGGCACGGTGTGTTCGCGACCTACGAGGCGTTCGCGATGGTGAGCGCATCGATGGTGGTGCAGCACACCAAGTGGTTGCAGCACGCGGCGACGCTCCCGTGGCGTGAGCCCGTCGCGTCGCTCAACATCCTGCTGACGTCGACGTGCTGGCGAAACGACCACAACGGGTTCTCTCACCAGGGCCCTGGACTGATCGACCTCGTGCTTCCACTCTCGCCCGAGGTGGTCCGCGTGTGGCTGCCGCCGGACTCGAACTCGCTGCTGTCGATCTCGGATCACTGCTTCCGCAGCCGCGATCACGTCAACCTGATCGTCGTCGACAAGCAGCCGCATCTGCAGTACCTCTCGCTGGAGGAGGCCAACAAGCAGGCCGCCGCCGGAGCGTCGATCTGGGATTGGGCAGGCACCGAGAATGTCGAGGGCGAGCTACCCGACATCGTGCTCGCCAGCGCGGGCGACGTTCCGACGCAGGAGATCCTCGCCGCCGCGCAGTTGCTGCGCGAATGGGTGCCGTATCTGCGTGTGCGCGTGGTGAACGTGATGGACCTGATGGTGCTGCTGCCGCAGAACGATCACCCGCACGGACTCTCCGACGACAAGTTCAACGAGCTGTTCACGCGCGACGTCGACGTGGTGTTCGGCTTCCACGGCTACCCGCGCGCGATCCACCAGTTGGTGCACGGGCGTACCCATCCGGGACGCTTCCACGTGCGCGGCTTCTCCGAACAGGGCACGACCACAACACCGTTCGACATGGTGGTGCTCAACAAGATGAGCCGCTACCACCTGGTGATCGAGGCGCTGCGTCGAGCACGCCGCGCGCCCGAGAAGGCCGAGGAGCTGGTGGCGTACTGCAACAACCAGCTCGCCCGCCACCACGACTACGTCCGCGAGCACTTCGAGGACCTCCCCGAGGTGCGCGACTGGAAGTGGTCATCCCCGAGCGGCTCACGGGACTAGGCGCGCCCGACGTCGGGTGGTCGCGCCACCCGACGTCGAGCAGCCGTGCGCGGGCCCAACCACCCGGCCCGACGCCGAGCGCCGACATCGCCCGCGGCGCGGCCCGCACGCGGACTAGAGTGTCCGCATGACGATGCACGTGGACGCAAGCAACCCGGACCTCATCACCGTGGACGTGCCGACGCACTGGTACAACCTTGCGGCCGAGCTCTCCGAGCCGATCCCGCCGCATCTGCATCCGGGCACGAAGGAGCCGGTCGGGCCCGACGATCTCGTCGCGCTCTTCCCGAGCGGACTGATCGCGCAGGAGGTCTCGACGGAGCCGTACATCGAGATCCCCGAACCGGTGCGCGAGATCTACAAGATGTGGCGGCCGTCGCCGCTCATCCGTGCGCGACGCTTCGAGGAGTCGCTCAACACGGGCGCGCGAATCTACGTGAAGTACGAGGGAGTCAGCCCCGTCGGCTCGCACAAGACCAATTCCGCTGTTGCGCAGGCGTATTACAACAGCGTCGACGGCGTCCGGAAGCTCACCACCGAGACCGGAGCCGGCCAGTGGGGCAGTGCGCTCGCGTTCGCGGGTGCACAGTTCGGCATCGACGTCGAGGTCTGGCAGGTGCGCGCCTCCTACGAATCGAAGCCATACCGCGGTTACCTGATCCGCACATACGGCGGCACGATTCACTCGAGCCCGTCGACGCTGACCGAGTCGGGCCGCGCGATTCTCGCGAAGACCCCCGACACCACGGGCAGTCTCGGGATGGCCGTCAGTGAGGCCGTCGAGGTCGCAGCCAACGACCCCGACGCCAGGTACGCGCTCGGCAGCGTACTCAATCACGTTGTGCTGCACCAGAGTGTGATCGGTCAGGAGGCCGTCGAACAGCTCGTCGCCGTCGAACCCGGTGGTGCCGACGTCGTATTCGGTTGCGCGGGTGGCGGTTCCAATCTGGCTGGTCTCTCGTTCCCGTTCCTGCGCGAGAAGATCCACGGTCGGTCGAACCCGAGGGTGGTCGCCGCAGAACCCTCTGCGTGCCCGTCGATCACTCAGGGCGAGTACCGCTACGACCACGGCGACGTCGCGGGACTGACTCCACTTCTCAAGATGCACACTCTCGGAATGGATTTCGTGCCCGATCCCATCCATGCAGGCGGCCTGCGCTACCACGGTATGGCGCCCGCGCTGAGCCACACCGTCGAGCAGGGCCTGGTGCAGGGAGTGGCAATCGATCAGCACGACGCGTTCGCCGCCGGCGTGCAGTTCGCGCGCACGCAGGGCATCGTGCCCGCGCCCGAGTCGACACACGCCATCGCCGCGTGTGCCCAACACGTCGCCGACAACCCTGCCGAGCAGGTCGTCGTGATCGGTCTGTCGGGTCATGGTCAACTCGACCTTCCTGCCTACGCGGAGTTCCTCGACGGAAAGATCTGAGCGTGATCACCGCGGGCGTCGACCTCTCTGCCTCGCCCGCGTCGACCGCAGTCGCCGTCGTCGAATGGCGTGAACACGACGTCGAAGGTAGTGGGTATTCGGCTGTGCTAAGCGAATTGGTGACTCCCGCAGACGATTCGACGATCCGTGCGCTCGTCGACGGCGCGGATCGCTGCGGCATCGACTCGCCGTTCGGGTGGCCCGACGCCTTCGTCGAGTTCGTCAGCGCCCACCACCGGGGCGACACACCGAAGAAGTCGCAGCTCGACGACATCGCGTCACGTCGCCCCCTCGCATACCGACGCACCGATTCCTACCTCGTCGAGCACGGACTCGGGCGACCGCTCAGCGTATCCGCGGATCAGATCGCGCACGTAGCGTTTCGCTGCGCGGGTCTGCTTGCCGACCTCGCTGTGTCGGACCGGGTCGACGGCTGGGCCGTCGAGGCGTATCCCGCTGGCGCACTAAAACATTGGGGACTGACGTCGCGGGGATACAAGCGCTCGACGCGTCGTGCCGTGCTCGCCGGACTCGTCGACGACCTGCGAGCGGCGGCACCGTGGCTCGACCTCGGGTCACACTCTGCACTCATGGCCGTCAACGACAACGCCTTCGACGCCGTCGTCACCGCACTCATCGCCCGTGCGGCAAGTCTCGGGGGCACTGCGCTTCCGGACGAGGATGACGTACCGATCGCCCACCGCGAGGGCTGGATTCACGTTCCGACGGGCACGCTCGACGACCTGCGATAACCCGCGCGAGCGTCGTCGTATCTAGGTAGGAGCCCCGGTTGCGGTTGCCCACAGGCGCGGAATCCGAGCGTCTGGGCAACCGGAAGTTCGCGGCCGACTACTCCGTCGACCCTTCCTATACGAGCGCAGCGGTGAGAAGCACGACGATCGTCGTCAGCACCGCGACAGCCGTCGTCATGATGGCCGCTGTGTCCGAGCGGTGGAGCGGGGCGGAGTGCTCGCCGAGCACTCGCCGACGTCGACGTCCGATGACGGCAACCACGACGGAGGCGACGGCCGCGACGGCACACAGCGCATAAATCAGCGGCGTCGGAGACGAACTCGGTCGCAACACCTCGCGACCGGCGACGAGAAGACCGTTGACGAGAATCGCGAATGACGTTCTGCTCCAAGCGAGGTCGGTGCGCTGTGGTTGCAATCCGGCGCGCATCGCGGAGTCGGACCGGTCGCTCATGGTCGCGCGACGATCAGTGCTGTGATGACCGCTGCCGCTGCGATCACCGTCAATGCGACACCCAGCACTGCAATCAGCGAGCTTCTCGGCAGTGGCCGCTCGTGTCGGATCGCGTCGTCGTTCTGCTTCCACCGGATGAGGCCGCCCGCTGACACGACGATGGCGAGGAGTCCGAGAGCCAGTCCGAGTCCGTACCGAAACGCGGGGTGCGTCGGATCGGGCAGGAACTGCAACGCAGCGATCGCGGCGGCGAGGAGTCCGAGGGCCGTGCGTTGCCACGCGAGGAACGTGCGCTCATTTGCGAGCGTGAAGCGGTAATCGGGCTCGCGCGGTGGCGCGACGGATGACTCGTTCGTGGCGTTGTCGGGCACCTTCCCACTGTGGCTGATCGCGTCGGCCTACGCACACTCGACGCTCAGAAGCGCCCACTCGACACTCTCGAGCGCCCAGTCGACACTCTCGAGCGCCCAGTCGACAGTCTCGAGCGCCCACTCGACAGTCTCGAGCGCCCAGTCGACGCTCCGAAGCGCCCACTCGGGATTCTCGGGCGTCGCTATGGTGGGCGGTACGGCGGAAGAGGGTGCATCGTGTCGAGGCTGTACATCAAGCAGAAGGTCTTCTCGGTCGGCGAGAAGTTCACGGTGTTCGGCGAGTCCGAGCAACCGCGCTACTACGTGCAGGGCAGCTTCATGCGGGTGCCGAAGCGCTTCACCGTGACCGATGGAGCAGGCGCTCCGATCGCGGAGATCACGAAGACCGCGTTCAGTCTGTTGCCACGGTTCACGGTCGAGATGCAGGGCATCGAGGTCGCGACGATCCGCAAGGAGTTCAGCTTCAAGCCGAAGTACTTCATCGAGGGTGCTGCGCTGGATGTCTCCGGTGACTGGTGGGACATGAACTTCGACGTTTCGCGCAGTGGTCAGCGGGTCGCCAGTATTCGCAAGAAGTGGCTCAGCTGGGGCGACACCTACGAGGTCGACATCTTCGACGACGCGCTCGAAGCGATGATCATCTCGCTCGTCGTCGCCATCGACCGCGTTCGCGCCGACGCCGCCAGCTCATCGGCGGCAACGATGTGACCGCTGCGCGCCCGCGCAGCCCTACTCCAGGTAGCGGCCGAGGTATTTCTCCGCAGCCCGCGGGGTCTTGGCCTTGAAGCCGTCGCCGACGGCGCGCATCTTCCAGTCCCCGCCGCTGCGCGACATCACAGCCATGAGCACGCCGGTGAACGGCATACCGCCCTGCAGTGTGAAGCGCGCCAACTCGGCGCCGGTCGTGTCGTCGACGAGTCGGCAGAAGGCGTTGTCGATCGCCTCGAAGGTCTGCCCGCGGTACGACGTCACGATGAACGCGAGATTGTCGATTTGCGGTGGGATCGCCTGCAGGTTGACTCGGATCACCTCGTCGTCGCCCTCGCCCGCACCGGTCAGGTTGTCACCGGAGTGGACGATCGAGTTGTCCCGGCTCCGAAGATGGCCGAAGAAGACGGTCTCGGCGAGCGAACCGCGCGAGTACATCAACACCGATGCGTCGAGGTCGATGCTCTGCGACCCGCCGCCGAAGAAGCCACGCTGCTTGACCGGGTCCCATCCGAGTCCCATGCGGACCTGGGTGAGCGCGACGCCGCCATCCTTGCGCAACGTCACCTTCTGACCCTTGGCCAGGTTGACGCGCTTGTTCTTGGACAGGCTGATCTCGGCAGGCTGCTGCGGTGGGGCAGGCTGTCTGTCTCTTATACACATCTCCGAGCCCACGAGACCGATCAGTATCTCGTATGGCGTCTTGTGGTTGG
>NZ_LZTE01000051.1:0-144241 GCF_001665925.1 Gordonia sp. 852002-50816_SCH5313054-c
CCGCGCCTCGCTATTGAATACAACGCTGCCGCGCGGCCAGGCTGTGCACCTGGGTGCGAATATGCAGCGATCGAATATGCAGGATTACCAGTAGCACCGAAACGCGCGGTTCGAGAGCAGCGCCGGATCGTCGGTCCACCCCGACATCGCAGGCGTTAACGTTGGACGTCGAGAACTTGTTTTTGAATTCCGTTGTTGTAGACCTCATGTTCGACTAGGACGAGCTTGGTTGCGTCTTTATCGGTCCGGCTGAACAGCCGTTTTCCGGCGCCGAGAAGGAGCGGAAACACCAGTAGGTGGTATCGGTCCACTAGACCGGCGTCGGCCAGCGCGGCACCCAACGTGGCGCTGCCGTGCACCGCAATCGGGCCACCGTCACCCTCCTTGAGTCGGCGCACCTCGTCGATTGAGCGCAGCACCGTCGCCGGCCACCGCTTGTCGTCACCGTCGAGAGTCGTTGACACCACGTAGCGGGGCATCGAGTTGTACCCCGCGAATTCGTCCATTGTGGGCCAGACCGGCGCGAACGCCTCATACGATCGGCGCCCTAACAGCAAGGCAGCTGTTTCGTGCTGCTCGCGGCCCTTGAGTTCATACGCCGCCGGATCGAAAGCGACATCCTTGAACGTCCAACCCGAGTTGCGGTACCCGGGCTCCCCACCAGGGGCCTCCATGACTCCATCGAGTGAAACGAAAGCTGAGACGATGAGTGTGCGCATGACTCTCCTGGACTGGTGATGAACGGCTAACCGCCGCTCCGGGGTGGAACGGCTTTGCGTGATTGTTGACCACAACCACTGCCGAAACTCATCGCCAAGCTACCGTTCGAGTTCCACGAGCCGCCACCGAGCGCCCCGCCCTCGACGACGTTCGCTACGGCCTCTACTTCGTGCCATTCCGTGCTACCATGTAGCACATGAGTGTGCCGCGCGAGGTAAGCCAACGCGACCTCCGCATGCGTTCCAAAGAGATCATGGACGCGGTGGAGTCCGGTGATTCCTTTACGGTGACCCGCGACGGCCGTGGGATAGGAGAACTCGTCCCCCTACGTCGACGACGCAGCTTTGTTTCCCGCACAGAGTTCGCCCGCGGCTCGGTGTCGGCTCCATTGATTGATGTGGAGAAGTTCCGGTCTGATCAGGACCGCGTATATGACGAAACTTTGAGCGACCCGTATGCCTGACGAAGTACGGCGGGGGTTACTCGACACCAGCATCTTGATTCTTCGCCACGCAATCGAGCCTGCGGAACTGCCGGACGAGATGGCAATTAGTGCGATCACCCTGGCTGAGCTCTCCGCAGGCGTACACCTGGTAACTGGCGACGACCCACAGGCCTCCGACGAACGCGCACGCCGCGCGGATGTTCTCCAGCGCGTCGAGAACGAGTTCGACCCCTTACCGTTCGGCACTGATGCTGCTCGCGCATTCGGCCGCATCAGCGCCGCGGTCCAAGCTCGCGGAAGAACGCCGCGGAGACGACTGGCGGACCTCATGATCGCATCTGTTTCGACCGCAGCCAGGCTTCCCCTCTACACCACCAACCCCAACGACTTCGAAGGCTTGGACGGCATTGTTCGCGTCATACCCGTGAGCCGCCCCTGAGCTGAGAGCTGACCTCAGCTCGAGTCTCTCATCGACAGGGTCCAGACAATATGCAACAACCGAATATGCAGGGTTACCGGTAACCCACCTCGTGCATCATCAGATCGATCGACGGCTCCTTTCGTCCTGACTGCCCCTCTCACACCCCGCTCCGGCGGTACGCTCCCTCCACGGCGCTGGGACACCCTCGACCAGTCGTGAGTCCGGAGGTACGGCGATGATGTCAGACGACGAGACCTTCGAGGCCATCGCCGATGAACGACGCTCGCTCGCAAACACATTGGAGACACTGACACCTGCTCAGTGGGATCACGCGTCGCTATGTGGCGAGTGGACCGTCCGCGACGTCGCAGCGCATCTCGTGGCACCGTTGGTGGTTCCGATGTGGCGTTTCGGTGTTCTCATGCTTCGCGCCCGCGGCAATTTCGACGAGGCCAACAAAATGATGACCGACATGGTGGTACGCCAGCACGGCAGTGAGCTGGTCTCACTCCTCCGTGACCGCGCCGACAAGCGTTTCACGCCGCCTGGCCGGGGTCCCGCTGCTCCCCTGACCGACATCGTCGTGCATGCGCTCGATATCTGTCGCCCCTTGGGTATTGCACGCAGTTCGCCCGACGACCGTCGCGTCGTCGTTCTCGATCACGTCACTGGTCTCCGCGGGCGCGACGCGTTTGCGCATTCCGCTGCTGCGGTGCGATGGGAAGCCACCGATATCGACTGGAGTCACGGCGACGGACCGACCGTCCAAGGGACGGCGGACACGCTGATGCTCGCTATCACCGGACGACGCGGTGTCGTCGAAGAGTTGTCCGGTGACGGCGTGAGTCTTCTGGGCGCGTAGCACGCTGATGGTGGACCATTCGAATACGCCGGTGCAAATAGGCCGTCACCTATTGCACTGTGTTGCAGGGCCATTGAGGCGGTCAGCGTCGACAGCAATGTCGTGGTGGCTGAGGCTATCGCGGCGACGGTACTGCCTCGCGCCTCTCCCGTGGCCATACGCATTTACTTGGCACACGGCCACCTAGCGAGGACGAATCGAATAGTCCGCCACCGGAACCCTCGTCGACGCGGCGTCAAACATCTCCCGATCCATCTCGCGACGTCTCAGCACGGCTGGCGAATCGGTGGCGCCGTAGCCGATTTCGTCGAGGCGCCCTTCAACGAGTGCGTCGAACACGGCATCGACGAAATCCTCCACCGGCGCGCCGTGTACGTGTCCGGGTCCCGCCAACCGAGTTGCCACCGCCGGCGGGATGACCTCGACGACCCTAACCCTTGTGTGACGCAAGGCAAAACGAAGATTGATCGTGTAACTGTGCATCGCGGCCTTACAAGCGCTGTAGACAGGAGCAAACGGCTGAGGGATGAGCGCACCACCCGAAGTGACGTTGACGATCACCGACGGTCGGGAGTGCCCCACCAGGACAGGTGCGAGTAACGCGTTCAGGTGAATCGGACCCGCGAGCAGCGTGTCGATTTCCACTTGTCGTTGATGCCAGGGAGCGTCGTCGACCGCAAGAGGCACCCGGCGCTGAACGCCCGCATTGTTGACGAGCATATCGATCTCGGGCATCTCGGCGAGAACGTGTGCGGCAAGCCGCTCCCGATCGATCGGCGCAGAGATGTCACTGACGACGGTCTCGAGTCCGGGGTTCCCCTGCGCCGCGTGGCGCAGTGCGTCGGCGGATCGACCAGTCACCATGACGCGGTCGCCCCGCTCGGCGTACCGCTGCGCAAGCGCCAATCCGATACCGGCACTGCCGCCCGTAATCAGAACCGATCTTGATGTTGACATGTCAACATGGTGCATCCAGTCAGTTGACATGTCAACATCGTCCTTCGTATAGTCCGGCGAATGACGACATCGCGATTGAACGACACCGAACTGCTGCACTGGCAACAGTGGAAACGGGCCGCCGACCGGGTGTGGTCGTCAACGGTCAACCAGATCACCGCGGAGACAGGGCTGTCGGGAGCCGATTTCTCTGTTCTGACCCGGGTAGCCGAGTCCGACGGTAACCGCATTCAGCAAGCGCGCCTCGCGGAGTTGTTGGGATGGGAGCGCAGCAGGCTCTCTCGGCAAGTCTCACGAATGGTCGACCGAGGACTACTCACTCGCGATGTGGTACAAGGGGTTCGGACGATTGGCACCACCGAGGCAGGACAGTCTCAGGTGGTTCGCGCCCGTCACGCGCATTCACGAGCTGTGCGAACACATCTGTTCGACCGAATCGAGGCCAAAGACGCCGACGCATTCTGGAGGGTGATCGACTCCTTGACCCGCGAATGAGACCCATCAACCGAGCATCCATGGGCTACTACAGTTGACCCCACATGCCACCACTCGACGCAGCAAGCACCGTGATGCTGATCATCAGCATCGCCCTCGGCGTGGCCGCGTCCGGCTGTGCACTCGCCGCCGCCTACGTTTACCTTCACGAAAACCCCAAGCGCGACAACATCACCCGGGATCGCCTTGCTCGACGCTGGCTCGTCGCCACCGCCGTTCTCGGGTTCTCAGTTGTCTTCATGCGGTTCATCTGGCTGCTGGTGCGGTAGTTCCACGAAATCGTCGGCGAAGCAACACAATCGATGCGTCAGCGAAGCGACCGGCTCATCTGTTGGAGGGCCCGTAACAGCGACGCCTGTTCGACGTCGCTGAGGCCTGAGAGCATCCGCTCCTCCACCGAACGCACTGCTGCAGAAGCCTTCTCGAGCTTGCGGCGCCCGCGGGGCGTGAGCCGTGCAGGAAGCACCCTGCCCACAGGCGCGGCGTCGGGTCTGCTGACGAAGCCATCCCGTTCCAGTCCTTGCAGTAGGACATTCATCGCTTGACGTGTGATGAACGTGCCGCGGGCCAGTTCGGAGTTCGACAGACCAGGCCGCTGCGCAAGCAGTTCAAGACACGAGTACTGGGTCACGCTCAGTCCGAGCGGTCGGAGAACGTCCTCCATCGCCGCTCGGAGCGCACTTGCCACCTCCTTGAGGGCATACCCCACAGAGGTCTCTAGCTCGACGGTCTGCCGTTCGGCGCCGCTTCCGTCTTGACTCATGTCAACATACTGACATACATTGGCCGATGTCAGTAAGTTGACATTCAATCCCGGAGGAAAACATGCCCGTCAGCGGCCCCGACTTCATCTCCCTGCAAACCCGCAACCTAGAAGCGTCCCAAGCGTTCTACGAGAAGTATCTTGGCCTCGTCCGCGCGCCGGCCGGGCCACCGCACGCGGTCGTGTTCGACACCAAGCCGATCGCCTTCGCCCTTCGTGATCTGATTCCCGGCACAGACCTCGACGCCGCCGCGCAACCCGGTATCGGTGCAGCAATCTGGCTTCACGCCACCGGTGTGCAGGAGATCCACGACGCCCTTGTCGCGGACGGATACACGATCGTGTCAGAACCGATCGACGGCCCATTCGGGCGGACATTCGCATTCGCCGACCCCGACGGCTATCACATCACTCTTCACGATCGCGCTTGAACCGCGCCCACCTGGTTCTGTCTGCTCGCCGATGCGAGAGTAACTGCGGCAACGACGAATTTCTCCCGCTCGGCGGGCGACGCACCCAGTCCGTCGAACCACGGCGTCAAATTAGGATTCGCGGCACGCCTAATGGCAGACCGTTCCACGCTCACATCACATGCGGGCGCATAGCCCAGTCCAGGCACCGCGACGGTAGGTGCGAAGTTGCGCCACCCGCCAACGAAGAGCGGAACGTACGGTGCAACCTTGCGGCGTATCGACTCGTGTAGCGCGCTGAACACGTTGCTGATCCGGTAGGCGAACGACAGGGAATTGTGCTCGGTCACGCTCTCGTCGTCGCGACATAGAGTGGTACCCAACCGTTTCCAGTCAATGGCCACACCGGAGCGTCGTTCATCACGAGCCGTTGCCTCAGATGCCATCCACAGCAACGATTTGTCGGAGTAGTAGCAATTCTCGTACCCTCCCCCGACGTCGCTGTGCACGCCGTCGAACCAGACCTGGCTGATGTCGGCGTGCCGACCTCCCCAGAGGCACGGCGCGAAGACTCGTCGACGCTCGGCGATCGCCAGCGCTTGCCTGGCGGTCTTCACCATCGGCGAGAGCGTCACGTCGTGGAACGTGTACTTCGCGCGCGCGATTCCCGGAACGCCCAGGGCGCCAACAGTGTCGAACACCCCGAGGAATTCGATGCGTACCTCGCCACGCCGGTGGGTGTGCTTGTCGATGGCCGCAAGCGCACGCTGGTGCGCGGGATCGGCGGGAGGAGTCTCGGTGGAACTCTTCGCGCGCGGTCTGTTGCGGTAGAGGTCCATCGCTGTGGGCAACTGTCCCTCCGCGACCCCCATCGGGGTGAGCAGTCCGACATGCGCGATCATGCCGCACAGACTCCTGGCCGTGTATGCGCCGCGACTGAATCCGAACACAAAGATGCGGTCGCCAGGTTCGTAGTTCAGCGCGAGGAATCGATAGCAGTCGACGATCGCGTCGTCGAGGCCCACGCCGAATGCGCCGGCAACGATACGTTCTATCCAACTGCCTGTTGACCCGACGCCGCGCGCGTAATGCACGATCTGGGTCTCGCCGTCGAAGCCGCGGGGTGCAATCGAACGCGCGATCTTCTCGACGTTCGAGACGTAGCGATCGTCGGAGTTCTTCCACGTCCCGTCACAGCACACCACGAGATTCTTGGTCATGATGTCGACGCTAAGGCACTGCCTACGCGCCCACACGGGTAGCACGGTACGCGTTTGCGTTCCGGTCAGCCGATCAAGCCTGCGTAGTCGGGCCGGATCGACGCCGATGAGAAAGAAGACGGAACCCGATTCATCGAGGACCGGATGTGTCCGCTATCCCTCATAACGTCGCCGTTGTCAGATCAACCCGCCACCCAGGAGCACCTGATGACGACAGCACCACTCGAGCCCGCCGACGACAAAGTCGTCGACGCCTCCCCTGGCACCACTCGACGTTCACCTGAATCGTCGCCTTCCACAACACCTTCCGACGCCACGCCGAGCATCGGAGGCAAGGCACGAACCATCGCGCTGATCTGCTTGCTCGCGGCGTCGTTCATGGAGCTCATGGACGCAACCGTCGTCAACGTCGCGCTGCGCACGATGCAGGTCGACCTCGGCGCGTCCGCAGTGAGTCTGCAGTGGATCGTCGCGGGCTATCCACTCACCTACGCCGTTGGCCTGATCCTCGGCGCACGGCTCGGCGACAACTTCGGCCGACGTAAGCTCTTCGTCGCCGGTCTTGCCGCGTTCGGACTCGCTTCTCTGGCATGCGGACTCGCGACCGGTCCCACCGAACTCGTCGTCTTCCGCCTCATCCAAGGAGTGGCAGCAGCACTGATGGTGCCGCAGGTGCTCAGCAACATCCAGGTGCTGTATCCACCGGCCGAGCGCGGGAAGGCGATGGGCATGTTCACGTCGGTCATCGGTCTCGCGGCGGTCACCGGCCCCATCCTGGGGGCTGTGATCACCAACGGCGATTGGTTCGGGTTGTCGTGGCGACCGGTGTTCCTGATCAATGTGCCGCTGGCAGTGCTCGCTATCGCGGCGGCGATCGCCTTCATTCCCGAGTCACGCTCGGCGATCAAGACACCCATCACAGCCGGTACGGCGCTGCTCCTCGGCGGCTCGTTGGCGGCGATCATGCTTCCGATCACACTCGGACCTGAAAACAATTGGCCGGCTTGGGGATTCGTCGTGATGGTTGCTGGTGTCGCCGGGCTCTGGTTGTTCGGACTCCGACAGGTGCGTTCGGCTCGACGTGGCATCGAACCCATGGTCCCGCCGACCCTGTTCGCCACTCGATCATTTTCGGTCGGGCTCGCGGCATTCACGGCGTTGATGGTCCCCACCGGCGGATACTTCCTGGTCCAGTCACTGCACGTCCAGCTAGCGCTCGGATGGTCGGTACTTCACGCGGGTCTCATGTGGATTCCGTTCTCGCTCGCGGTGCCGATCTCGGCTGGTCTCGCCGCGACGGTGCTCGTCGCACGATTCGGTAAGCGGGTTCTGCAGGTCGGAGGTGCGGTGTTCATCGTCGGCATGCTGCTGATGGCCTTCGCCGAGCAATCGGCGCATCCCGCGCTGTGGTTTGCCGCGGCTCTGACCGTCGCGGGTCTCGGCTTCGGCGGAATCGTCGGCTCGGCCGGGCTGCTGGTACTCAACGACGTTCCGGTTCGCCTCGCAGGCGCGGCGTCCGGGGTCTTCAACACCGCCCAGGCACTCGCGGTGGCGTTCGGCGCCGCGGTCGTCGGAACCGTGTATACGTCGGTAGGAGAATCGTCGGGTCTCGAGTCCGCCTACCGCGCGTCACTGATCGTCATGATCGGGTTCATCGTGGTGGGTGGCGTGATCGCCCAGGCCTTGCGCACCTCGACCACGACGTCCGACGCAACTGACCTCGAACCGGTGGTCGCGTAACGTCTCGCCTGATTTCACTGCCGGACGACGGGGGCCTGCACCAGCAGGCTCCCGTCGCCGCCGAACGCACGTAATTGCCAACCAACTCACGGCCGACGCACCCAGGACCGATGAGTTCCGACGCGGCGCTGAGTCACAACCTTCGAGAACCGGCGTCGACACAGAGGGACACGAGATGGCCACCGAGATGTTGTTCCTGCACGGAGCGGGCGGATTTCACGACGATCAGCCGCTTGCCGTCGCGCTGGGAAGCGAACTCGACGCGCACGTCTCGATGCCGGAGCTACCCGACGAGGACATGTCCGTCTCGGCTTGGACGTCGGCGATACGCCCCCACGTCGACGGGCTGACTGCATCCGATGTGCTCGTGGCCCACTCGTTCGGTGCGTCGATGTTGCTCGCTCTGTTGAGCACCATGGCGACACCTCCGCCGCGCGCGTTTCTACTGGCGATGCCGAACTGGGGCGATCAAGGCTGGGCGGTCGCCGACTACGACGTCAGCGGTCCGGAACCGACAACGACTCTCTTCCTGCATCACTGCGAGGACGACGACGTCGTCCCCGTCAGCCATGTGGCGCTCAACCAGCGGCTCCTGCCGTCAGCAGACGTTCGCCTCCACGAAGTAGGTGGACATCAATTCGACGGATGCGCCTCGCTCGTCGCCGCCGACATTCGTGCGCACAGTTGACGTCCATCACCCGACCACCGCTCAGCGCAGTTTGGCGCCGTACACCCGTGTAACAGCCAGCTTGAGCAGCACGCGACGGTCGCTCACCATCACCTCGCGGTACTCGGCCCAGTCCGGATGCTCCCCCGCACCGAGGCGGTAGTAGTCGACCAACGCGTCGACCTCCGGACCGTCCGGATCGCTCGACGGACCGATCAGCTCGGCGGTTCCCTCGGCCGTCGTCCACGTAAAGCCGTCGGCGCTGGTGTATTCGATGGCGGCTCGCGGATCTCGGCGGAGATTCCTGGTTTTCGCACGTCCGTCGGTCATGGATACGTAGATCGTGTCGGCCTCACGGTCGTACACCGAGGTGACCGGTGAGAGTTGAGGAAGTCCGTTCGCCTTGATCGTGGCGAGGATGGCGATCGACGTGTCGGCGATCAGGTCACGGGGGTCGTACTGCTCGTCAGTCATGGTTGTGGCAACCGTCACCACGCCGGGGGCATTCCCGTGCGGTGTCGACGCACCACTACCCTCTGCAGGTGACTTTCTCGACCTGGGCGGCGCTGCTGACTGCGTGCGTGCTGATCAGCTTCACCCCGGGAGCCGGCGCGATCAACACGATGAGCAACGCCATGAATGTCGGATTCCGACGTGCGTTCTGGGGCGTACTCGGCCAACAGGTCGCGCTGCTCATCCAATTGCTCATCGTCGCCGCGGGACTCGGCGTCGTCATCTCCCGATCCCACACCGCCTTCGAGGTCATCAGGTACACCGGCGCGGCCTACCTCATCTACCTCGGAATCCGACAGTTCTTCCGACGCCCCGACATGTCCGACGAGGAAAACGAATCCGTCCAGAACGAATCGGCTGCGTCGATGTTCACCCGAGGACTCTGGGTCAACCTGCTGAACCCGAAGGCGATCGTCTTCTTGCTCGCGTTCATCCCCGGATTCGTGCGCCCGAACGATCCGCAGCTGATCCAGTACGTGGTCATCGGAGTGACGATGGTGGTCGTCGACATATCCGTGATGTGGTTCTTCTTCGCCCTGATAGCACGGGGATTCGCGCGTGTCACGAGGACCGAACAGGGCCAGCGTCGCCTCAACCGTGTGTTCGGCGTTCTGTTCGTCGCCGTGGGCGTCATGCTCGCGCTTGTGTGACCATGTTCGAAGGCCAGAGGGATCGAAGGCCTCACGGTTACCAGCACCATTGGAGGAGTCACCATGTCATCGCCCGAGCTCGACGATCGCGCACGCGTCGACAGCCTCCTCGACGCGCAGACCAAGGCTGAACGACTCTTCGACGAGGTGGAGCGGCGCGGCATGATCCGCGCGGGAATCGGCGAGCGCGCACTCTCCGACGAGATCCGTGACCTGGCCGCCGAGATGTTCGGCGTCACGCGTCACTGGCACAAACGAATCGTCCGCGCCGGCGAGAACACCCTGGAGACCTTCCGCGCCAACCCGCCGGACCGGATCATCGCCGACGACGACATCCTGTTCCTCGACTTCGGCCCGATCTTCGAAGAGTGGGAAGCCGATTTCGGCCGCACCTTCGTCTTGGGCGACGACGCGCTCAAACGACGCCTCGCCGACGACCTGCCCCGAATCTGGGATGCAGGCCGCGCCTACTTTCGTGCACACCCCGAGATCACCGGGGCCGAATTGTTCGACCGCGTCGTCGAACTCAGCGAGGAAGCCGGATGGCATTTCGGTGGCGAGATCGCCGGACACCTCGTCGGCGAGTTCCCGCACGAGAAGATCTCCGGCGACGAGATCGAGAGTTATGTGGCACCAGGTTCGTCGGGTCCCATGCGTCGCCTGGATCCGTCGGGGCGTGTGTGCCATTGGATTCTCGAGGTGCATCTCGTCGAACCCGACCGTCGATTCGGTGGCTTCTACGAGGAACTCCTCGACCTTCCGTGAGAAGAGATTGTGTGTGCGGGGAATGAGACTACTTCCCCACTGCCGGTGACCTTTTGCGCGCTGTATTCCCTGCAGGGGGTTTGCGGCGTATCCACCGCCTCTCGACGGTATTCACCATGTCCGGTGCCGTGTCGTGGCACCACGCGTATCGACGACCGCTTCTCCACCGCTGTCACGTCGAAGAGAGACTGGCCGGTCTCTCCGCTACCGCTACTGGCGCGTGAACGTCACTCGGGCCTTGCGGGCTCGAATGTCGCCCTGATTCGTCGTGCGACGTCAGGGATTAGGACACTGTCGCGATGTCGTCGGGAAGAGGCTTTCGCTTGTGTGGTGGTAGCCACGCTGGACTTGAACCAGCAACCTGCCATTCTGCAAATGACCGCTCTGCCAATTGAGCTAGTGTCGCGTTGACTGAGGATGTGCTCTTCCGTGCGGTTCCAGGCCTTTTGGGCCCAGAATGCCGCACACCCTCGACCTTTCGGATGTCGGTCCTACTCGATCTCTCCTGTCTCGGCGAAGCTGCCACGCCCCGCCTCCACAGTCATGGAATACGCCCTCGACTGAACCATCTCGGACTGAAATTCCTTCCCTCACCGCAACATTCGTCGCTACTGACCACACCTGGCAGATGTCGGGTCACCGATCGGCTCTCCCGGCTCTCACCGTCAGATCGCTTCGACGTTGCCTCCACCCTGGGGTGAAGGTTCCGGCTCGGAGTGCATGGGGTACCGGAACTTCTCCCGGCGACGGATGTCACCCCGCCTTTCACCGGATCACTCCGGCTTATGCGCCATGCCGCATTCGTATGTCGATGTAGTTGTCAAACGTCCTGCACCACTTGGGTTGTCGTCGTCGAGCAGTGCGAGTAGCGACTCTAAGCGGTCCGGCTACGACGCACAACAGCTTTTCCGCCGAGTCCGAGAACACCGACATTGAGCGGCACTCCTCAGTCCCGATCGGCGTCGCCCGAAAGATCGTCGAGACGCAGATCATCGAGACGCTGCTGTGCGCGCGATCGCGCGTCGGATGCCGCCTCCAGAGCGGTCGCGGCTTCGTCACGCCGGGACCGCGCCGTCTCCGCCGCGCGCTGCGCGAAGCGCTGCTCCTGTTCAGCACGATCCAGTTCCGCGCGCACCCGTGCGACTCGGTCCTCGAGATCGGCAGCGGTGCGCTCGGCATCGTCGACGCTGCGTTGCGCGCTATCGAGTTCGACGGTCGCCGAGTCGACGTCGGCAGCGTGTCGATCGAGAAGTGCTCTGGCAGCGTCGATCTCCGCTTCGCGTGTGGCCGTCGAACCCTTGTCAGCACTGGACGAGGGTTCGGGCATCCCTGCGGTCGCCTCGTCGGCGGGTGCCGGCGAATCTGCGAGTGCCACCAGCCCGGCCGGGCCGAAGCCGCTGTACTCCATCGCGGTGACCAGCCGACCGCGACGCAACAATTCGGCCACCTGTTCGTCGCCGATCGCCGCACGCAGTGTCTGGACAGCCTCTCGCTCGATCGTCGTGCTCATACCCGCACCGATCTCGGCCGCGAACGACCGTAGGTGCTCGAGCGCGGTGTGCACCACATCGCGTCGTCGTGTTGACAGCTTCCGCAGGAGTTCGGCCGACGAGCGGCGCTGCGCCTCGCGGAGTTCGTCGGCAACGCTGAGCAGGGGGTCGAGATCGGTCGGCGAACGTCGAATCCACTGGTTGAGCAGCCAGGCGACCTGCGTCGGCTTGCGCGCACGCGAGATGTCGAGGGCGAGCTCGGAAGCATCGGCCGCGCGTGCCGAACGTGTCAGTTCGCGCCTACGTGAGACGAATTCGCTTGGTGCGCAACCATACAACTCGTCGAGAGCGTCGTCGAGGTCCACGAGCGAACCCTCAGATGCCGAACTCGATGATCGCTCGCTCGCCGAACTTCCGAAAGCCCATGCGCTGCAACAGCGGCGACGACGTAGCGGTCTCGGCATGCACGAGCCCGAGCGAGGCTCCCCGACGTCGCGCATCGTGAAGTCGAGCGACGATCAACGCCCGATAAACGCCGCGACCCCGATGAGCGGGAAGGACGGCGCCACCCCACATTCGAGCGACCTCACCCTCGAGCGTGTAGCCGCCCGCACCGGCCGGTTCCAGGCCGTCGCGCGAACCGACTCCGGCCACGAACAGCCCGGGCGGCGTGGCGTCCCGCGTAGCAGCGTCGTCGAGGATGGGTGGCGGAAAACCCCAGGCGTCGAGGGAGATTCGGGCGAACTCGGCGATTCCGGCATCGTCGTCGACGCGGCGCGCGACGACTCCGTCGGGTGTCGGTATCCGGTCGACGATCTCTGCCGCTGTCTTGAGCGCGACGATGTCGCGGACCGCGATCGTCGTGGCATCACGTCGCTCTAGTTCGGCGTCATCGACACCCCCGAACAGTCCCGGCGCACGCGTGAATCGCACACGCCGGGCGTCGAGTCGCCTCGCATGGGCGGCGGCCTCATCGAGCACGACGATCGGATCACGTTGCGTCCCGTGGTAGTTCAGCAACGTGGCGGTTCCGTCGAGCACATAGAACTCGTAGCCGTCGATGTCGAGATGGCGCGAGCCGACCGGATGCCAGGAAGACGTCCACCGTATCGATTCAGCGCGCACGCGCTCCGGTGTCCACATCACCAGACAAGCGTGCCACAGCGGAGACGTGCCGATCACGGCGTCTCAGTTTGAGAGAAATCCTGAATCATTCCAGAATGCGTTGCATACTGACGAGGTGTCCCCCACGCCGGAGTACGCAGACCAACTGCGTGCAGCCGAACTTCGAGTGACCCGTCCGCGGGTCGCGGTGCTGCAGGCCGTCAATACGCACGCGCACGCCGACACGGAGACCATTTTTCTCGCCACACGCACGATACTGCCCGACGTCTCACGCCAGGCGGTCTACGACGTACTCGGTGCGCTGACCGACGCCGGACTCGTCCGACGCATCCAGCCCTCCGGCCTCGTCGCCCGCTACGAGGCGCGAGTCGGCGACAACCATCACCACACCGTGTGCCGTTCGTGCGGCGCAATCGGCGACGTCGATTGCGCTGCGGGAACAACGCCGTGCCTCACGGCATCCGACGACAACGGCTTTGTGCTCGACGAGGCCGAGGTCATCTATTGGGGCCTATGCCCCGACTGCAACACAACGTCCACACCGGGGTCACATTCGTGATCACAGCCCGAATCTCCACTTACCGGAAGGAAGACAGTGTCTGAAGAGAAGTCAGCCCCCGAAGCTCCCCCCATCGGTGAGGCACAGACCGAACCTGCCGAATCAGGTTGTCCGATGCACATCCGCCCACCGGTCGAAGGCGGCGGCAATCAGCAATGGTGGCCGGACAAGCTGAATCTGCGTGTGCTCGCGCACAATCCGCAGGTCATTCGTCCCCGCGAACCCGACTTCGACTACGACGCCGCGCTCGCCGACCTCGACGTCGAGGCGCTCGTCGGCGACCTCAAAGACGTCATGAAGGACTCGAAGTCGTGGTGGCCCGCCGACTTCGGTCACTACGGCCCCTTCTTCATCCGAATGTCGTGGCACGCCGCGGGCACCTACCGCGTCGAGGACGGCCGTGGCGGCGCCGGAACCGGAATGCAGCGTTTCGCTCCTCTGAACAGCTGGCCCGACAACGTGAGCCTCGACAAGGCACGACGACTCCTGTGGCCGGTGAAGAAGAAGTACGGCAAGGCACTGTCGTGGGCCGATCTCCTGGTCCTGGCCGGAAACGTCGCGATCGAGGACATGGGTCTGCCGACCAAGGGATTCGCCTTCGGGCGTCCCGACGAGTGGGAAGCAGACGAGGTCTATTGGGGTGCCGAGTCGGTGTGGTTGGGCACCAACCTGCGCTACCAGGGCGGCAAGCGCGAACTCGAAGAGCCGCTGGGCGCAACCACCATGGGTCTCATCTACGTGAATCCCGAAGGCCCGGAGGGTGTTCCGGACTACCTCGCGGCCGCAGCCGATATTCGCGAGACGTTCGGCCGCATGGCCATGAACGACGTCGAGACCGCAGCGCTGATCGTCGGCGGTCACACCTTCGGCAAGACGCACGGCAACGGCGACGCCGAACTCCTCGGCCCTGAGCCCGAAGCCTCACCGATCGAGCAGATGGGTCTTGGTTGGAAGAATCCGCAGGGCACCGGCGTCGGCAACGACACGGTCACCAGTGGTCTCGAGGTGACATGGACCCACACGCCGACCAAGTGGGACAACAGCTTCCTCGAGATCCTGTACGGCAATGAGTGGGAACTCTTCAAGAGCCCCGCGGGCGCCAACCAGTGGCGACCGAAGGACGGCGGCTGGGCCAATTCGGTGCCCGTGGCCCAGGGCGACGGCAAGACCCACCCGTCGATGCTGACCACCGACCTGACGATGCGATTCGACCCGATCTACGGGGAGATCACCCGGCGTTGGCTCGACCATCCAGAAGAACTCGCCGACGAGTTCGCGAAAGCGTGGTTCAAGCTCCTCCACCGCGACATGGGACCTGCCATTCGCTACCGCGGGCCGCTCGTGCCGTCGGAAACCTACATCTGGCAGGACAACGTCCCCGCTGCCGAGGGACCGCTGCTCTCCGACGCCGACGCCGACAGCCTGAAGTCCGCGATCCTCGAAACCGGTCTCACCGTGCCGCAGCTCGTGTCCACGGCATGGAAGGCGGCGTCGACGTTCCGTGGCAGCGACTACCGCGGAGGCGCGAACGGCGGACGGCTGCGCTTGCAGCCGCAGCTCGGCTGGGAATCCAGTGAGCCCGACGAGCTCGCGCAGGTGATCAGCAAACTGGAACTCGTCGCCGAGCAGTTCAACTCCGAGCCCGGCACCAAGGTGTCGTTCGCCGATCTCGTGGTGCTCGGCGGAGCCGCGGCGATCGAGAAGGCGGCGAAGGATGCCGGCGTCACGGTGACGGTCCCGTTCACCCCAGGCCGCACCGACGCGACGCAGGGGCAGACCGACCAGGAGTCGTTCGCCTACCTCGAGCCCCGCTACGACGGATTCCGAAACTACGAGGGCAAGGGCAACGAGCTGCCCGCGGAGTACAACCTCGTCGACAAGGCCAACCTCCTGACCCTGTCGCCGCCGGAGATGACGGTGCTCGTCGGTGGTCTACGCGTACTCGGCGCCAACCACAAGAACTCCTCGCTCGGAGTGCTGACGACCAAGCCGGGCACGTTGACGAACGACTTCTTCGTCAACATCACCGACATGGATGTCGAATGGTCGGCATCGCCGGCAGACGACGGCACCTACGTCGCGGTCGATCGTGAGTCGGGCGAGCAGAAGTGGACGGGTTCGCGGGTCGATCTGGCCTTCGGTTCGAACTCCGATCTGCGTGCGCTCGCCGAGGTCTACGCCGAGGACGACTCGAAGCAGAAATTCGTCGACGACTTCGTCGCCGCGTGGGCCAAGGTCATGGAACTAGACCGCTACGACCTGCACTGATTCGACCGATCACCACCGATGCACCTCGTGGACACACTCCACGGGGTGCATCGGTGTGTGTGGCAGCCCACGTAGTCTTACGCCATTGCCCGACACGTCGAGTCACTCCCCCGTACTCGCGCGTAGCGCAACGATTCGACACAATCGTCCGGGGCCGCAAGTTTTTGCAGTCACGCGTGCGTCCGCATGGGCGTGACGCACACGTGGGCCCACATCCGCGAAGTTTCGTGCTTCGCACGGCGAGCGGGGGCGCTGCCGACGAGCAGTTCCAGAAGAGAAGGGAGTCGGTGATGTTCACGCGCATTGCCATCGTGAACCGAGGTGAGGCCGCGATGCGGCTCATCCACGCCGTCCGCGGATTGTCTGCCGAGACCGGTCAGCCCATCGAAGTCGTAGCCCTGCACACCGACGTCGACCGCAACGCCACATTCGTCCGCGAAGCCGACATCGCGTACAACCTGGGAGCGGCAGCCGACCGCCCCTACCTGAACCTCAAGGTGCTCGAGCACGCCTTGCTCGAGACCGGCGCCGACGCCGCATGGGTCGGCTGGGGATTCGTCGCAGAGGATCCGCTCTTCGCCGAACTGTGCGACCGCATCGGCGTCACCTTCATCGGCCCGTCCGCCGAGGCGATGCGCAAACTCGGCGACAAGATCGGCGCAAAGCTGATCGCCGAAGAAGTCGGTGTTCCGGTCGCCCCGTGGAGCCGCGGGTCCGTGGACACCATCGACGACGCGCTCGAGGCCGCAGCGTCGATCGGGTACCCGCTGATGCTCAAGGCGACCGCAGGCGGTGGAGGCCGCGGTATCCGCGTCATCACCAGCGACGACGAACTCCGCGACGCCTTCGACCGCACGCGCGACGAAGCCGCCCGCGCCTTCGGCAGCGGCGTCGTCTTCCTCGAACGACTCGTCACCGGAGCCCGCCACGTCGAGGTCCAGGTCATCGCCGACGGCCAGGGCACCGCATGGGCGCTCGGCGTCCGCGACTGCTCGGTACAGCGCCGCAACCAGAAGATCATCGAGGAGTCGGCATCGCCGGTTCTCGCACCAGAACAGGTCGCCGATCTCAAGGCATCCGCTGAGCGTCTCGCCGTCGCTGTCGGATACCGGGGCGCCGCAACCGTCGAATTCCTCTACCACCCGGGCGAGCAGCTCTTCGCCTTCCTCGAAGTCAATACCCGCCTGCAGGTGGAGCACCCGATCACCGAGTGCACGACGGGAATCGATCTGGTCCGCGCACAACTTCACGTCGCGTCGGGCGGCCGCCTCGAAGGCGAGCCTCCGGCTGAGCGCGGCCACGCCATCGAGGCGCGCCTCAATGCCGAGGATCCGGACCGTGACTTCGCACCGGCACCCGGCCGCATCTCCCGACTCGAACTCCCCGCCGGTCCCGGCATCCGCGTCGACACCGGAGTCAGTGAGGGCGACACGATCCCCGCTGATTTCGACTCGATGATCGCCAAGATCATCGCCTACGGCGCCAACCGCAACGAGGCCCTCGGCCGTCTGCGTCGCGCCATGAGCGAGACGCGCGTCGTCATCGAGGGTGGTGCGACCAACAAGAGTTTCGTCCTCGAGCTACTCGGGCAGCCCGCGGTCATCGACGGAAGCGCCGACACCGGCTGGATCGACCGCGTCCGCGCCGAGAACGGACTCGTCGTCAACCGCCACTCGGCGATCGCGCTGATCGCCGCCGCGATCGACAGCTACGAGGAGGAGGAAGCCGTCGAACGTCAGCGCCTGCTGTCGACGGCGTCGGGCGGACGCCCACAGGTGCAGCACGAGAGCGGTCGACCGCTCGACTTGAAACTGCGCGGCGTCGGATACCGGGTACGTGTCGCCCGGATCGGCGCGAGCCGCTTCCGTGTGTCGATCGAATCGGGTACCGACACCTACACCGCGGACGTCGACATCGAGCGCTTCGACGAGCACACGGCACAGATGGTGCTCAACGGGGTCCGCTACCGCCTCGTCACAGACACGCACGGCCCAACTCACCTCATCGACGTCGATGGCGTCGCCCACCGCGTCAGCCGCGACGAGGGCGGCGTTGTGCGCTCCCCTGCTCCTGCACTCGTCGTCGCCACTCCGTTGGCAGTCGGCGACGAGGTCGAGGCCGGCGCACCCGTGCTCGTTCTCGAGAGCATGAAGATGGAGACCGTGCTGCGCGCACCCGTGCGCTCGCGACTCAAGGAGTGCACCGTGTCGGTCGGCTCCCAGGTCGAGACCGGCGCGACGTTGATGCGCCTCGAACCGATCGTCGACGCCGAGGACGATGCCGATGCCGCCCAAGAGCCCGCCGAGAGCGTCGAACTCGAGCTACCCGCGGCTCTCGACAACGTCGACCCGGACGTCAGGACCACTCGCACCCAGGAAGATCTGCGCAGTCAGCTCCTCGGGTACGACGTCGACCCGCACGACCGATCGCGACTCCTCGACGACTACCTCAGCGTGCGGCGTGAAGTCCGTGCTTCTGGTCGACGCCCCATCGGGGATGAACTCGAACTGCTCACGGTCTTCGCCGATCTCGCCGAACTGAGCCAGAAGCGTCCGCCGTTGGGCCTCAATCCTGGGTTCGAGCATGTGCACAGCTCACGCGAGAACTTCCACACGTATCTGCAGAGCCTCGACGTGGAGCGTGACGGTCTCCCCGAAGCGTTCCACGACCAGCTACGGCTGGCGCTGCGCCACTACGGGGTCACCGAACTCGACCGCTCACCGGAACTCGAAGCCGCGGTCTTCCGCATCTTCCTGACGCTGCAGAATCCTGGTGCATCGGTCACCGTCATCACCACGCTGTTGCGTGAGTGGCTCAATGAGCCGACACCGCGCGACGAGTTGCGCGAGGACATCGGTTTCGCGCTGGATCGGATCGTGGCCGCGACACAGGTGCGCTTCCCCGCGATTGCCGACCTCGCACGCGGTGTGATCTATGCCTGGTACGGCCAGGCGATGCTCCTGCGCGACCGTGCACGCGTCTACACGAACGTGCGCAAGCACCTCAAGTACCTCGACGAGAACCCCGATGCCGCCGACCGCAGTGAGCGCATCGCCGACATGGTGCGAAGCACCGAGCCTCTGGTTCGCCTTCTGGGACAACGCATTCAGCGCAGCGGCACCGACAACACCGTCATGCTCGAAGTACTCACCCGCCGCTACTACGGCAACAAGGGTGTCGACGTCATCACCACGCAGACCGCACGCGGCACAACGTTCGTCGTCGCCGCACGCGACGGCGCCAGCGTCGTCTCGGCAGCGGTGCCGTTCGACGAATTGGCTTCTGCGGCAAGCGGACTCATCGAGTTGGCGCGTACCAGTGCGTCGATCGCAGCCGACATCTACGTCAGCTGGGAAGACCAGCCGGACGACTTCGACACCATGGCCGCGGCATTGCACGAGATCGTCGCGGCGGCACCGATGCCCGGCCAGGTGCAACGCGTCACGTTCACCGTCGCCGGACGCGGCACCGCTGTGATGCATCACCACTTCACGTTCCGGCCGTCGGCCACCGGCATGGTCGAGGAACGACTGATCCGTGGTCTGCATCCCTACATCGCGCAGCGGATGCGCATGGAGCGGCTCCGCAAGTTCGACCTGACGAGGCTGCCCTCGGCAGACGACGAGGAGATCTACCTGTTCCGCGCCGTCGCGAAGGAGAACCCAGCCGACGACAGGCTGGTCGCCTTCGCGCAGGTACGCGACCTGAGTTCGCTGCGCGAAAACGACGGTCGATTGCTGTCGCTGCCCACGGCCGAGACTGTGCTCGCCTCCTGCGCCGACTCGATTCGTCGCGCCAAGCGTGGCCAGAAGCGTGCGGTCAACACCAACCGAATCGTCATGTACGTGTGGCCACCTGTCGACGCTTCCGCGGACGATCTGGCCACGATCGCCGACCACATCCGCGGTACGACCGCCGACGTCGGGCTCGAAGAAGTGCAGCTGATCGCCCGACGCCGCGACCGCGACACCGGCGAACTGCGCAAGGTCTCCATTCGCTTCTCTGTCAACGCGACAGGTGGATTCGACGTCTCGGTGGGAGAACCATCTGCCGAGCCGATCGAGCCCGTCGACGAATACCGTCAAAAGGTCCTCAGCGCCGCTCGACGCAACACGGTCTACCCGTACGAGTTGACCGGCCTGCTCGGCGACTTCCGGGAGTACGACCTCGACGCCGAGCAGCGACTCGTACCGGTACAGCGCCCGAAGGGACGCAACACCGCAGCGATCGTCGCGGGCGTCGTGACGACGCCGACCGAGAAGTATCCGCAGGGCATCACCCGCGTCGTGTTGCTCGGCGACCCGACGAAATCGCTTGGTGCACTGTCGGAACCCGAGTGTGCGCGGGTGATCGCGGCACTCGACCTCGCCGAGGAGATGAAGGTCCCCCTCGAGTGGTACGCCCTCTCATCCGGCGCGCGCATCTCGATGGATTCGGGCACCGAGAACATGGACTGGGTGGCGCGCGCACTGAAGCGGGTCGTCGAGTTCACCCAGGATGGCGGTGAGATCAACATCGTCGTCGCAGGCATCAACGTCGGAGCCCAGCCGTACTGGAACGCAGAGGCGACCATGCTGATGCACACCAAGGGCATCCTCGTGATGACCCCGGAGTCGGCCATGGTGCTGACCGGTAAGCAGTCGCTGGACTTCTCGGGCGGTGTCTCCGCGGAAGACAACTTCGGCATCGGCGGCTACGACCGGGTCATGGGTCCCAACGGCCAGGCTCAGTACTGGGCCCCGAACCTCGGGGCCGCACGCGACGTGCTGATGGCGCACTACGACCACACCTACGTGATGCCCGGTGAACTGACTCCTCGACGCCTCATCACGACCGACCCGGTCGACCGCGACGTCTCCGACTACCCGCACGTTCTTGCGGGCAGCGACTTCACCACCGTCGGACAGATCTTCTCCAAGGAGATGAATCCCGACCGCAAGAAGCCGTTCGACATCCGGACGGTCATCCGCGCCGTCGCCGACCAGGATCATCAGGTCCTTGAACGGTGGGCCGGAATGGCCGACGCCGAGACCGCCGTGGTTTCCGACGTGCATCTCGGCGGAATCCCGGTGTGCCTACTCGGGATCGAATCGCGCGAGGTATCGCGCCGTGGCTACACCCCGACCGACGGGCCGGACACCTACACGGCGGGCACGTTGTTCCCACAGTCGTCGAAAAAGGCTGCGCGAGCAATCAATTCGGCGAGCGGCAATCGTCCGCTCGTGGTGCTCGCCAACCTCTCCGGATTCGACGGTTCGCCGGAGTCGATGCGCAAACTTCAGCTCGAGTACGGGGCTGAGATCGGACGCGCGATCGTCAACTTCCGCGGCCCGATCGTCTTCTGCGTCATCTCGCGGTATCACGGCGGAGCGTTCGTCGTGTTCTCCAAGGCGCTCAATCCGAACATGACGGTGTTGGCGATCGACGGCTCATTCGCCTCCGTGCTCGGTGGCGCTCCCGCCGCGGCCGTGGTGTTCGCGGGCGACGTCAACAAGAGAGTCGACGCCGACCCGCGTGTGCGCGACATCGAGGCACGGTTGGCGGAGGCTTCCGGCTCGGACCGTTCGGCGCTGAGCGCAGAACTGGCCGATGTGCGTCAGTCCGTGCGGGCCGAGACGATCAATGCTGTCGCCGCCGAGTTCGACGCCGTGCACAGCATCCGACGCGCTGTCGAGGTCGGTTCTGTGGACGCCGTCATCGACGCCGCCGAACTGCGTCCGCGGATCATCGCCGCGATCGAGGCGAATTCGACATGGTCGCACCGTCGTCATGAGGCTGCCGAGCCCCAGCAGGTCGGCACTGAGCAGGTCGGCACGAGTTCGGAGTCGTAGCACCGACTCGGGATACATCGATAACCGACGGCGCGGGGCCGGGATCAGAGAAACACTCTCCGATCCCGGCCCCGCGCTCTGTCTCGTCGCGCCCGCGCGCTAGGCGATCTCGTCGGCTCCGGCACGCACGACGAAGCGTCGAACACGGTCGCGTAGATTGTCGATCCTGTTGAGCCGCACAGCTTCCCGATCCTGACCGGCCATCGCCGAGGACGGCAACCGGTGGACGTTGCGTGAACACTCGAAGTGCGAGCAGATCAGTGTGCCGATCGTGTCGCCGCGGCGACCGGCCTTGCCCACGCGCCGCGCCGTGAACAGCAGGACCTCGTTCGGGATCGAGACGTCTTCACACAGCGCGCACAGCACACGTGTGCGTGGCGGCACCACGCCCGCCCGCAGACGCAGGCCGACGAGACCGGCCGCGGTATCGGAGTCAGATACCTCGGAAGCTTCAGATACATCGGCAGCGTCGGGGACTTCAGAGACGTCGGAGAGATCGACGACCAGGTAGCCGATGGTCGGCGTCTTGGGATCACGCCAACCGAGATATTCGAGCCGATCCCAGTCGAGCGTGTCGAACTCGGCGGGTAGATGGAGTTCCTTACGTTCCCGTACCGAGGCATTGACGAGGGAAGCGCGCAGTTGTTTTTCGGAGAGTTGTCGCATGGTGAATTCACCTGTTTCGTGAGTGGCGTGCCGCCCTGGAAACCTGAGAACCTCGGAATCCTGGAAACCTCGGAATCCTGGAAACCTCGGAATCTTGGAAACCGTGGAGTCTTGGAAACCGTGGAGCGTTGGTGACGGCACGAAGTAGAGAGGACGGCCGGATTGGCGTATGGACGATCACGCCCTCACCGATCACGGCGAGCGCGCGGTCAGCGCAGACGGCTATCTGTTGTCGGCGTGCACGCCGACAACCTCCTCACGCCGCACGAGGCGGACAGATGGTGCAGACACGCACTCGAGTCTGCCGTCGACCGCGTCTCGTCGTCAACGCGGTAAGCGAATCGAACGGTCATCGCTCGCCCGGCGGCAGGCTCTGGTTGTGGCTATGCTGGCGGTTTCCCGACGCGCCGGCGCGACCTCACGGTGGCTCCGACCCGCGACGCCGGGGCCATCCGCGGAAGGAGCGCACCGTGTCAACCGACTCCGGCGCACACGCCAGACCGACTTCTGGGCAACGTCTGCCCGGTCACATCAGATTGACGTCACACAGCGGCGGAGTCGACGCGCCGTCGATCACCTGGGGCGCACCGACCGCGGCAGCGCGTGGTCCCGTCATCGCGACCACCACGACGCGTGGACACCGCAACGTCGTCGGCACTCATTCGGGCTCGTACAGCGTGTATCGGGCATTGGCGGTGGCGAGCGGGGCACTCTCGCGCGAGCACCGCGCCGACCTCACCAACACCTCGCCCACCGACGTGGTCGGCCCCTACCCGCAGTGGAGCGACCCCGAAGCCATCGTCAGCATCGACCCCTGGGGCGCGACGATCGCCGACTCGTTTCCCGATCAGCTTGCCGCCGGATACGACGTCCGGCCGACCATCGCCATCACCAAGGCTCACGTCATCCTCCCCGAGATCGCCGACGCGATCGCGAAGGGACGCTTGGTCCCCGACAACGAGACCCTGCTGCCCAACGGTGCCGCACTTGTGACGAAGGCCGCAGTCGAACCGGTGTGGTACCTGCCCGGTGTCGCCAAGCGATTCGGTTGTAGTGAAACGGAATTGCGTCGTGTTCTGTTCGAGGAAACCGGTGGCATGTACCCCGAGTTGGTCACGCGTTCCGACCTCGACGTGTTCCTTCCGCCCATCGGCGGCCAGACCGTGTACATCTTCGGCAACCCACGCGATCTCGCAGACCCGACCGTCGAGCTCACCGCACGCGTGCACGACGAATGTAATGGGTCGGATGTGTTCGGCTCCGACATCTGCACCTGCCGCCCCTACCTCACCCATGCGATCGAGGAGTGCATCCTCGGAGCGCAGAACGGCGGCGTCGGTCTGGTTGCGTACTCGCGCAAGGAAGGTCGGGCGTTGGGCGAGGTGACGAAGTTCCTCGTCTACAACGCGCGCAAGCGACAGGTGGGCGGCGACACCGCCGACCAATACTTCGCACGCACGGAATGCGTTGCGGGAGTCCAGGACATGCGCTTCCAGGAGCTGATGCCCGACGTCTTGCACTGGTTCGGCATCACGAAGATCGACCGGCTCGTCTCGATGAGCAATATGAAGTACGACGCGATCACCGGGTCCGGGATCGCCGTCGGAGAACGTGTCGACCTCCCCGACTACTTGATTCCCGACGACGCGCGCGTGGAGATCGACGCGAAGACCGCCGCCGGCTACTTCACGAGTGGCGTGATCCCGGACGCCGACGAACTGCGTAAGGCGAAAGGTCGGGGTCTGACCACATGAGGGCGACGGACACGGTCGTCGATCCCCTCGCGACCCTGCACAGCACCGACACCATCCGCGACCGAGCGACAACACTTCTCACCCGCGCACGCGAGGGCCAATCGGAGTGGTTCACCGTCGACGACGATGCCATCGGGACGACTGTCGGCCTCGTCGCCGATGTCACACGCGCGCGCTACCCCGACCTCGACGTTCCGTTCCACAGCCGATGGCGCCACTTCGAGGCCGCGGGAGTCGACAGGGTCGCCGGGCTGGCGCAGCGGATGAGCGCTTTGACTGTGGCTGAACGGATCAGCACGCGCATCGACCTCGCCGTCGTGAGCGTGTTGCTCGACGCGGGCGCGGGTCCGCACTGGCACTTCGACGAGCCCGGCACCGGCATCCGCCTCACGCGGTCGGAGGGACTCGGCGTCGCGAGTTTCCACGCGTTCACCGATGGTCTGTTCTCCGGCGTGGACGAGGATCCACTGCGCGTCGACGCAGCAAGTCTGCGTGCGCTGACCGCTGACCGGCTCGCGCAGGCGTTCCAGGTGAACGCCGACAATCCGCTCGTCGGCGTCGAGGGACGCCTCGGGCTGCTCCACGAACTCGCCGACGTGCTGGAGGCGACGCCGGGCGTCTTCGGCGAGGACGGCCGCCCCGGCGGACTGGGGACTGTGCTGACAAGCGGCTCCGATGGTGTTCGCGCAGCAGACATCCTCGAACTACTGCTCACGTACTTCGCGCCGATCTGGCCCTCTGCCAATCGAATCGACGATCGCCCACTCGGAGACTGCTGGCGGCACAGCGACGTCGGCGGCGACGGCGTCACCGCCGGATGGATGCCGTTCCACAAGCTGTCGCAGTGGCTTTCGTACTCGTTGCTCGAACCGTTCGGCGACGAGGGAATCACCGTCACGGGACTCGGGTATCTGACCGCGCTGCCCGAATACCGCAACGGGGGTCTGCTCCTCGACACAGGAGTCCTCGTCCCGATTCCGGCCGACTGGTCGACGCGCGAATGGCAGGTCGACGATGAGTTCATCGTCGAGTGGCGCGCGCTGACCGTGGCGCTGCTCGATGAATTGGCGCCACTCGTCTGCGCCGAACTCGGACTCGACCCCGCCACCACTCCCCTCGCGTGCATTCTCGAAGGCGGCACCTGGGCTGCGGGTCGCGAGGCCGCCGCGCAACGGCGACAAGGACTTCCACCCCTGACCATCATCAGCGACGGCACGGTCTTCTGACCGTCCGAAGAACGAGAAGAGCACACATGGGCGGCACGGTTCACGTCATCGATCACCCGCTGGTCGAGCACAAACTCACCTTGATGCGTCAGAAAGAGACCTCTACCAACGATTTTCGACGCCTCCTCGACGAGATCTCGACTCTGATGGCCTACGACGTCCTCGCCGACATCCCGATGCACGAGATCAAGGTCGAGACGCCGATGGAGGTGACGACCGGCCGGGTGATCGACGGCAAGAAGCTCGTCTTCGCGTCGATCCTGCGGGCAGGGACGTCGATCGCGGACGGCATGTTGAGCGTGGTGCCCGGCGCACGCATCGGTCACATCGGGCTGTATCGAGATCCGAAGACGCACATCGCCGTCGAGTACTACTTCAAGATGCCCAAGGAACTCGCCGAACGCGACGTCGTCATCGTCGATCCCCTCCTCGCGACAGGCCACTCGGCGGTCGCGGCGGTCGACCGGCTGAAGGAGTATCAGCCACGCTCGATCCGATTCGTGTGCCTCCTCACCTGTCCCGAGGGACTCGCCGCGCTCCACGACGCACACCCCGACGTCCCCGTGTACACGGCTGCCGTCGACCGTGAGCTCAACGACGACGGCTACATCCTTCCCGGGCTCGGCGACGCCGGCGACCGGATCTTCGGAACCCAGTAGGCACAACCCACCCGCCGTAGGGTGCCCGCCGGGCGGCGCACTGCGTTGGGGAGAATAACCGCATGCAGGCTTCCGCGATAGGTGCGTCGCTCGAGCGCCACCAGGTCGCTGTGTACCTGTGCGCGTTCGCCCTCGGTGGCCTCGTCGGGCTGGCGTTGCCGCAGACCAGCGGTGCCGCAGAGTATTTGGTGACGCCGGCGCTGGCGGCGCTGTTGTTCCTCACGTTTCTTCAAGTACCGGTGTCGGGATTGGCTACGGCGTGGCGGGACTGGCGCTTTCTTCTCGCGCTCGTCGCCGTGAACTTCGTGGCCGTCCCCGCGGTGGTCGCGCTGTTGACTCTGGTCATGCCCGACTCCGATCCCGTTCGCCTCGGGATGCTGATCGTGTTGCTCTGTCCGTGCGTCGACTACGTCATCGTGTTCAGCGGACTCGCGGGAGCGCGCAGCGACCGACTGCTGGCAGCGACCCCGCTGTTGCTGATCGCCCAATTCCTGTTGTTACCGGCCTATCTCGCGATTATCGGCGGCGGCGCCTCCCTCGGCGCAATCGACCCGGCGCCGTTCGTGTCAGCGTTCATCTTCCTGATCGTCATTCCGCTGCTGTGCGCCTGGGGCGTTCAGTTGTGGACACGCAACAGTTCGACACGCGAATCGCTGGTCCGTCGACTCGATGTGGCCATGGTCCCGATGATGGCGTTGGTTCTGGCGCTCGTCGCCGCGTCGCAGGTGGCGCGTCTGGGTTCAGACTTCTCGACGGTGGCAGGCGCGCTGTGGATCTACGTCGTGTTCCTCATGGTGATGCCGTTGATCGGATGGGCGGTAGGACGACTCCTCGGTCTCGACACCGGATCGACGCGCGCCGTCGCATTCTCCGGCGCGACACGAAACTCGTTGGTGGTCTTACCCCTTGCCCTGTCGCTGAACGAGGGGGCCGACCTCGCGGCCACCGCAGTGGTGGCGCAAACGGCCGTCGAACTGGTCGGGATGGTGGTGTTCGTGCAACTCATCCCGCGGATGATCCGCGACCGCTGACCCGCCCTCGCTATTTGTGCGGCACGTCGGCGGAAAGCCCGCCGTCCATGACGAATTCGGCGCCCGTCGCATACGACGACTCGTCACTGGCGAGGAAGACCACAAAGGTCGACACCTCGCTCGAATCCGCTGCACGGCCGAGAGGCACCTTGACCATGTCCTCGGGCAGACCCTCAGTCATCGGCGTCCTGATGAGGCCGGGATGGATCGAGTTGACCCTCACATTGTGTGGCGCGAGTTCGAGAGCGGCCGACTTCGCCAGGCCACGAACACCCCACTTCGACGCGACGTAACCGTGCGCCCACGGACTTCCACGGAGCCCCTCCACAGACGACACGTTGATGATCGATCCGCCGCCGGCAGCGATCATCGGATCCGCTACCGACTGGATTCCGAGGAAGGTGCCCGTCAGGTTGACATCGATGATCTGCTTCCACTTGTCGAGGCGAAACTTCTGGACCGTCGACCCGTTGACGATGCCAGCGTTGTTCACCAGAACGTTGACCTTGCCGAAGTCGTCGACCGCCGCGGCGACCGCCGCCTGCCAGTCCTCCGGTGACGTGACGTCGAGGTGCACGTAGCGTGCCGAGTCTCCGATCGCGGCGGCGAGCGCTTTGCCCTCGTCGTCGAGAATGTCGCCGATCACGACCTTCCCACCCTCTGCGACGAGTGCCCTCGCGTGCTCCGCACCCATGCCGCGGGCACCGCCGGTAATGATCGCAACCTTGCCGTCAACACGTCCCATGGCGACACACGGTACCTGCTCGGAGGCCAAATGAGAACACGTTCTACCTATCTGCGTCGTTCCGTGTTCTACTCATATGGACATCAGTCCGGACAGATGTTCACCCCTGCCTGACTTTCACCACTGACAGAGGTTCACACAGCGAGGAGGCATCGGCACATGACGATCAGGGTGGCTCTCGTCGGCACCGGAAACGCGGGCAGACTCGCGCTGACCCAACTCATCGACGACGACCGGTTCGATCTCGTCGGTGTCTGCGTCAACAACCCGGACAAGGTAGGCGTCGACGCCGGAATCCTGGCAGGAGGTGACAGCGCCACCGGCGTCGTGGCCGTCGGCGATCTGGAGTCGATCATCGAAGGTTCACCGGACGTCGTCGTCTACTGCGCCATGGGCGACACACGCCCGATCGAAGCGTTCAACGACATTCTCGCGATCGTCTCGGCGGGCATCGACGTCGTCGGCTCGGCGCCCGGCGGACTGCAGTATCCCTGGGGCGTCATGCCGGACAAGGCGATCGCCAAACTCGAGAAAGCCGCCCACGACAACGACGCGAGCGTGTTCATCACCGGCGTCGATCCCGGATTCGCCAACGACCTCATCCCGTTCGTCTTCGCGGGTACCTGTCAGCGGATCGAGCAGGTCCGGTGCATGGAGATCGCCGACTACGCGACCTACGACGGCGCCGAGGTCATGTTCGACGTGATGGGTTTCGGCAAGCCGCTCGACGAGACGCCCATGCTTTTCCTCCCCGGAATCCTCGGGCTCGCGTGGGGCACGACGATGCAGATCCTCGCCGCCGGACTCGGCATCACCATCGACGAGGTCGTCGAGCACCACGAAAGTGAGCCCGCACCAGAGGAATTCGAGATCGCGGCGGGGGTGGTGGAGAAAGGTACCCGAGCCGCCGTGCGTTTCGAGATCATCGGGATGTCCGCTGGGCGCGAAGCCGTCGTGATCGAACACGTCACGCGGCTACGCGACGATCTGCGGCCCGACTGGGCGCGGCCGTCACAACCGGGCGGGTGCTATCGCGTCGAGATCGTCGGCGAACCGTCGTACCGCGTCGACATCATGCCGACGAGCGCGAAGGGCGACCACAACCACGCCGCGATCGTGGCCGCCATGGGACGGATCGTGAACGCGATCCCGGCCGTCCACGACGCCCCCGCAGGTATCCGCACAACACTCGATCTCCCACTGGTGACCGGTAACGGCGTGTTCGCCACAGGCGCCCCGACCGGCGAGGATGGCCTCCGGTAAGTTGACCCCCATGAGCGAGCAGACCGTCAGTGACCGTGAATGGAAGGCCTTCGAGGTCGATGTGGCCGACCAGGTCGCCGAAGTCCGTCTCACCGGCCCCGGCAAGGGCAATGCGATGGGACCCGACTTCTGGCGCGAACTTCCCGACATCATCGAAGGCCTCGACGCCGACGATGAGGTTCGCGCAATCATCATCACCGGGTCGGGAAAGAACTTTTCCTACGGACTCGACATTCCCGCGATGTCAGGATCGCTTGGCCCGGTTTTGGCCGACAATGCAAAAGCCAAGCCGCGCATGGATTTTCATGACACCATCATCTACATGCAGCGTGCGATCAACGCCGTTGCCGACTCTCGTACTCCGGTCATCGCGTCGATCAGCGGTTGGTGCATCGGCGGTGGAGTCGACCTGATCACCGCGGCAGACATCCGCTATGCGAGTGCCGATGCCAAGTTCAGCGTCCGCGAGGTGCGCGTCGGCATGGTCGCCGACATGGGCAGCCTCGCCCGACTGCCCGCGATCATCGGCGACGGCCACATGCGTGAGCTGGCGCTGACCGGCAAGGACATCGACGCGCAGCGGGCTGCCGCGATCGGCCTGATCAACGAGGTCACAGAAACCCCCGAAGAGTCTCTCGCTCTCGCACGCACGACGGCCGCGCAGATCGCCGCTAATCCTCCGCTCGTGGTCAAGGGCGTCAAAGCCGTTCTCGATCACACCCGTTCGGCGGCGGTTGCCGACAACCTCCGCTACGTGGCTGTTTGGAATGCGGCGTTCCTGCCCAGTAACGACCTCACCGAGGCGGTCGCGTCGATCTTCGAGAAGCGCGACCCGAACTTCACCGGCTCCTGACGTCGGACCTCACCGGTCACTGACTCGTGGTCCGGTCTTCTCGTTCGTCGGTGACGAGCGAGAAGACCGGAATCTTTCTGTCCGTGCGCTTTTCATACAGATCGAAGTTCGGCCAAGTCGCACGCAGTACCTGCCAGGCCTGTGCGCGCTCGTCGCCGTCGAGCTCGCGCACCGTCGCCTCCGATGTCAGCCCCGCGTGACGCACCTTGACCGTGTCCGTCGCGCGCAGGTTGAAGACCCACTGCGGCATATCCGGCCCGCCGAAATACGAACCCGCGATCAACCAGCCCGCATCGGTGGGGGCCGCGAGCAGCGCGGTGGCGCGCTCGACACCGCTACGGCGTCCGCGCACGATCACCGTGATGTGCGGGAGGCCCGCGATATCGAGTAAGCCGTAGCGCTGACGCGTGAGCACCGCAATCGCCTTGTCGCACTTCACGATCTGCGGCAGATACTTCGGCATCCATGGGATGGAACCGACCTTGATCGCAAGCGGAGTCAACAGGCCCATGTGGTCAGTGTTCCATGCGACCATTTCGCGGCCCGATTCCACCACACCGAATGCCTCCTACGCACCGTGCCAAGGTCGCACCGTGCCAAGGTCGCGCCGTGTCAAGGCGGATGTGCACAGCTGTGGAAGCGGCTCTGATCGTCTCGTCCGATCGGGACGACGATGACACGCATGAACCACGACAACGCTTCTGACCGCATCTCCGACGCACCCGACAGCGAGCCCATTCCCGACATCAAGACCGCGAAGCTGCCGTTCGACAGCACCGAGGCGCTGCGCCAGCGGTGGCGCGCCCTCATGGGACCGCTCGGCTTCAGCGAACCTTGTCTCTGGATCGCCTTCATCGACGATGCTCGCCTGGTCCCCGGGGCTCTGCCGCGCATGACATTGCCGACCGTGCCCGACGCGCATCTGATCGACACCCTCATCACCCAACTCCGCACGGTTACTGACGACGGGCATCTGTCGCTGGCGTTCCTGCTCACACGGCCTGGCAGGGACGGGATCACCGCGCGCGATCTCGGATGGTGCCGTCTCCTCGTGAGTGCCGCGCAACGCTTCGGCGTGCCCATTCTTCCGATCCACCGAGCCAACGACGTTGCACTCCTGACCATCCCGATCCCCGTCGAACGCGCGGCATGAGCGGGTAGTTTCGGACCGGGAGGTGCCATGACAACCGGACCGGACACACGTCGAGTCAGCATCGACGGAGGGCAGAGCGGCTCACGCGTCCGCCTCGCCATCGACGGCACGACGACGGACCGCGACGACGGGCCGATCTTCACGTCGCGACCGGTTGTGGAGCAAGTCGCCGAGATCGCACGGCGAGCGCTCGCCGACGCGCCGGTTCGCGCGACGACCCTTACCGCGGGGGTATCAGGGCTGACCCCCGATCAGTCACGTCCCGAGCGACTGCTGGCACTGACTGCCGATCTCGGCGTCGATTCGGTGTTCCTGGTTCATGACTCGGTGTCTGCGTATCTCGGCGCCAACGGATTCGACCATGGAGTCGTCACCGCGGTCGGGACCGGGGTGGTGACGTTGGGCGTGGGAGACCTCGGTACGGCGCGGATCGACGGGTGGGGTCACCTTCTCGGTGACGCGGGCAGCGCCTACTGGATCGGACGCGCCGGACTCGACGCGGCGCTGCGTTCGTTCGACGGACGCAGCGGCGCCACCTCGCTGGAACGCGCGGCGGTCGACGAGTTCGGTGAGCTACCTGAGCTGTACATGCGACTGCAGGGAGCGCCGGACCATGTCGCGTCGATCGCGGGATTTGCCCGGATCGTCGGGCGGGAAGCCGATAGCGGCGACGGAATCGCCGTGGACATTCTTCGCCACGCAGCCACAGAGCTGGCCACGTCGGTGATCGCGGCGCTACGCCGCACCGGGTGGCACGAGGGCGATGCATCTCGCGTGAGCTGGATGGGGGCGGTCCTCACCCGCAACGACATGCTGCGAGAGCATCTGCGCGACGAGATCAGCACGCGCGCACAGGGAGCCGTCGTCCAGGCGCCGCTGGGCACGTCGCTCGACGGCGTCGAAAAGGTCGCCGATACGCCGCCGGGGCACCCACTCGACATCGAGATCTACAGAGCAGGCTGATGGCTGGGCGCGACGTCCCCGTCGCGCCCAGCCATCAGGTGGTCGCCTGCACCTCGTCAGCGAGACGCGGTGAAGGTGGGCTGGGCAGCCGCGAGGTCGACAGAGCCACTGAGGTAGTCGCTGTCGGTGTAGCTTCCCGGGCCGGACGAGGTCGACATGTACGTAGCGGGCCACTCCACACTGCCGTATACCTTCACGCTGGTGGGAGTCTCGTAATCCGGGCTGAGCCTCAGTTCATTGATGTCGGTCGGCTTGGTCCAGCGAACGCTTCCCGGGACGACCGACTGATACAGCGACTGCGAACATCCCGGCTTGTCCTTCGACGCGTCGGCCTGCGTCGAACCCGCGCAGTTCGTGAAGTACGTGTCGAGGGCCGTCGCCACGGCCTTGGTTCCCTGATCGCTCAACTCGACTTTGAGGGAGTTGTACGACGCGTATGTCGGCCCCAGCGGGAAGTCGCCGGAGTTATCGGCCTTGACCGAGAAGTTCGGGTTGGCCGAACCCCACTCGACCGGCCCCGGGAACACGTAGACCTTGCTGTCCTTGCTGACGTCGACACCGAACGCGGTCAGTTGCGGCACGCGGGTGTCATCGACATCGATCGGGATGGTCCCATTGTCGACGGTCCACTTGCCGTCGGACTTCTTGAGCCTGAAATCGATGTCGGCGTTGCGATCTCCGAATTTGTACGTGGCTTTCACCGTGGCCATCGACGACAACGACGTCGACGGTTCGCGCACGTTGATGTCCGAGATCTTGGCGGTTGCCTGTTGCTTCTTCAGCACCTCGTCGGTGAGCAGTTTTTCCGACGGCGGTGTTCTGACGACGCTCAGCGCCTTCTTGGCGTCGCCGCTGGAGAGACCTTCGAGATAGGTCTGAACCGCGGCCTTTGGCGAACCGCCGGGACCCGAGTCGCCGGTGAACACGACGATCAGCGTCACCACGAGGGCGACGATCAGGACCAGGGCGCCGCCGCCGATTCCCAGAAGCAGAAAGAGCCGCTTGTTCTTCTGCTTCGGACGTTGCGGCGGCACTCCCCCGCCGCCCATCGCCGGCTGCGCACCCCACCCCGCACCGGGTTGCTGACCATATCCCTGAGGTTGGCCCGCCTGACCGTACTGGGGCTGACCGTATTGAGGCTGCTGGCCCGGGTTCGCGTCGTAACCCTGGTGCGGCTGACCGACATTCGCCGCCGGTTGGGCGGTGCCGGCCGGCGCCGACTGCCACTGCTCGTACCCGCCCTTGCCATACGCCGGCTGGGCGGCGTCGGCCTGGCCATACGTCGACTGCCCATAGTGCGACTCGCCATACGTCGACTGTCCGTACACCGGTTGCGCGGGACTCTGCTGCCCGTATGGCGCGTACCCGCCCGCCGACTTGCCGTCACTCGAGGTCGCATCACTCGCCCCGGGAGCACTCTGGGGCGTCGCTTTCTGGGGTGTCGCTTTCTGGGGCGTCGCACCCTGGGGCGTCGAATCGCCCGGCTGGAACGGATCGTGCGGATAACTCACGGCGGCATCTCCCCCTGTCGTCGCCGACGCGGCCAGCCTCTGTGGCTCGTTGCACTCGCTGTCGGACTCGTCGGAATCGGACCAACCTTAAACGAACGTGAACGACCTATGGCAGTCGGGTCAGACGGGTGAATGATCGTCAGTCGCTACCACCTGCAGGGGCTACGGAGGCGGTGAGCGTTCCCGTCAGCAGACGTGCGAAATCGGCGGGGTCGTCGAGCTCCCCGCCCTCGGCGATCAACGCCATCCCGTAGATGAGCTTGGCGGTAGGGGTCAGCCGCGAATGGTCGGTGTCGGCCTTGAATGCCGCGTTGAGACCGACGACCAGCGGATGATCGGCATTGAGTTCGAGGGCACGCTTGGTCTTGGGCAGTTCCTGACCCGACGCACGATAGAGGCGTTCGAGTTGCGGCGACATCGAGTAGGTGTCTCCGACGAGACACGCGGCCGACTCGGTGAGACGGTGCGAGAGTCGGGCTTCACTGATGTCGGCGTCAAGCGCCTCACCGAGCCAGGTGAGCAGTTCCTCGAACTCGGCATTGCGCGTATCGGTCGACTCGTCGGAAGTGCTTGTGTCACCGTCGAGTTCGTCGAGATCGACTTCGCCCTTGGCGATCGAACGGAACGGCTTTCCGTCGAATTCGACACCGCTCGAGACCCACATCTCGTCGACAGGGTCGTGCAGGAAGAGCACCTCGATGCCCTTGGCCCGGAACGCCTCCATATGCGGCGAGTTCTCGATCTGCTGACGGGATTCGCCGGTGAGGTAGTAGATCGACTTCTGTGCGTCGGACATCCGACCGACGTAATCGGCCAGCGATGTCAATTCGTCTGCGGCATGGCTGGTTTCGAATGCCGATGCCTTGAGAAGCGCATCACGATTGTCGCCGTCGTTGACCAGACCTTCTTTGAAGACGCGCCCGAAGTTATCCCAGAACGTCCGGTAGTCGTCGGGACGGGCGGCGCGCATCTCGTCGACGGTCGAGATCACCTTCTTGGTGAGTCGACGACGGATTGCTCTGATCTGTCGATCCTGCTGGAGGATCTCGCGGGACACGTTGAGCGAGAGATCCGCAGCGTCGACAACGCCCTTGACGAAGCGGAGATACTCGGGCATCAGCTCGTCGCAGTCGTCCATGATGAACACTCGTTTGACGTACAACTGCACTCCGCCGGTGCGTTCACGCATGAACAGATCGAACGGCGCCTGCGACGGGATGAACAGCAGCGCTTGATATTCGAACGTTCCCTCGGCCTTGAGGGTGATGATCTCGAGCGGATCGTCCCAGGCGTGCGCGACGTGGCGGTAGAACTCCTTGTACTCCTCGTCGGACACCTCGTCGCGCGAACGCGACCACAGCGCCTTCATCGAATTGATGGTTTCGGTTTCCGTGGTGGTCGTGGTGACCGGTTCGTCGCCGTCGTTCTCCGCGGGAGTGGTGGTCGTCTTCTCGACGTCCATCCGGATCGGCCACGCGATGAAATCGGAGTAACGCTTGACGAGTGCGCGAAGCTTCGTCTGGTCGGTGTAGTCGTAGAGGTGGTTCTCGGTGTCGGCCGGCTTGAGCGTCAGCGTCACCGACGTTCCCTGCGGTGCGTCGTCGACATCTGTGATGGTGTAGGTGCCGTCACCCGTTGACTCCCAACGGGTTCCGGTCTGCTCGCCTGCCTTGCGGGTGACGAGGGTGACCTTGTCGGCGACCATGAAGGTCGAATAGAAGCCGATGCCGAACTGTCCGATCAGCTCTTCGGTTGCCGCGGAATCCGACGCCTGCGCGAGCTTGGCCCGCAATTCAGCGGTGCCCGAGCGCGCAAGGGTGCCGATCAATTCGACGACCTCGTCGCGTGACATTCCGATGCCGTTGTCGCGAATGGTGAGGATGCGCTCGGCGCTGTCGTTCGAGCTCGGCTCGAGCGTGATGTGCAGATCGGAGGTGTCGACGTCGAGGTCCTTGTCGACGAGCGACTCCAGTCTGAGCTTGTCGAGCGCGTCGGATGCGTTCGAGATCAGCTCCCGAAGAAAGCTGTCCTTGTCGGAGTACACGGAGTGCACCATCAGGTCCAGTAGCTGACGGGTCTCTGCCTGGAATTCGCGGGTTTCCGACTGGGTGCTCATCATGTGCCTCCGGATCAGTACGACTGGGCGCGTTGTCTGCCGATTCGATGCCGTCGCGACCTCACGGGGTGCGACGTGCGCGACGTAAGAATTTTACCGACGCCGTGCGCAGTACCCTGAGGAGGGTCGGAGCACGGCGAACCTCACCGCGTTCGGACACAATCGACCCCAGCACCAACGACCGCAAGACCACCGAGCCTTGGAAAGCGAAGGATGTCGACACCGCGCATCATGCTCGTTCACGCACACCCCGACGACGAGTCGCTGTGGACCGGCGGCCTGATCGCCCGCGCGATCGCCGCAGGTGGCGAGGTCTCCGTGGTGATGTGCACGTGGACGTCGGGCACTCCACGGCATCGCGAGCTGCTCGACGCACTCGGCGAACTAGGCGTTCACGACGAACCGATACTGCTCGACTACGCCGACCTGAAGGTGCCGGAGTCCGCGCCCGGGCATCAACGGTTGACCGATGCGTCGTTCGACAGCGAGGTCGCCGAGTTGGCCGGCCACATCCGCCGTCTACGACCCGACGTTCTCGTCACCTACGACGCGTATGGGATCTACGGACACCCCGACCACATCAGGGCACACAGAATCACCTGTGCTGCCGCCGATGCTGCCGCCACCCCAACCCTGTACCGCGATGGCTTACCGGCCTGGCAGGTGCGTTCGCTGTACTTCGCGACCATCGCCGACTGGATGGTCGCCGAACTGGCGGACACACTCTTTCCGCTACTGCAGCCCGGCGACTTTCCCGGCGCGCCCACACATACGCTCGGGCTTCAACTCGATGTATCCGAGTGGATCGAACACAAGGTTCGCGCGATCGAGTCCCACAAGACCGAACTGGCACGACGATCCACCGTCTCTGCGCTGATGAGTCTGCCGCGCGCGCAACGTGATCTGGCCCTCGGCACCGAGTGCTTCCTGCGGCGCGACCTCACCGCAGACGGCTGCGACATCTGAATCAGGGCAAGTCCCGGACCGACGACCGCAATCCACTTGCCCGATGAACACGGCGAGTAACGGCCTCGGCCAATACTTCTCGCGTTCCGACGATCCGCACGCGAGTACGTGCCCTCGTGATCGCGGTGTAGAGGAGTTCACGCGTCAGCAGCTCTGAGCCCGCGGGCGGCAGCACGATGGTGACACCTCCGAACTGGCTTCCCTGACTGCGGTGAATCGTCATCGCGTACGCGGGTGCGACGTCTGGCAGTTGCACCGGGGCGATCAGACGCTCCTGCGCGCCGCGGCGGAACGCGACCTGCACCCGGTCGGGATCGGTCTCGTCACCGGTACGGACAACCACTCCGCAGTCGCCGTTGAACGTCCCGGTCTGTCGGTCGTTCGACGTCACCAGCAGCGGCTCACCCACGGACCACACCATCGTGTCGAGCTCGATCCGCGGAAGGCCCGGCGACTCCGACAGCCAGTCGGCAACGCGTCGTTGCCAACCGCGAACGCCCCAGAGCCCCTCACGATGCGCGCACAGAACCCGGTGCGAATCGAGCGCGGCCAACGCGGCGTCGACGTCTCCGGTGTGCGCCGCGCGGTGCAGCGCCCTGCCCCAGGCGACGATGTCGTCGCGTACGGAGTCGAGGTTGTCGGGGGCGACGAGCTGTACGTCGGCGATCTCAGGCGAGGTGACCAGGTCGACGACGGCATCCGCGTCGCCACGATTGACCGCATCGGCCACGCGGGAGATCTCACCGCCGAATCGAAACCCGCGACGCAGCGTGACAACTCCGTCATTCAGACGCGCCGATTCGTCGGCGTCCAACTCGATCGACGGGTCGAGCGGCATCGTCGGGTACGCCGACGGGGGTGGCGGGCCGGGCGCACGCTCGACGAGGTCGGCAAGGACTGCACCCGCTTCCACCGAGGCCAGCTGATGGGGATCGCCCACGAGAATCAGCCGAGCGTCTGAGCGGACGGCGTCGAGCAGTCTGCTCATCGCGGTCATCGACAGCATCGACGTCTCGTCGACGACGATCACGTCGTGCGGCAGCTTGTTGGCCCGTCCGTAGCGGGGCGTCGAGCCCGGACGCCAGCCGAGAAGGCTGTGCACGGTCACCGCCCGCACCGAGGTGGGCAACGTCCCGTCAAGGTCGACCGACGCCTGCAACTGGGCTGCCGCTCGACCGGTCGGCGCGCACATGCCGATGCGCAGGCCACCTCCGGCGACGTTGTCGAGAACAGCAAGGTTGTCGAGAACGGCAAGAATCCGCGCGACCGTGTACGTCTTTCCCGTTCCCGGCCCACCGGCGAGAATCGACGTCCAGTGCGAGGCGGCAACCTCAGCCGCGAGGCGCTGCCGAGGCTCTGCGGTGCTGTCGGCGAACACCTGCTCGACCTGCGCCCGCACCGCGGCCGCATCGACATCGGGCGCACTGGTCGCGCGGTTGGCGAGCGTCTCACGGATCGACTGCTCCTGGCGGAAGTACTTCCGGAGATAGATCAACGGACCGTCGTCTGAATCCATCAGCACGACGGGCTGCAGTGTGGACCCGCGGGCGCCGACGATCAGCGGAGAATCCCGCAGTTCGGCGAGCATCTCGGCGGCACTCGGAAGCGCGAGCGATCCCACGCCCGGCAGATCGTCGACGGAGGCAAGCGCGAAACACGTCGACCCGAGACGCACCGAGCGCACGGCGAGTGCGGTGGCAACCTGAGCCGCGACCGACACCGGCTCGCCGCACATGCGGACCACGCGCGAGGTGATGTGCAGATCCGATGCAGCGAAAAGGCCTGCGGCGTTTGCATCGGCGAGGATGCCGTCAGCGTCGCGAACCCGTCGCGCATCGTCGACGGACAGCACACCGGGATTGTCGGTGCTCACCGGTCGTCGCCTCCTTCGATGCCCGCGAGTAGATCCGACAACTCGGTGACCAACCCGGTGGGGATGTCCCATTCGTAGACACCGCAACCCGGTGGGGTGTCGGCGCCCACCATCCCGCGCACGAAGTGGTATTGCACCGGACCTAGGTGCTCGGCAGGCTTGTAGCCGGGTAGTCGCCAGCGAAGATAGCGGTGCAGCGCAACGGAATACAGCAGTGCCTGCAACGGATAGTGTGCGCCGATCATCTCCGCGGCCATCGCATCGGCGGTGAAGTCTTCAGCGCTCAGCTCGCCCGGACGCAACCGGTTGGTCTTGTAGTCGACGACGACGTATCGGCCGTCGGATGTGCGGAGCACCGAGTCGATACTCCCGGTGAGATAGCCGCGCAGTGCGCGCGGCGGAATCTCGGCGAGCGACTCGGCGTAGGCGCGCAGCGGATCCTCTTCGGAGAGATGGTGATTCATCAGGGCGGCGACGTCGGATAGGACCGCCGCGGCGGACGGCGTCGACGCCGCGTTACCGAGCGGGAACTCGAAGTCCAACTCTGCCAGCCGATCTCGCGGCCTGACCGACCACAGGGTGCCTCCGAGCGACGCCAAGGGGGTTGTCAGTACGGCTCGTAGCGCGGCGGCGAGATCGTCGACGTCGACGTCGAGTGCGTGCCTGGTCGCGGACGTGGCACACAGTTCGCGGACATGGTCGTCGATGTCGGGTGCTGCGGTGTCGACGTATTCGAGCACCTCGTGGACCAGTGTTCCGAAGGCCGCTCCGAATGGCATGCCGTTCATCAGCGACGGTGTTCCGTCGGGAAGCGCCGAAGCCTGTGCGGCTGCCGGATCCGTTGCCGCATAGGGATCGCCGGAGTCGAGAGTGTCGGCGGGATCGGCAGGCTCGTCGGTGATCAACTCGCCGTCGGCAGCGGAGCCGACCTCGGGTTCGCTGCCGGTTGTCAGGGTCGGATGTCGGTGCGCGGCACCGGCGATCAGGGCCGAGTACGAGGTGCGACGCCACTGCTGGTCGATCGTGCGGGTGAACCGCGCGACGTCGAGTTCGGGGCGGCTGTCGTCGTCATCGGGCGGTGTCCACACCGGTGCCGGCGAGTCGTCGGCGTGCTCGACACTGATCGACACCGGCGGATCGGCTGCGAGCGCGCGCAGGGTCGACACGCACGTGTGGTCGTCCGGCACGTTCACCGAGGTCGGTACGGTCTCGGCGGCGATGCCGCGTCGCGTCTCGCCTGCGTGTTCTTGGCGTCCGAACAATAATCGGTGCAGTGGACCCTTCGACGTGTTGAACGACGGTGCCCAGTGCATGACAACCTGTGACGAGGCGCGCGTCAATGCGACGTAGAGCAGGCGGAGGTCCTCGCCCGCTTCCTCCTCGTTACGACGCGCGATCCGCTCACCCCATCCGCGAGTCCCCTCGCCACCGACGTCGAGGTGACGGCGACCGGCATCGTCGTGGTAGCGAAAGGTTTTCGGCTTCGAGACCCGCGCGGCGTCCCAACCGAACGGCACGTACACGATCGGGAACTCCAGTCCCTTGCTCGCGTGCACAGTCATGATCTGCACGACATGGGTGTCGCGGTCGAGACGTCTGGTCTGATCCTCGTGGCGCCGCCACTGGGATTCATCGGCGATGCGATCCGCAAGCCACTCCACGACGCCTGCCAGCCCGCACTCGCTCTCGACGACGTGCTTGTTCACCAGCGACGCCACCTGCAGCAGATCGGTCAGTGCGCGTTCGCCGTCCTCGATTCCAAGCACACGCCCAGCGACGTTCTCGGCTGCGAGGAGACGTTGAGACAGGGCTGCGAACCCACCGTCGGCGAAGACTCGCCCCAGTTCGGCGAACATCGACGACAGCTCCGCGAGGCGGGTGTCGGAGGCCTCTGCGAGTTCGCTTGCGTCCCAACCGATCAGAGGCGTGAGCGCGGCAAGTCGGACGCGGTCGGCACGCGCCGGTTGCTCGATCGCACGGATCACCCACAACCAGTGCAGCGCACCGATCGTGCGGAAGACGCTGGTCCCGGTGCCGACGACTGAGGCGATGCCGAGTTCCGACAGCGCTCGCTGCAGCGGCTCGATGGTGCCGTTCGTGCGAACGAGAATCGCGATGTCGCCCGGGGTGACGGCGCGTGGTCCGTCGCCGGTGTCGAGCCGGGCGTCGGAGGCGAGGAGCCGGGCGATGTCGTTCGCGACGTCGGCCGTGATCGCGGACCGGACGTCGGCAACCGGAGGGAATCCATTCTTTCCACGGATGGTGAAGTCGCTTCGCGACAGGGCGCGCACGCGCAGAGCCGGTGCACCGGAGATCCGACTCCCCGACCGCGCGGCCCGAACGGGGTGCACCGTGATCGATCGATCACCGAGGCTCGCGCCGCCGTAGATCCGATCCAGCGCGGTGACGAGGTCGGCGTCGGAACGGTGATTCGTGTCGAGCGCACGGAGTGAATCGGCGACGTCGACGGCCGTCAGATAGCTGCGGACCTCCGCACCACGGAACGCGTAGATCGACTGCTTCGGATCGCCGACGAGAACCAGTTGTCGATGCCCGTGAAAGCAGCGCCGCAGGATCTCCCACTGGAACGGGTCGGTGTCCTGGAATTCGTCGACGAGGATCAACTCGAACGACGCCCGGATGCGCTCGCACGCCGCCTCACCGAACTCCGGGTCGGTGACGACCCGGTACAGAATCATCTGGAGGTCGTCGTAGGTCCGCAGTCGCGCGAGGCGCTTGCGACGTTCGACGCGGCTGCGCACGCGCTCGCAGAACCGCACCCGCTGGGTTGCGGCCGATGGTGTGGTGTCTGCGGTGTCGTCGGGTTGCGGCGCCAGCGGCACCCCCGCGCTGCGGACGGCCTCGCGCGCGATCGCCATCGCCTCGCCGACGGAGAATGGCGGGCGATCGGCATCACCCGCATACGACGACAGGTACAGATCGAGCGCGGTCTGTTCGACGATGTCGTCGGTGTCTTCGACGACGTCGTAGATCAGTTCGCGTTCGCCGAGGAAGCCCAGCGCTTCGAGCATCCGGTTACAGAACGTGTGCGTCGTCGCGATCGTCGAGGCGTCGAAATCGGAGAGCGCCTGCATGAGACGTCCACGGCGCGCGGCGATCTCGTCGGGGCTACCTGTCAGCACCGTGCGTAACACCGGATCGTCGTCGCCGTCGCGATCGGTGTGCACGCGCGCCGGGTCGAGAGCGACGACGAGGTCGGCGAGGCGTGCGCGCATGCGCTCGCGCAGTTCGGCACTCGCCGAGCGACTGAACGTGACCAACAGCAGCTTGTCGATCGGCAGGCCGTCGGCGATCTGTCGAGCCGCGACGCCGACAATCGCATACGTCTTACCTGTCCCCGCGCTGGCCTCAAGGACCGTTGTGCCGCCGGGCAACGGTGCTGCAACGTCGAAAGGCTGTGGTGCAGAGGCGGTTTCGGACCCAGGTCTTCCCGTGTCGGGGATGGTGCGCGCTTTGGTCATGACATCGTCTCGTGGTCGAGGAGTGGATTCCAGAGGGCGCGGGCGAGCCTGGTGAACAGCGGCGCCTCGGCCTCTCCGGGCAGGATCAGCCCGGCCCACCGGGGGTCGTCGGAGGTCGACATCCGCAGGATCTCGTCGAATGCGACCGACGACGTCACGTCGGCCCCGAACACGAAGCGCAGGTAGGTGTCGGTGCCCGCTCCGAACATCCCGTCGAAGCTGCGTCGTGCGGTCTCCACCGCCGCGTCAGAACGGACGCCTGCGCACACCTTGGTGGCGTACTCCTCCGCGGGTTCGAGCGGCAGGGGAAGCGGCGAGCGCAACCCGAGATCGCGTAGCCGCACGAGATCGTTGAGCACGGCGCGTGCGTCGTCGGGAGCTGTGAGCATGGACTGGGCAACCGCTCCCGCGCCGCCGCGGCCGACGACGAGCGCCGACGGCGGTGACGCGTCGGCGGCCGACGCCGCGAGCAGCAGCAATCCCAGCCACGCGGTCAATCGCTGCTTGGCCCGCACACGAGAGTACGTCGCGGTGACGATCGTCGTTCCGAACGGCGAGTTCTCGACGATGTCGGCGATGCTGCCGTGGACGCGACGACCGTCGGGCAAGGTGACGACGACGTCGCGGGTGACCGGCGGCTGCGTGCGTACCGAGGCGACCGCGTCGTACACACGTGACACCGTTTCGGAGATCTCGACCAACTCACGGCGCCCGAACTCGTATGGAGGCAGGTTGCCACGTCGCAGCTCTGCTGCCTGAGAGGTGACGAGATCGTCGCCCGCGAGCATCTGTCGTAGGAATCGGTCGCCGACGCCCCACCTGTCGAGAGCATCGAGTTCTACGTCGAGTTCGTCGGTGTGTGCCCGATCGTCGTCTGGCATTCGTGCCCCGAGTCGCTGACGCACGAAGCCCTCGATCGGATTCGCGAGGAACGCTACGAGGTCGCGCAACTCGATGTCGGCGGGTTCGAGATCGCCGACCTCGGCGTCGGACAATCGCGCGGACGGCACCGCGTCAGAGTCGAGAGCCTGTGCGCCCGCGAGCAACTCGGCGTCGAAGCTGAATGGTGTCGGAATCGAACCGATCGCGCCGGGGGTGAAATTCAACCGATCGAATCCGTGCAGGGTGTGGGTGATGACGACGTCGGAGGGGTCGTCGAGTCCTCGCAAGGTGGCGACACTCTCGGCGAGTTCGCTGACGACCACCGCGGGCGGGATGCGGCTTCCGTTCACCGGGTCGGCTCCGTTGTAGAACACGAGTAGCGAGTCCCCGGCGGCGCCGATCGCATCGAGGAACAGCTGCCTGTCTTCGTCGCGCGGATTCCGTTCCCCGACAAGCGGATCACGGCCGAGGACATCGTCGCCATCGGTGCGCTGTGCGCGTGGGAAAGTGTCGGCGTCGACTCCGAGGAGCACGATCACACGGTGTGGCACCGAACGCATCGGCACCATGGTGCAGACGGTCAGTTCGCCGGTCCGGAAGTTGGCGCGCGTCGGTCTCCCCGCCACCACCCCGGCCATCAGGTCACGGATGTCGGCGAGCAGCAGATGCTGCGAATCGGACTCATCGGCGTCAAGAGCGTCCGTTATCGCCCGGACCGCCTGTGCCCGTTGCCATTCCTCGCCCGGATCGGACAGCGTGAGCTGGTCAACGACGTCGATCAGCGTCTGTTGCCACGCTGCACGGGAGGAACGACCTCCCATGCGGTCGAAGAGGTCTGCGAGCCGGTCGACGAATTCCGTGAACCTGCCGGCCAAGTCGATCTCGGTACTCTCCACACCTGCCAGCGGGAGCGCGGCGCCCAACCATTCGCCGTCGGCCTCCTCGGCGACTGCTCCGAGAGCGATGCGATCGACTCCGCTCGCGAAGGTTCCCTGACGGAAGCCGGACAGTCCGAATCGGGCGCGTTCATTCTCTCCGAGACCCCAGCGAATGTTGCTGTGCGCCAACCACTCCCGAATCATGTCGAGATCGTCGTCGTCCATCGCGAACCGGGACCGAACCGGCGAACGGCTCAACAGGTCGACGACGTCGCCTGCCGCTGCTCGACTCGCAGCGAGTTCGACGATCGACGCCACCACGTCGAGGACGGGGTTCACCTGACGGGGACCGCGGTCGGCCAGGCGCACCCGGAGGTTGAACGCCGGGTGGTCGAGGCCGGATTGACCGAAGGCACCACGGATGAGCGGCGCGAACGACTCGACGTCGGGACACATGATCAGGACGTCGCGCGGTTCGAGCGTCGAATCGTCGGCGAACAGGTGCAGCAGTCTGTCGCGCATGACCTCGACCTGCCGCTCGGCACCGTGGCACGCGTGTATCTCGAGCGACGAGTCGGCCGGCGCCGTGGTCGGGTGCACGGTGTCGTCGCGCAGGTCGGCCTGCAGGCGCGGCAGCAGACGTGTCGAGTCGACGCCCGCCCCGGCTCGAGACTGTTGGACTCGAGACTCGTGATAGATGTCGCTGTCGACGATAGGGGCGATGCGTTGCTGGAGTTCCTGGACATCGCGCGACAGCCCGGCTAGCAGCGGATGATCGATCGCGGGGATCGGCCGGTCGGCGCGACGCACCTGATCGACGGTTTCGGAGCCCGCCTGTGTATCGGCGCGCGCCACCGATGCCCACAGCGCAGGCGACGGGTGCGGCAGAAACAGGTGCACATCGCGATGGCGTGCGAGTGCAGACAGTATTTGTCGGAATGATTCGGTCACTCGAGTCGCACCGAAGACACTGATGCGTTCGGGGAGGTCGACGGCATCGGGGTCAGAGCGGACGCGTGCGCACACGTCGTCGAGCAGAAGCGCGGGATGGTCGACGCCGATCCGCGCGTGTACCGCCCGCCAGAATCGGGCCTGCCACTTCATGTCCGATGCGAGTGCCGCCCCGGATCCGTCGGTGTCGTGGCCGTTGGCCCATTCGACAAGCATTGCGGGGCGCTGGCGCCCGTACCGATCGAAGAGGTCGGCGAGATGGCGAGCGGTGGCGAAGCGTCGGCCGATCCGTAGGTCACTGTCGCCTGCCGTCGCGGAGCGACCCGAACCTGCCGTCGCGGAGCGACCCGGACCTGCCGTCGCGGAGCGACCCGGACCTGCCGTCGCGGAGCGACCCGAACCGATATGTCGCGCAATGATGTCGAGTGCCGGATCGTCGATGTTCTCGTCGAGGACGGCGAGGACCTGCCACACCATTCGTGCTGGTTCCCAGGGGTCGTGACGACCGTACGGTCCCGCGTGCGAACGCGGCGTTGTACGGACGGCATCCACGACGGCTTCGCTCAAGGCGGCCGGCGACGAGAAGTCGATGTTCGCGGCGATCCCGTCGGTGCGGCCCGCATCGGCACCCAGCGTGGTCGCGAGGTGTTGGGTCAGCCATCGTTCGACGCCGCGCGCAGGCACCGCGACGATCTCGGTTGCCATCGGATCGGCAAGCGGGGTCCGCAGGACGTCGGCGAGTGCGTCGGCGAGGGTGTCGCTGCGTTCTGCGCGGTGGAGGCTCAGCACGTGGTGTTCCGACCTCGGTCAGTTCGTGTGCATCGGCTGCGGCTCGATGCGATGCGATTCAAGGATGGCGCGGCCGTCGTCGGAGATGGGTCGCGGGCGAGAAGTACTGGGGTCGATCGCGACGAGCGTTGTCTCGGCGACGGCACAGACGAGACCGGACGGATCGGCCAGGACGGCCGTCAGTGTGTACGACGTCCGTCCGATCCGCGAGACGCCGGTGGTGATGGTGACCGGGTCGAACGAGTACTCGAGGACTGCGCGGAACTCGATGACCTGACGCGCGACCAGAATCGGTAGCACCACCGACTTGCCCTCGAACCACTCCGCGAACGTGCGCACACGACTTTCTTCGAAGAGCCTGGCGAACTGCACGTTGTTGACATGCTTGTTGACATCCATGTCGCCCCAGCGCAACTGTAGGGACACTGTGGTTGCGCCCGACGGCGACACCGGACCGGGGCCAACGGACGCGGCGGGCTCGCCGGCGACGATCGGGACAGTGGTATCTGACACGCTCCGCAGCCTATCCGGCGGAACCGACATCGGCGGCACGGCGTCGTCGACAACTACACACTCACGCACGACACCCGTGTCGAAGACGCGCGCCACCTACCGTGTCGAAGACACGCACGACACACCGCGACGATCTGACCCGGTCCGGGCGGAGACTACGTAGACTCCGTGACCGGGGAGAGACTTGCAGGGGGCCATGACCGCCCGGCACGCTCGGTTTTCTTGGGGGATGTGTGAACGTTGAGACTCGCCGTCTACGGCTGCGACCGGTCGACGCGACCGACGTCGATGCGCTCGTGTTTCTCGACTCCGATCCCGAGGTCATGCGGTTTGTCTCGGGCGGACGCCCGACGCCGCGTGCCGAGATCTCCGACTGGGTCATCCCCCGCGCTCGGGCCGAACTGCGCACCGGTCGGGGTGGGATGTGGATCGCCATCGACCAGCGCTATCAGGCATTTCTCGGCTGGGTACTCCTCCGTGCGCCGCGCCACAGTCAGCGTTCGGAGATGGAACTGAGCTATCGGCTGTGCCGCGAGACGTGGGGCCGTGGACTCGCCACCGAGGCGGCCCGCGCCGTCGTCGGACTCGCATTCGACGAACTGCACACCGAGCGTGTTTTCGCGAGCACCACTCTGCGCAATTCCTCGTCGCGACGAGTGATGGAAAAGCTCGGGATGCGGGTGTCAGGCGTTCGGGCGGGCGGCGATCTCGTCGACAGGCAGCCCGCACATGGTCACGGGAATCGTGAGAACCTGGGAGAACTCGAATACGAGCTGCTCAGACACCATTGGGAAGCACTGGTCATGGGCGCCGACGCGCGCCGACACCAGGTGCTGAACCTGCCCGCGTGACGCTGGGGTGCCGTGCCGTACGTGACGGCGGTGATGCGTCCGCAACACCGCCGCGCGAGCAGTTCGGCGTCAACCGAAGGCTCACCGCGACCTACGACTGATCATTGACTACCGTTGAGATGTACGCGCGCCCTGCGCGTCGTTCCTGCAATGCGCGAAGGAGATGTTCTCGATCATGAGCAGCCCCGCTCCGACAGCCCCCGCCCGTCCTCGTGTTGTCATTATCGGCTCGGGATTCGGCGGATTGTTCGCCGCGCAGCGACTCCGCAAGGCCGACGTCGACGTCACGTTGATTGCCAAGACCACGCACCATCTTTTCCAGCCCATGCTCTATCAGGTCGCGACGGGAATCGTCGCCGAGGGTGAGATCGCTCCGGCCACCCGGGTCGTCCTGCGCAAGCAGAACAACACCGCCGTCCTCATGGGCGACGTGTTCGAGATCGATCTCAAGAACAAGGTCGTCAAGTCACGTCTGCTCGAGCGAGTGACCGAGACCCCCTTCGACAAACTCATCATCGCTGCGGGCGCCGATCAGTCGTACTTCGGCAACGACCGGTTCGCCGAGTTCGCTCCCGGCATGAAGACCATCGACGACGCCCTCGAACTTCGCGGTCGTATTCTCGGCGCGTTCGAGCAGGCAGAACTGTCCGACGACCCTGCCGAGCGCGACAAGTTGCTCACGTTCGTGGTCGTCGGTGCCGGACCTACGGGTGTCGAGCTCGCAGGGCAGATCGCCGAGATGAGCGACAAGACCCTCAAGGGCACCTTCCGCAACATCGACCCCACTCAGGCGAGGGTGATCCTGCTCGACGCCGCGCCCGCGGTTCTGCCGCCGATGGGACCGAAGCTCGGGACGAAGGCCGCCAAGCGCCTCGAGAAGCTCGGCGTCGAGATCCAGCTCAACGCAATGGTTGTCGACGTCGACTACGACGGTCTCGTGGTGAAGGAGAAGGACGGCACCACGCGTCGAATCGAGTCGCAGTGCAAGGTGTGGTCTGCCGGTGTTCAGGCGAGCCCGCTCGGCAAGCAGCTCGCAGAGCAGTCGGGCGTCGAGCTCGACCGCGCGGGGCGCGTCAAGGTGCTCGCCGACCTGTCGATCCCCGGCTACCCCGACGTCTTCGTCGTCGGCGACATGATGTCCGTCGAGGGTGTGCCCGGCATGGCGCAGGGCGCGATTCAGGGCGGTCGGTACGCGGCCGACTGCATCAAGAACGGACTCAAGGGTCAGACCCCGCAGCAGCGAAAGCCGTTCTCGTACCACGACAAGGGTTCGATGGCGACGGTGTCGCGGTTCTCAGCGGTGATGTCGGTGCCGATCCCGGGAACAGACAAGCGGTTCGAGACCGAGGGATACTTCGCGTGGGTGGGCTGGTTGGCCCTGCACCTGGTCTATCTGGTCGGCTTCCGCAACCGCCTCAACACGCTGATCAACTGGTTCTTCGCGTTCAGCACCCGTGGGCGCACCCAGCTCGCGGTGACCGAACAGCAGGTCTACGCCCGCACCGCCATCGGGCATCTCTCCGAACTCGAGAACAAGCCCATCTACGAGGTCGAGGGCGAATCGGTCGGGGCAGACGCAACGACACCAGAGGCCGACGCAGAGGTCGAGAAGAAAACCGACACCAAGGCGAGCTGACCGCCTGCTCGACTTCCAGTACAGGTCACGGCGCCATCGTCGCGAGTTCCATCTCGTCGACGAGGCGCCGTGTCTGTGCGACGGTCGCTCCGAGTGCGGTGGCGAGCGACCCGCCCGATGCCAGGCCCAGGCGGGCGGCGAAAGCCTCCGGGTCGACCTGATCGGCGCGCGTGTCCGGGTAGCGGAAGACGCTGCTGGTCGCGCGAAGGCCGGACTGATGCGCGGTTGAGCCGACACCCAGCGCCACCCGGTGTCGCAGCGCGGGAACGTCACCGACATCGACATGCAGTCCGCCCTCCCAACGCCCGCCGGCGTCCTTGTCGCCGAGTTCCGCGGAACGTCCGATCTGCACGTCTTCGGAGAGCGTGAGGATCGCATCGTCTGACATCGCGACCACGATCTCCGACCGATGATCAGCACCGGCCGCGACGACAGTCGGCTCCGGATGCAGATGTAACCGGGCACCTGGCCCGAGTTCGATGTACCACGACATCGTCGAGTCGACGCGCCGGGTCGACGGCAGGGCGATGGTCGCAGCAACACTGCCGAGGTCGAGGTGGGCGCCCGCTTCGACGATCACACGCACCTCGATGTCGTCCCCACCGAGCGGCGTAGCTGCCGTTCCGATGAGATGTGCTGCCTGCGAACCGGTTTGGCGTACGGCCAACCCACCGGATGCCCGGTGTCGGAAACGCCGACCGGGCTCGACGACGATCTCGACCCTGGTACGCATTACCCCGTCGCCACGGGCGCCGCGAGTTGTGCGCGAACCCACGCCAAGACGTCGGTGGCGGCCGGGTCGTCGGTCAACGAGATCATCGCGGTCGGCCGGTCGTCGCGGACCTTCGCGGCATCGCGGCGCATGACGTCGAGATCGGCATTGACCCGCTCGGCGAGGTCGGTCTTGTTGATCACCAGCAGATCCGAGAAGGTGACGCCCGGTCCGCCCTTGCGCGGGACCTTGTCGCCACCGGCGACGTCGATCACGAAGATCTGCACGTCGATCAGGCCGGTCGAGAAGGTGGCGGTGAGGTTGTCGCCACCGGATTCGACGAGAATCAGGTCGAGCGGTGGATTCGCCGCGACCAGGTCGTCGATCGCGTCGAGATTCGCGGTGATGTCATCGCGGATCGCGGTGTGCGGACAACCACCCGTCTGCACAGCCGTGATGCGCTCGTCGGGCAGAACAGCGTTGCGCCGCAAGAAGTCTGCATCCTCGGTGGTGTAGATGTCGTTGGTCAGAACCGCGACGGAGAGTTCCTCGCGAAGCTGGCGGCACAGCGCTGCGACCAAAGCCGTCTTACCCGATCCGACAGGTCCGCCGACACCGATCCGCAATGCCTCGCCCGGCTCGCGGTGACGTCGCGGACGGTCATGATCGTGGCTGTGCGGCTCTCCGTCGATGAGATGCGGTGGCATGGTGATCCTTTCGGGATTGTGGACAGTGCGGGGTGGTCTACGTGACTTAACGCTACGTCGCGAGGTGAACGACAACGTCAGGACATGAACAGGGGCATGGGTTGTCGCTCATGGCGTTCGCCGAAGACGTCGAGAACCGGATCGGAGAGATCAGCGAGACCCACCGCCGCCGACGCCGCGACACGTTCGCACTCGGGACCGAGGTCGGCGATCATGAGCGCGACGTCGGCGGGGTCGAGCGCGAGGAGTCGCTGGCCGGCCGTCGCCGAGCCGCTCATCGTCGTGTAGACGAGTACCAGGGCGGTGTGGAATCCCGACAGTGCGCTTGCCGCCCCCACCGCTCCACTGATGACCGGCAGATGCGTCGTCGGCATGTGCGACGACCAATCACGTTCCGGCCACATACGTTTGGCCAATCGGAGCATGCCACGGCCCTGAGCGATCGACGCTTTGCGTGCGGCCGCCGACGGCGTGCGTGCGTCGGTTTCCTGCAGCGCACGCGCAACGTCGATGCTGCCGTCGGCGACGGCCGCCGCGATGGACGCGGCAACCAAACCGCTCGTGGTGACACGTCGATGCAGGAAAGACGCGAGATCACTGACCCCACGGATAAAGCCGTCGGCGATGGCCTGTTCGACGCCGCCCGAGTGCACGTGCCCGCCGACAGGCAGCCGGGAATCGGCCAGCGACAACATCATTGCCAGCGGCGCGCCCGCGTAGCGCGATGGTTTCTCAGGTGGGGTCATGGTGCGGTTCTCGAGATCGGGGCGGGAGCATGGGCAACTCAGAACAGGAAATAGCGTTGCGCCATGGGCAGTTCGGTGACCGGCGGCGCATCCCACACCTCGCCGTCGACGGTGACGGTGAACGTGTCCGGGTCGACAGTGATCTCCGGCCGGGCGTCGTTGTTGGTCATGTCGGCTTTTCCGATTCCGCGAGTGTCGGTGACCGGCACGAGTGTGCGTCGCACACCGATGCGCTCGGCGAGGTCGGGATCGCAGCCCGGTGCGACGAAACTAATCGACGTCGCGGCAGCCAACGGTGCGCTCGCCCCGAACATCGGACGCGGCAACACCGGCTGCGGTGTGGGGATGGACGCGTTCGCGTCGCCCATCTGTGCCCACGCGATCGCGCCACCCTTGATGACGAGATCTGGTCGGACGCCGAAGAATGCGGGATCCCAGAGCACGAGGTCGGCGAGCTTGCCCGTTTCCACCGACCCGATCTCGGAGTCGAACCCATGCGCGACGGCCGGGCAGATCGTGTACTTGGCGATGTAGCGCTGCGCGCGATTGTTGTCGGCGGCGCCGTCGCCCGGCAGTGATCCGCGTTTGCGCTTCATCACATGCGCGGTCTGCCAGGTACGCAACACCACCTCACCGATGCGACCCATCGCCTGCGAATCCGAACCGATCATCGAGATCGCACCCAGATCATGGAGCAGATCCTCCGCGGCGATCGTCGACGGTCGGATACGGCTCTCGGCGAACGCGAGGTCTTCGGGCACCGTCGGATTGAGGTGGTGGCAGACCATCAGCATGTCGAGATGCTCGTCGAGCGTGTTGACGGTGTGCGGACGCGTCGGATTCGTCGAACTCGGAAGCACATTGGGAACCGAGGCGACCGTGATGATGTCGGGCGCGTGCCCACCTCCGGCACCTTCGGTGTGATACGCGTGAATGCTGCGTCCGGCGATCGCACCGAGCGTCGACTCGACGAAGCCTGCCTCGTTGAGCGTGTCCGAGTGCAGGGCGACCTGCACACCGGTCTCGTCGGCGACGCGCAGGCACGCGTCGATCGCGGCGGGCGTACTCCCCCAGTCCTCGTGCAGTTTGAAGCCCGACGCACCTGCGCGGATCTGTTCGTGCATCGCCTCGGCGCTCACCGTGTTGCCCTTGCCGAGCAGCGCGATGTTCATCGGCCAGCCGTCGGTCGCGGCGAGCATCGACGCGAGGTGCCACGAGCCGGGCGACACCGTGGTCGCCTTACTCCCCTCGGCCGGACCCGTGCCGCCGCCGATCAGCGTGGTGATGCCGTTGCCGAGCGCCTCGTCCATGATCTGTGGGCAGATGAAGTGGACGTGGCAGTCGATGGCGCCCGCGGTGAGGATTTTGCCGTTTCCCGCGATGATCTCGGTGGAGGCGCCGATCACCAGCTCGGGATGAACGCCGTCCATGGTGTCCGGGTTGCCCGCCTTGCCCAGCGCGATGATCCGTCCGTCGCGAATACCGACGTCTGCCTTGATGATTCCCCAGTGATCGAGGATGACCACACCGGTGATGACGGTGTCGGGAGCACCGTCGGCGCGGGTGGCGCGACTCTGTCCCATCGACTCGCGGATCACCTTGCCGCCACCGAATACCGCTTCGTCGCCGGCGAGACCCGGTCCGCCGGAACGATCTTCGGTCACCTCGATGAGCAAGTCGGTGTCGGCGAGGCGAATTCGGTCACCGGTCGTCGGACCGAAGAGTTGTGCGTAGCGGTCGCGTCCCAGAATTGCCATGTCAGTCGACCTTTCCCGGCGCGTCCAGCGAAATCCCGTATACCTCACGGGTTCCGCCGAGGGGTACGAGCGTCACGGTCATCTCGATGCCGGGTTCGAAGCGAACCGCGGTACCTGCGGCGATGTCGAGTCGACGGCCCCGCGCGGCGGCCCTGTCGAAATCGAGCGCCGAATTGGCTTGGGGGAAGTGCACATGGCTACCGACCTGGACGGGCCGATCACCCGAGTTCACGACGGTCAACGTCACGGGGTCGGCTCCTGCGTTGAGTTCGATGGTTCCCGGTGCGGCGATCACCTCGCCGGGGATCACCGCGGGACTGTCGTCAGACATGACACCTCTCGTTCTGGCAGCCGCGCGGTGTCGCCGACACGCCGGTACGCGGGATGACGAACATGGAATACGTTGTCGCCGTTGGCTTTTGCGCTACAAGGTCCCGGTGGCTCATCAGCATCACCCGATCGGATGATGCACGGTGACGAGTTTCGTTCCGTCCGGGAACGTTGCCTCCACCTGGACGTCGTGCAGCATCTCGGGCACACCGTCCATCACGTCGTCGCGAGCAAGGACCTCACGACCGGATGCCATGAGTTCGGCGACACTGCGTCCGTCCCGCGCACCCTCGAGTACGTGATCGGTGATCAGCGCGACGGCCTCGGGGTGGTTCAACTTCAGACCCCTCCCCTGCCTGCGCCGCGCCAGTTCCGCGGCGTAGGAGATGAGCAACCGTTCTTGTTCATGTGGCGACAGCCGCACCTGAACCCCTCTTCACGACGATCCGGGGTCGACACACCCCACTGCTGGTGTGGTCATCCTGCCACGCGCGCTGCGCCGCGGCGCGTCGAAGCGCCATCACTCGTCGACGAGTGCACCGCCGGTGGCGCGCAACTGCGCGAGGCGGGTCGAGGTGCACTGCGGCGCGATCGCGGTGACCTCGTCCTCGGTAAACGCGCCTGCCGCCAACCCCCGGCCGACGACCAGCGCCAACGACATCGCGGTGGCCGGCTCGTCGACGACGTCGCCGCCGCGTCGCTCGAAATAGCTCTGCAGTCGAGTCACCGCGGTCGGCATCGCCGACCGGTAGAACCCGGTGACCGCGGCCCATCGGGTGATCAGATGCCCCGGATGCATATCCCATCCCTGGTAGTAGCCGCGCTCGAGTGACCGCAGCACCAGCGAGTGGTGACGCCGCAACGCCGCCGCGACCTGGGCGTCGTCGCCGGTCGGCATGACCTGAGTCGAGCCGTCACTGAGCCAGACGCCGGTCTGCGCGGCCGCGGCCTGCATGACGTTCTTGGCGTGATCGGCGACCGGATGCGCGAGAGACTGCTGCGCCGAGACGATTCCGCATGCTGCGCTGTAGTCGTAGGTGCCGTAGTGCAGACCGCTCAGCCGCGGGGCGCCCCGATGCACCGCTTCGGCAACCGTTGCGCGACCGTCTTGGCCGAGGATCGCCTGCGGGATCTCGATTTGCAGTTCGTATCGCAACGAGCCGGGAGGCACGCCGTGGACGCGCTCGAACTCGGCACACAGCAGATTCACGGCGTCGACCTGCCGCACGTCGCGCAGCTTCGGCACGGTGAACACGAAACCGTCGGGGATCCCACCCGCGGCGTCGAGGACCAGTTCAAGCGTGCGCAGACCGCGGCTGCGCTCGACGACTCCGAGTCCCTTGGCCCGCAAACCCGCGGATCGAGGTGCGTGGGGTCGTTGGCGAGTCCAGGCGGCGAGGGTCTCGCCTGCCCGACGGGCGTCGGCATCCTCGGTGGCGTCCGGACGCCATCCGTAACCGTCTTCGAGATCGATCCGCAGATCCTCGATCGGGTTGGTTCGTAACCGCTCGAGCACGATTCCGACCACGTCGTCGTCCGCGAGTTCGCCGAGGACAGCCGACGCGGCGTCGGCGATCCGGAGCGCCTCGTCACCCCACGATCGCGGCGTCTGTTCGTCGACGTCTGCCGCGCTCACGTAGACGGTGTGCACCGGCTGCGGATCAGCACGATCGCCGGGGTAGTGCGCCGCGAGATCGTCGTCGACCGGCGCAAGGAGCTCTTCTACCGAGCGCCGGACGTCGGCGCCCAACGTGTGCCGCGAGGTCACGCGCCCGCAGGCATGTCGATGTTCTGGAGACGCACCTGCGACGTGGCCAGCAGGCGACCGGCGTCGTCGGACATCTCGACACGCCAGAGCTGCTGCCGGCGTCCGCGGTGGATCGGGGACGACGTGGCGGTGACGACGCCACTGCTGACCGAACGGAGGAAGTCGGTGTTGTTGTTCACGCCGACCGCGGTCTGACCCGGCCCCTGCTTGGACAGCCACACGAAGCCACTGGTGCTGGCAACGCTCTCGGCGATTGCGCAGTAGATGCCGCCGTGCACGATGCCGAACGGCTGATGATGTCGCGAATCGATCTCCAAGGTCGCGGTGACCGCGCCGTCGTCGTCGATGTCGGTGATCTGCAGGCCGAGCAGGGCGTCGAGACCCTTACCCGCGAACTTCGAGAAATCGTCCGTGTCGTCAACAGTCATGCGAACAAGAGTGTCACGACTCACGTGACCGGGCATCGCTGGCCCTGTGGCCCTTCCCCGGGAACCAGTAAGCCCCACATCCCGTTGGGGATGTGGGGCTTACCGCGACGTGGACCGGGGGTCTCTGCAGCCCTCAGGACTCTCGCGCGGTCCGACGTTGTGATTAACGTAGGCTAGCCTTACCAACATTGTCAAGGCACCCCGCGAGGCAAGTTGGCCCCGGCGTCGAGCAAGTAGAGGAAACGGCAGTAAAATGCGAAAGATGAACGGATTGGGCGATCTGGAGCGTGCGGTGATGGACTCCCTTTGGGAGAGTCCCACACCTCAGACGGTTCGCCAGGTCCACGCGGATCTATCCCGCGACCGCTCCCTGGCCTACACCACGGTGATGACCGTGCTGCAGCGTCTGGCGAAGAAGAACCTGGTCACGCAGATCCGCGAGGACCGAGCCCACAAGTACGTCCCCACCCATCCACGCGAAGACCTCGTGGCGTCATTGATGGTCGATGCGCTCAGCGAAGCGCATGCCCCCGGCTCTCGGCACGCGGCCCTCGTCAGCTTTGTCGGTCGAGTAGGCGCCGACGAAGCCGCCGCGCTGCGTCGTGCGCTCGATGAGCTCGAAGCAGCCCGCGGTACTCAAGAGACCAGCTAGATTCGCTTTAGTACCGTTGATTCACTCGCTTTCGTTCTATGTATTTACTTGCACGACTGATTCACCCTGCTATACAGCCCACCGCTAGGACAGCACTCGATGACCGCACTGCTCTTCGGCATCATGACGCTGGTTTTCGTCGGCCCTGCCCCTGAGGCGTTGTCGCGAGCCCAGTGGCCGATTCGTGCACCCCGAGCAGCAATGACGCTGTGGCAGGCCATCGCACTCGCGGCCGTGCTGTCTGCGTTCAGTTGCGGTCTGGCAATCGCGGCGAATCTGCTCTCCCCCGGCCCCGACGGCGCGCCGACGACCCACCCGCTCCGGGAGATCGAACGGGTCGGGCTTCCGCTGTGGATTGCCTATGTGGGCGTCTTCGCGCTCACGCTGCTCATCGGCGCCCGCCTGATCTTCACGGTCGTTCGCGTCGGTGTACGCACCCGTGCTCGACGGGCGACGCATCGCCAACTCATCGACATCCTCGACCGATGCGACCGCTCCGATCAGTCGCATCCGCTGTTCGGTCGCGATATCCGCATGATCGACGTCGAGCAGCCACTCGCCTACTGCCTGCCCGGCATTCGGCAGCGCGTCGTGCTGAGTGAGGGCGTCGTGGCCCGACTCTCCCGGGACGAACTCATCGCCGTCATCGCACACGAACGTGCACACCTTCGCGCACGCCACGACCTCGTCCTCGAAGCGTTCATCGCGCTCCATGAAGCGTTCCCCCGCTTCGTACGTAGTTCCTCCGCGCTCGGTTCGGTCGAGCTTCTCGTCGAGGCCCTCGCCGACGACCAGGCGGTTCGAGCAACCGCACCGACAACACTCGGGCGCGCGCTTGTTGCGTGCGCGGACGCCGTCGCACCACGCGGCGCGATGGCCGTCGGCGGGCCGACAACGCTGACCCGCGTCCATCGCCTCCGGCACGACCGCGCGCCGATCTGGCTGGTCACAGTGGCGTATTCGGGCGCGACCGCGATCCTGGTGGTGCCGACGCTGGCCGTCGCAATCCCCTGGCTGACCGAACTGAGCAGGCTCGTCGCGGCTCACTGATGCTCTCGTGGGCCGGATCGGCCTGCGACACCGTCGACCGGTGCGGTTGCGACACTTCGGACACCACAGAACACAGGATGCCTCCGAGGCAATAGGCTGGTGGCATGACCAACTCCGCCACATCGTCCGCGTCGTCGAAGGCCCAGATCGGAGTCACCGGCCTGGCAGTCATGGGCTCCAACATCGCCCGCAATTTCGCTCACCACGGCTACACCGTTGCACTCCACAATCGCTCCATCGCCAAGACCGATGCTCTCCTTGATGAGCATGGCAGCGAGGGCAACTTCATCCGCACCGAGACGATGCAGGAGTTCGTCGACGCGTTGGAGAAGCCACGTCGCGTGTTGATCATGGTCAAGGCGGGCGACCCCACCGACGCGGTCATCTCTGAGCTGGCCGACGTGATGGAGAAGGGCGACATCATCATTGATGGCGGCAACTCCCTCTACACCGACACGATCCGTCGCGAGGCTGCGATGGCCGAACGCGGCCTGAACTTCATCGGCGCGGGCATCTCCGGCGGCGAGGAAGGCGCACTCAACGGTCCGTCGATCATGCCCGGCGGCCCCGCGGTGTCGTACGAATCGGTCGGGCCGATGCTCGAGAAGATCTCCGCGCACGTCGACGGCGAACCCTGTTGCACCCACATCGGTCCCGACGGCAGCGGCCACTTCGTCAAGATGGTCCACAACGGCATCGAGTACGCCGACATGCAGCTCATCGGCGAGGCGTACGACCTGATGCGTCGAGGCCTCGGCATGGAACCTGCCGAGATCGCCGACGTCTTCGCCGAGTGGAACAAGGGTGAACTCGAGAGCTACCTGGTCGAGATCACCGCGCAGGTGCTGGCCCAGGTCGACGCCGAGACCGGTAAACCACTCGTCGACGTCATCGTCGACCAGGCGGGCCAGAAGGGCACCGGCCGGTGGACGGTGAAGGCCGCACTCGACCTCGGCATCCCGGTGACCGGGATCGCGGAGGCGGTGTTCGCCCGGGCGCTGTCGAGCGCTGCCGACCAGCGGTCCGCGGCAACGTCGCTGGCCTCGGGAACGCTCGCAGAGGCTCCGAAGGACAAAGAGCAGTTCGTCGAGGACATCCGCCGCGCGCTCTACGCCTCCAAAATGGTCGCCTATGCCCAGGGATTCGACGAGATCAGCGCGGGCAGCCAGGAGTACAACTGGAACGTCGACCGCGGCTCGCTCGCCACGATCTGGCGAGGCGGCTGCATCATCCGCGCGAAGTTCCTCAACCGGATTCGCGACGCGTACGCCGACAACGCCGACCTGCCGAGCCTGCTGCTCGCGCCCTACTTCACCGACGCCGTGGAGTCGTCCCTCGACAGTTGGCGACGAGTGGTGTCGGCGGCGACGCTGATGGGAGTGCCCGTACCGGCGTTCGCCTCATCGATCTCCTACTACGACGGATTGCGCAGCGACCGGCTGCCTGCCGCCCTGACGCAGGGCCTGCGCGACTACTTCGGCGCACATACCTACAAGCGCGTCGACAAGCCCGGAACCTTCCACACGCTCTGGGGCCAGGATCGCACCGAGGTGAAGACCGACTGAACGTCGAGGGTGAAGACAGTCTGAACGCAGCGGATCTGTCGCGGGTTCTGGTCATCTCTCCGCATCTCGACGATGCGGTGTATTCGGCCGGCGCAGCGCTGTCGGCGATGGACGACGTCGTTGTCGTGACCATGTTGGCCGGGCGGCCCGATCCGCCTCAGCACACGGAATGGGACCGCTCGACCGGCTTCGCGTCTTCGAGCGAAGCACTCGACATCCGCCGAGCAGAGGACGAGAAGGCCGTCGCGACGCTCGGTGCTCGCGCGGTACATCTCGATTTCCTCGACCAGCAGTACGGTGGCGCCGACCTCGTGGCGCTGAGCGGCGCTGTATCCGAACTGGTGGAAACCCACCGACCACAGGTGGTTATCGGACCGCTCGGTGTCAGGCATGCCGACCACCTGCTCGTACGTAACGCGGTTCTTGCGGCACGGGTGCCGGTTCCCCTGTGGATGTACGCGGATCTGCCGTACTGCAATTACAGCCGCAGCGACGAGATGGCCAGTCGCGACGTGTTGCGTTGGCGGGGATGCGTGCTCGACGAGGTGCAACCGGCCGCCGGGTCGATGGATCTCAAACGCACGGCCGTCGAGTGCTACCCCACGCAGAACACACAGTTCGACATGAACAAAATCGTTGCACCCGAACGTTTTTGGGCTGTCACCCGCGACCTCTGACGGTCACCGGATGCGCACCAGGCACGTCCACCGCCGGGCGGACGCCGGATGCGGCAGAGTCCGGCGCCGACCATGCCGTCGGCGACTGAGCCCGACCCAATCTCACTGAATGCTCAACCAGGACACGGCCGCACCGGGTCAATGCGTACACAACTGCGACGTCAGCGGGACGCCGCGACAATTATTGTCGCGGCCTCGCGCTGACGACCGGATTGTGTACGTACCCCGCCACGCGGCCGTTGAGTGCTACCCCACCCATAACACAGTTCAACATCGACAAAATCGTTGCGCCCGAACGTTTTTGGGCTGTGACCCGCGACCTCTGACCGCCACCGCAAACGCACCAGGCACGTCCACCGTCGGGGCGGACGCCGGATGCGGCAGAGTCCGGGGCCGACCATGCCGTCGGCGACTGAGCCCGACCCGATCTCACGGAATGCTGAACTCGGGCACGGCCGCGCGGGGTCGCTGCGTACACAACTGCGACGCCAGCGGGACGCCGCGACAATAATTGTCACGGCCTCGCGCTGACGACCGGATTGTGTACGTACCCCGCGGCCCGCCACGAGCCTGCTGTCGGTCACCGGGTGCGCAGCACCCGCGCGTACGCCGATGGCGACGCCGCCATGCCGACCGCGAACGCCGCGGAGCGCAACTGGCCGCTGGCGACCAGCGGAATCACGTCGGCGAGCGACGACCGCCGGCGCGACTCCGCGATCAGAGAACGGACTACGTCGGGGTCTCCGAAGTTGGCCTGCGCGGCCCGCATCGCCATGTGCGCGGCGGGTATGAGCACCTCCCGGTAGCGAAACGCGCGGGCGAGCGAGCGGTTCCGACTCCCCTCCAGCCAGCTCGATCCCCACCCCGACAGCGCGTTGCGCTCGCGAAGCTCCGGGGCAAGTCGGGCCACTTCGTCGCCCATCGTGAAGACATCGGCGGTGTGCGTGCAGGTGACCTGCGACGTCGACTCAGGATGCTGTCGATACCAGAGCAGCGGCTCGTCGACGAGCGCGACGCGGTCGGCGCGCAGGGCGATGCGCAGCGTTGCCGCCATATCCTCATACGCTCTGCGTTCGTCCCAGGGTGCATCGCCGAGCACCGCGCGGCGGAACAATCGTGCCGGCGGATACGCCTTCACCCTGCCCCGCATGAGCATTCGGGCGAATTCGTGGCCGTCGACAAATCGCCGCCGCATTCGACGTTCGGCAACGCCGAGAGCAGCCCCAGCAGGATCGACGAACATCGTTCGGCAGGAAGCGAAGTCGGCATGTTCTCGGACCAGCGCGTCGAGCATGCGCGCGGTGAACGTGGGGTCGGCGAGGTCGTCGCTGTCGAAGAACCAGATCACGTCGCCGGTTGCTGCACGCACGCCGGCGTTGCGCGCATAACCCGCGCCACGATTGCGATCGAGTTCGACAACGCGGTGGTCGACACCAGCCGACGTGAGGATGTGCGTCGCCACCGCGATCGACCCGTCGTCGCCGCGGTCGTCGACCACGACAACTTCGTCGACTGGCCTGACTTGCCGCAGGATCGCGCGCAGGCACGGCTCGATGTACAGCGCACTCCGATACACGGGTATGACTACCGACAGGCGCGTCGGATCGGGCGTCGGCGCCACCTTGCCCACGTCACTCCTCGCGCTCAGTCACTTCACAGCGGTTTGCCAGCAAAGTTAGCCTAGCCTTCCCCACAAGAAAAGACTCCGATCGCCCGACGCGCCGACGGCAACAACCCACGAATCGCAGCCGAGTCATCGCCGGGTACAGTGTGTGTACGTGCGCTTTCTCTCGGGACACTCGCCCGCTTATGACCTCACCTACGACGATGTCTTCGTCGTTCCGTCACGCAGTGACGTGATCTCCCGCTTCGACGTCGACCTCGCGTCTTCTGACGGCTCGGGCACGACCATCCCCGTCGTCGTCGCGAACATGACCGCTGTCGCCGGAAAGCGGATGGCTGAAACCGTCGCCCGCCGGGGCGGATTGGTCGTGTTGCCGCAGGACCTGCCGATCCCGGCCGTGGAGTCGAGCATCGCGTTCGTCAAGTCGCGCGACCTCGTGGCCGACACCCCGGTCACACTCGAACTCGACGATTCGGTCAGCGACGCGCTCGCACTGATCACCAAACGTGCGCACGGCATCGTCGTGGTCGTCGACCGTGACGGGCGGCCCGTCGGCACCGTCGACGAGACGGCGTGTACCGACGTCGACCGCTTCACCCGACTCGGCGACGTCCTCGACCGCGGGTTCGTCTCGGTGGCCGCCGGAACGGACGTCCGGGAAGTCTTCGAGATCCTCGACGCCGCGCACCAGCACGCCGCGATCATGCTCGACGGCGACGGACGCCTCACCGGCGTGGTCACCCGGACTGGCGCACTGCGCAGCGGCATCTACCGCCCTGCCGTCGACGACGAGAACCGCCTCCGCATCGCGACGGCCGTCGGCATCAACGGCGACGTCGTCGGCAAGGCGAAGGCACTCGTGGCCGCCGGTTCCGACCTCCTGGTCATCGACACGGCACACGGGCACCAGGAGAAGATGCTCGCGGCGCTCGAAGCTGTCGCAACGGCCGACCTCGGCGTCCCGTTGGCCGCCGGAAACGTCGTGTCCGCCGCGGGCACACGCGACCTGATCAACGCCGGAGCCGACATCGTGAAGGTCGGCGTCGGGCCCGGCGCGATGTGCACGACGCGGATGATGACCGGCGTCGGACGGCCGCAGTTCTCCGCGGTCGCCGAATGTTCAACCACCGCAGCAGAACTCGGCAAACACGTGTGGGCAGATGGTGGTGTCCGCCATCCTCGCGACGTCGCACTGGCTATCGCCGCAGGCGCGTCGAACGTGATGATCGGGTCGTGGTTCGCGGGGACCTACGAGTCGCCCGGCGATCTCAAGCGCGACGCGTCGGGCGCGCTCTACAAGGAAAGCTTCGGGATGGCGTCCAAGCGCGCTGTGGCAGCGCGCACCTCTGCCGACAGCGCTTTCGACCAGGCGCGCAAGGCGCTGTTCGAGGAGGGCATCTCCAGTTCCCGGATCAAGCTCGACGCCGAGCGTCCGAGCGTCGAAGACCTCATCGACCACATCTGTTCGGGTGTGCGCAGCACGGCGACCTACACCGGCGCGCGATCGCTCGGCGAACTGCGTGAGCGCGTGGTTCTCGGAGTGCAGTCGCCCGCAGGCTTCGCCGAGGGCAAACCGCTACCGACAGGTTGGTGAGCCCTCGCCACCGACGCCGCACCTAGAATGGTCTGCGTTGCCCACGGAGCGCACCGACTCCGTGGCGCTGTCCCCAGCCACTCGGTGCGTCATGGAGGGATCGCCTGTGCCACAGGCACCGGACGCTCTGTCTCGACACGAAGGTGACACGTGCAGGCGCTGATCATCGTCGCCAGCCTGATCGGGTTCATAGCGCTGACCCTCGGTACCGCGATCTTCGTCGCGGCCGAGTTCTCCCTCACCGCGCTCGAACGGTCAGCCGTCGAATCCGAGGTCGCCACCCGCGGCGACCGTCGTTCACGCATTGTGCAGCGCGCACACCGGACGCTGTCGTTCCAGCTCTCGGGCGCACAGCTCGGTATCACGATCACGACGCTGATCACCGGCTATATCGCCGAGCCGGTGCTGGCACAGATCCTCGGTCCCGTATTCCGCGCGATGGGCGTGAGCGAATCGGTCGCGTCGGTCCTCTCACTCGTTTTCGCGCTGCTCATCGCGACGTCGCTGTCGATGGTGCTCGGCGAGCTGGTCCCCAAGAACATCGCCATCGCACGTCCGATGGCGGTGGCACGTGCCACCGCCGCCCCTCTCGCCTACTTTTCGCTGGCGTTCCGCTGGGTCATCCGGGGTCTCAACGGCGCCGCGAACTGGATCGTGCGGCGGATGGGTATCGAGCCTGCCGAGGAACTGCGGTCGGCGCGATCGCCGTCGGAGTTCGGTTCGCTCGTACGCAACTCGGCCAAACAGGGGTCCATCGACCCGGAGACGGCGATGCTCGTCGATCGGTCACTCAAATTCGGTGAACTCACCGCCGAGGATCTGATGACCCCGCGCGTCACGGTCGAATACCTCGACCGCGACGACACGATTCGCGACCTCGTCATGGCGACGTCGCGGACCGGACACTCACGCTTCCCGATCGTCAACGACGGCGATCTCGACGACATGATCGGCGTCGTCCACATCAAGCAGGCGTTCACCGTCGCCCCGGAAGAACAACTCTCGACGTCCCTCTCGTCGATAGCGCGCTCGGTACCCACCGTCCCGACGACTCTCGACGGCGACGCGTTGATGGAGCAGATCCGTGCCGACGGCATGGAGGTCTGCGTGGTGATCGACGAGTACGGCGGCACTGCCGGAATCGTGACGACCGAGGACCTCATCGAAGAGATCCTCGGCGACGTCACCGACGAGCACGACGACGAACGCGCCGACGTCCAGGTCGACGCCAACGGATATCTGCTCTCGGGACTGCTGCGCACCGACGAGGTCGCCGACGCCACCGGCTACCGCGCTCCCGATGGCCCGTATGACACGCTCGGCGGTCTTGTGATGAACGAACTCGGTCGCATCCCGGCAGCGGGTGATTCCGTCGACCTCCCGATGGTGGTGTCTCTGCGCGACGACGACGAAGACGAATCCGACGAGGAGTTCGACACCACCCCGTGGAATGCGACCGTCGTCGCGATGGACGGTCGACGCGTCGACGTCGTGCGACTGACACCCATCACGTCCGACGACGCATCGAGCGACAGCCCGGGAGCTCACGATGAGTGACGCATGGGCAATCGTTCTCACCGTGGTGTTGCTCGCGGGCAACGCGTTCTTCGTCGGCGCTGAATTCTCCCTCATCTCGGCACGACGCGACCGACTGGAAGCGCTCGCCGAGAGCGGAAAATCGCGGGCCCGCACGGTGATCCGTGCGAGCGAGCATCTCTCGCTCATGCTCGCAGGCGCCCAATTGGGCATCACGATCTGTTCGATCCTGCTCGGCCGGGTCGGCGAACCGGCCGTCGCACACATCCTCGAGCTACCACTCGAGGTCGCACACGTCCCCGAGTCGCTGCTGCACCCCATCTCGTTCGCCGTGGCGCTCGGACTCGTTGCGGTGCTGCACATCCTGCTCGGCGAGATGGTGCCCAAGAACATCGCGCTCGCCGGTCCGGAACGCGCAGCCATGCTGCTCGTCCCCGTTCACCTCGGCTTCATCAAGATCGTCCGCCCGCTCATCGCGTTCTACAACTGGCTGGCGAACATCACGCTTCGCGCATTGCGCGTCGAGCCGAAGGACGAGCTCGATTCGACGGTCTCGCCCGTCGAACTCGCGCAGATGCTCGGCGAGTCCCGTGAGGAAGGCCTGATCGACGCGGAGGAACACGAGCGTCTGACCCGCGCACTGCGGTCGGTCGCCCGCACGGTGTCGGAGGTGATGATCCCGCTCGATCGGATGCGCAGCGTCGACGTCGAGGTCGATCCGGTGACCGGTGGCGTCGGCCCCACCCTCGGGTCGGTCGAGCGAGCCGTCAGCGACACCGGTTTCTCCCGGTTCCCGGTGCGCGGCCTCGACGGCACCTTCACCGGTTACCTCCACCTGAAGGACGTGCTCGACGACATCCTCGACGACAACGTCGGCCAGGAGACGATCATCGGCGTCGACAAGATCCGTCCACTTCCGGTGATCGGCATCGACACCCCACTCGACGACGCGACGCGCGCCCTGCGCCGCACCAGCTCACACCTCGGTGCGGTGGTCGACGACTCGGGACGCACCGTCGGCATCGTGGCGCTCGCCGACCTCGTGGAGGAGTTCGTCGGCACCGTCCGCGACGAGACGCATCGGGTGTGACCATGACGCACGCGACTCCCGGCCGCCCTGTCGAGCTCTCGAACCCTGTCCTCTCCCCCGACGTCTTATCCCCTGACGTCTTATCTCCCGACGCCTGGCAGGCGCGTCGCGCCGCACACGAGTCGCGCGTCGAAGATCTCGTCGGGCCGTACCTGCGGTCGAGGGCGCAGGGCGAAAAGCACCCCGTCCTCGACTTCTTGTTCACCTACTACTCGGCACGCCCCTCACACCTACGCCGCTGGCACCCCGGCTACGGCGTCGTGCTGGCGGCGCCGGGTCCCACGGGCGACCGCGGCCAAGCGCGCGTCCTCGAAGAGCTGTCGACCCTTCGCGGCTACACCCGAACTCCCGACGGGGGCGTGACCGTCGACCCGGCGTTCCTCACCGAACGTCGCGGCGCACTTCTCGCCACCTGCGCACTTCTCGACGCCACCGCCTCGCGCCCCGCCCGCCTGGGATGCTTCGGTCTGCATGAGTGGGCGATGGTCTACCGCACCGACGCGCCCCGACATTCCGTCCCGCTGCGGCTCGGATCGGCCGCCACCGACGCCGTCGTCGAATCGATGCCGTTGCGGTGCACACACTTCGACGCTTTCCGCTTCTTCACCGACGCGGCTCGTCCACGAAACGAGTCGACGTTGTCGCGGCAGACACAGATCGAGCACGAACAACCCGGCTGTCTGCACGCGACCATGGACCTGTACCGCGCCTGCATCAACCTCGCGCCGCTGATTCCCGCGGAGCTGACACTCGTCGCCTTCGAGCTCGCACTCACCGCCCGCGAGCTCGACATGCGAGCGAGTCCCTACGACCTGCGAGACCTCGGCTACGCGCCCGTCGAGATCGAGACGCCCGCGGGGCGGGCCGAGTACGTCCGCGAGCAGTCGGCCATCGCCGATCGTGGCGCCGAGCTGCGCGGCACGCTGCGTTCCCACCTCGGCGTGCTGCTCGACGCCTGCTGACGACGCGATTTACCTCGCGGGTAACATGGAGCGCGTTCACGATCGCCCCTGTTGTCCCGATGAGGGCTGATGACGTGCGCGGATTCGACACCGAAGCCGCAACGCCACCGGCTTCCGGGCCACCGGAGAAGGAAGGCTCTTATGTCGGACCAGACCCCTGCCGTTGACTCCACCGCCCGCACGAATGTGGAGGGCCTTCAGGTCGCCACCGTCCTCTACGACTTCATCAACAGCGAGGCGCTTCCGGGCTCGGGTGTCGACAAGGACACCTTCTGGAAGGGCGCGGCCGCCGTCATCAACGACCTCGCACCCCGCAACCGTGAGCTGCTCGCAGTGCGTGACGACCTGCAGAGCAAGATCGACGCGTGGCACCGCGACCACAAGGGCGTCGACTTCTCCGATCCTGCCGTGTTCGGCGAGTACAAGCAGTTCCTCACCGATGTCGGCTACCTCGCCGAGGTGCCCGCCGACTTCCAGATCGGCACCACCAACGTCGACCGTGAGATCTCCGAGACGGCAGGACCTCAGCTCGTCGTGCCGATCCTCAACGCGCGATTCGCACTGAACGCGTCGAATGCGCGCTGGGGCTCGCTCTACGACGCCCTGTACGGCACCGACGTCATCAGCGACGAGGGCGGCGCCGAGAAGGGCAAGGGCTACAACAAGGTTCGCGGCGACAAGGTCATCGCGTACGCAAAGGGCTTCCTGGACAAGGCTGTTCCGCTCGAGCAGTGCAGCTACACCGACGTCACCAAGATCGCCGTGGTCGACGGTGCTGTCCAGGTGACGCTCGCCGACGGCACGACGTCGACCCTCGCCGATCCCTCCGCGTTCGCGGGCTACACCGGCGACGCGGCGTCCCCCGCGTCGGTCCTGCTGCGCCACAACGGCTTGTACCTCGACATCGAGATCGACCCGTCGTCGCCGATCGGGCAGACCGATCCGGCAGGCATCAAGGACGTCGTGATGGAGTCGGCGATCACCACGATCATGGACTTCGAGGACTCGGTCGCCGCAGTCGACGCCGACGACAAGGTCCTCGGCTACCGCAACTGGCTCGGACTCAACAAGGGCGACCTGTCCGAAGAGGTCAGCAAGGGCGGCAAGACCTTCACCCGCGTGCTCAACCCCAACCGGACCTACACCGCGCCCGACGGCACGGGCTTCGACCTGCACGGTCGTTCACTGCTGTTCGTGCGCAACGTCGGCCACCTCATGACCAACCCCGCCGTTCTCGACGCCGACGGCAACGAGGTGCCCGAGGGCATCCTCGACGCCCTGGTCACCTCGCTCGCGGGCATTCACGGTTTGAGCGACGACGGTCTGCAGAACTCGCGCACGGGTTCGATCTACATCGTCAAGCCCAAGATGCACGGACCCGACGAAGCCGCATTCACCGTCGAGCTGTTCGGTCGCGTGGAGAAGGTTCTCGGCCTGCCGGAGAACACCCTTAAGGTCGGCATCATGGACGAGGAGCGCCGCACCTCGGTGAACCTCAAGGCCTCGATCAAGGCCGCAGAAGACCGTGTGGTGTTCATCAACACCGGCTTCCTCGACCGCACCGGCGACGAGATCCACACCTCCATGGAGGCGGGTGCGATGATCCGCAAGGGTGAGATGAAGAAGGCCAAGTGGATGGTCACCTACGAGGACTCCAACGTCGACATCGGTCTACACGCCGGTCTCCAGCACAAGGCTCAGATCGGTAAGGGCATGTGGGCCATGACCGACCTGATGGCCGACATGGTCGAGCAGAAGATCGCACAGCCCGAGGCCGGCGCGAGCACCGCCTGGGTGCCCTCACCCACCGGCGCCACACTGCACGCGATGCACTACCACCTCGTCGATGTGTTCGAGCGCCAGGACGAGATCGCCAAGCGCGACCCGGCGTCGGTCGACGACATCCTGACCATTCCGCTCGCACCGAAGACCGACTGGTCCGACGCGGAGAAGAAGGAAGAACTCGACAACAACTGCCAGTCGATCCTGGGCTACGTGGTGCGCTGGATCGACCACGGCGTCGGCTGTTCCAAGGTTCCCGACATCCACGACGTCGCGCTCATGGAAGATCGTGCAACGCTGCGCATCTCCAGCCAGCTCCTCGCCAACTGGATTCATCACGGGATCGTCACCGCAGACGACGTCGTCGCTGCGCTCGAGCGGATGGCCCCGGTGGTCGATCGGCAGAACGCGGACGATCCGACCTATTCGCCGATGGCTCCGGATTTCGAAACGAATATCGCATTCCAGGCCGCCAAGGAACTTATCCTCGAGGGAGCGAAGCAGCCGAGCGGCTACACCGAGCCGATCCTGCATCGCAAGCGCCGCGAGTACAAGGCTGCCGCGGCCAAGGCGTGAACACGCGTGAGGTCCCGGACGGACGCCCTGTCTGTCCGGGACCTCGCACGCGACAACGGAGGCGGTAGTGGCGCATCATCGGGTAACCGGTGGCGGAAGCGGAATCAGGCAGCGGGGGGTCAGCCGCGGGCTGGTGTTCGTATTACTCGCTCTGGTGCTGATAGCCGCCGTGATCGTGGCATGGCAGCAACTCGGCGACCACCTCGACAAGCAGGCTGATTCTGCTGCTGCCTCGTGCATCGAGGGGCCTGCGACGGTCGACGTCGTAGCCGACGCCGACGTCGCTCCGGCACTGATCGCGATCGCTCGCGAGTTCGGTGCGAGCAAACCCGTCGTTCGCGACCACTGCATCACCGTCGCCGTGCGTGCGGGCGACGCGAAGACCACCCTGGACGGGCTGGCCGGAAATTGGGACGCCGCGTCGATGGGAGCGTTTCCCGCCGCGTGGATTCCGCAGTCGTCGGTATGGGCCGCCGAGTTGGCGCAGGCAAAACCGTCGGCACTCGAGGGAACACCGACATCGTTGGTGACCTCGCCTGTCGTGCTCGCGACATCAGCAGAGCTGGGCAGCAAGATCGACGGCAAGATCGATTGGGGCCAGGTCCCCACGCTGCAGCAACGCGACGGCAGCCTCCGCGACTTCGACATCACCGGCTGGGGTTCCCTGCGCATGGCAATGCCGCTCGGCGCGCAGTCCGACGCCTCCTCGCTCGCCGCGCAGGCGGTAGCCATGCGCGTCATGCGCACCACCGGACCGCTCACCAACGACGACGCCTCATCTGACCGAGTCGCGTCGAGCGTCGGGGCGATGCTCGACGGCGCGCCGCAATCACCCGACGGCAGCCCCGTCGGAGCGGCGACGGTCATGCGCGACGCGTCCGACGCGAAAACCTCGCCCATCCACGCTGTACCGATCACCGAGCAGCAGCTCTACAAACTCACCCGCGAGGATTCGACGGCCCGTCTCGCCGAGATCGTGCCGAGCGGCCCGACACCCTTTGCCGATTTCCCGATCATCCGGCTCGCCGGTGACCAGGTCTCGCCCGTGGCGAGCGCCGCGATCGCCGACTTCTTCCGCTTCGCCCAGGACCAGAAGCACCTGTCGTTGCTGACGTCGCAGGGATTCCGCGGCAACGCACCGCTACCGCCCGCGACGAAAACCGTCGGATTCCCGATCACCAAGGAGCCGATGCCGCAGCCCGAGAACTCAGCCATCGTGACGATCAACAAACTCGTCTACGGACGCGACTTCGGCCCCTCCGCCTGAACCGGAACGCTCAGTCCGCGAACGCCTCGATCGGCGGGCACGAGCAGACGAGGTTGCGGTCTCCATAGGTGCCGTCGATACGACGCACCGCCGGGAAGACCTTGGCCCGCGCACCCGCGGACGGCAATCCCTGGGGATAGACCGCTTCTTCGCGTGAGTAGGCGTGATCCCATTCGGCGACAAGGCATTCCGCGGTGTGCGGTGCTCCCCGCAGCGGGTTGTCGTCGACGGTCCAGGTGCCGTCGCCCACCTTGTCGATCTCGGCGCGAATGGCGATCATCGCGTCGCAGAAGGCGTCGATCTCGTCGAGATTCTCACTCTCGGTCGGCTCGACCATCAGGGTTCCCGCCACCGGGAAGCTCATCGTCGGCGCGTGGAAACCGTAGTCGGCCAACCGCTTTGCGACATCGTCGACGGTCACTCCGGTTTCCTTCGTCAGTCCGCGAAGGTCCAGGATGCACTCGTGTGCGACCCATCCACCGTCGCCGGTGTAGAGCACCGGGTAGTGATCGCCGAGGCGTCGTGCGATGTAGTTGGCCGACGCAATCGCGGTCAGTGTGGCGCGACGCAGCCCGTCGGCACCCATCATGGCGATATACGCGTAGGTGATCGGGAGGATCGACGCCGATCCGTACGGCGCCGCCGAAATCGTTGCCGCGCCGGGCAGTTCGTCGGCGAGCGGATGTCCGGGCAGGAACGGTGCCAGGTGTGACCGCACCGCGATCGGCCCGACGCCGGGACCACCACCGCCGTGCGGGATGCAGAAGGTCTTGTGCAGATTCAGGTGACTGACGTCGCCGCCGAACCGGCCGGGGCGCGCAACGCCGACCAGCGCGTTGAGGTTTGCGCCGTCGATGTAGACCTGACCGCCGGCATCGTGGACCGCTGCGCAGATGTCGCGGATGTCGTGCTCGAACACACCGTGCGTCGACGGGTACGTGATCATGATCGCGGCCAGCGACTCGCCATGGGCGTCGATCTTGGCGCGCAGGTCATCGACGTCGACATCGCCGTTCTCGCGGCACGCGACGACCACGACGCGCATGCCCGCCATCACCGCGGACGCCGCGTTGGTGCCGTGCGCGCTCGACGGGATCAAGCAGATGTCACGAGCGGCGTCGTCCCGGCTGAGGTGATACTGGCGGATCGCGAGCAGACCGGCGAACTCACCCTGCGAGCCCGCGTTCGGCTGAAGGCTGACCCTGTCGTAGCCGGTGATCGTCACCAGCCACTGCTCGAGGTCGGCGATCAATTCGCGAATGCCCGCGCCGTCGCTGTCCGGCGCGAACGGGTGCAGCCGGGTGAATTCGGGCCAGGTGATGGGCTCCATCTCGGTGGTGGCATTGAGCTTCATGGTGCACGACCCGAGCGGAATCATGCTCCGGTCGAGCGCGATGTCTTTGTCCGACAGGGCGCGGAGATAACGCAACATCGACGTCTCGGTGCGGAACCGGTTGAATGCCGGATGCGTGAGGAACTCGCTCGTCCGCGTCTCGACCGACTGCGCGAAGCTGCGCGGCGTCACGCCCGCCACCTCGAACACCTCGAGGACCCGGTCGATGTCTGCGGCCGAGGTGGTCTCGTCGCACGCGATCGACACCGTGTCGGCATCGACCCTGCGCAGGTTGATTCCCGCGCGGTGAGCATCGGCGACGATCGCGTCAGCACGGCCGTCCACGCGGACCTGCACCGTGTCGAAGAAGTTTGCGTGCTCGACGCTGAATCCGGCAGCGCTCAGACTGTCGGCGAGCGTCGCGGCATGTGCGTGTACCCGACGCGCGATGGCGCGCAGGCCATCTGGCCCGTGGTATGCGGCATACATCGCGGCCACGATCGCCAGCAGCACCTGTGCGGTGCAGATGTTGCTTGTCGCCTTCTCCCGGCGGATGTGCTGCTCACGCGTCTGCAGCGCCAACCGGTAGCCGAGGTTGTCGTCGGCGTCCTTGGACACACCGACGAGTCGCCCGGGCAGTTGACGAGAGTGCTTGGCGCGCACCGACAGATAGCCTGCGTGCGGTCCGCCAAAGCCCATCGGCACGCCGAAACGCTGGGTGGTACCGAAGCACACATCGGCACCCTGCTCGCCGGGCGGCGTGATGAGGGTCAGCGCGAGGAGATCGGCCCCGACCGTGACCAGCGCACCGGCCTCGTGCGCGGCGTCGACGATGGGCGCGACGTCGAGGATTCGACCCGACGCTCCCGGCGTCTGCAGGATGACACCGAAATAGTCGCCGTCTGGCAGCCCACACCCCGGCAGCCCCGGATTCAGCGTCGCCTCGACAACCTCGATACCGAGCGGCAGTGCACGAGTGTCGATGACGGCCCTGGTCTGCGGGAAGAGATCGGAGTCGACGACGAGCCGATTCGACTTCGACTTTCCGGCACGCCGCATGAGCGTCATGGCTTCGGCGGCAGCGGTGGCCTCGTCGAGCATCGACGCGTTCGCCACCTCCATGGCCGTGAGGTCGGAGACCATCGTCTGGAAGTTCAGCAGCGCTTCGAGCCTGCCCTGGCTGATCTCCGGCTGGTACGGCGTGTACGCGGTGTACCAGGCCGGATTCTCGACGACGTTGCGCAGGATGACGCCGGGAGTGATCGTGTCGTAGTAGCCGAGACCGATCATCGACCGGTTGACGGTGTTCTTCGATGCCAGCGCCGACAGTCGCTCGAGCGCCTCCTGCTCGGTCAGTGGGGCGTCGAGTGCCGACAGCCCGTTGTCCGACGGATCGTCGAGGATCAGAGAGGGCACGACCTGCTGAGCGAGGTCGTCGAGTGACTCGACTCCGAGGAGCGCGAGGATTCTTGCGGTCTCGTCTGCGTCCGGCCCGACGTGGCGGTCGACGAAGGCAGCGGATGTGAACTCGGAGCCGCGGATCTCGGGGGTCGAGGCATCGACGGATGTCATGGGGGTGGAACCTCTCGCGCGCACCGGTCGCACCGGCGGGTCGGCCCTCCCCCTCTGTCATGCCGCGGGGCGGCGCCTGAGAGATTCAGTCATCGTGTCGGCGATGACACGAAAACCTTTCACCGTGGGCGGGTAACGGCTTGGCCGTCACCACTTTCCAGAGACGCCGTCGACAGTACGGTCCGGGTGCCTGAGAGTTTGACGAGGAGGTGTTGCTCCTTCGGCGGCCATTCGAGATGACGCTCTCCCGTACTGCAGCGACGCGTTGTTCAGTCTACCCGTACGCTCATCCGGTTCGGCGGGTGCGGTTCTTGCGACGCGCTGCGAGTTCGTCCTCGGGGGCCGACTCGGTGACTCCACCGTCGGCTCGCTCGCCGGGGAAATCGGCGATGGCACCGGTCAGCTCGCGCATGGCACCGTTCACCGCGATACCGAACACTCCCTGTCCGCCCTGCAGCAGGTCGACGACCTCTTCGGCCGACGTGCACTCATAGACGGTGGTGCCGTCGGAGAACAGGGTGATTCCGGCGAGGTCCTCGACGCCGCGCTGGCGCAGGTGATCGACGGCGACCCGGATGTTCTGCAGCGAGATCCCGGTGTCGAGCAGACGCTTGACGATCTTGAGGACCAGGATGTCCTTGAAGGAGTACAAACGCTGACTACCCGAACCTGCCGCACCGCGGATGGACGGCACGACGAGTGATGTGCGTGCCCAGTAGTCGAGTTGTCGGTAGGTGATCCCTGCGATCTGGCATGCGCTCGGCACCCGGTAGCCGACGAGTTCGTCGGGGACGGTGTCGTTGGGGAAGAGTCCCGGCGCGATGTCGTCGAGGCTGCCCTGCGTTGCCCGGCGACGTGGGGTCGGGTCGTCCGCCGGATGCTCGGCTTCCACGCCGACGTTGCCGTCGGTCGTCGTCTCGCTGTCTGACGGCTGACCTTCGTCACCGTCGAACGGCACATCGCCCACTGCAGACTCCCTCGCCACGCTCGGATCGGACCGGTGCGGACCTGCAACCACGATACGCCGCCGAACCCGATCTGCTCTCTCTCGTCGGGTGTGTCCCCGACGATCACGTGCGTGACGGTATGTCGCGGCCGTGCGTCGAATCAATGCGACGCGCCCTAAGACTCAACCTCAACTTGAGATCGAGATGAACGGTGATCTACGGGATACGCAACCGTGACGTGTCGCTGCGGGAGTGTCAGGCTCCGCCGCTGGCCTTGAAGTCGTCGGGCGACACGTTGTCGAGAAATTCGCGGAACTTCTCCACCTCGTCCTCTTTCGCCTCGGGGCCGTCTTCGGAGTCTTCGTCGGGGATCAACAGACCTGCCTCGGCGAGGACTTCCTCGTCGGCGATGATCGGCACTTCTGCGCGCATCGCGACCGCGATCGAATCCGACGGTCGGGCCGACACCCGCACATCGCCCGAGAAGACCATCTCGGCGTAGAAGGTGCCCTCTTGCATGTCGACGATGCGCACCTCGACGAGTGTCTGACCGAACTCTTCGATGAGATTCACGATGAGGTCATGGGTGAGCGGCCGCGGCGGCTCGATCCCTTTTTGGCGCAAGGCGATCGACGCCGCCTCGCTCTGCCCGATCCAGATGGGCAGATAGCGCTCGCCATCGACTTCGCGCAGCAGCAGAACCGGCTGACTCTGCGGCGGCTCGACCCGAATGCCCACCACACGCATCTCGCTCATCTCGCACCTCCCGCGCCGTCAATAATTGCCATCGACGCTACACCGACTGGACCCGCTGCGGCGTCGTGGCGAGATACACGGCTCCGGCGAGCCGTGCCGCTTTCGTCAAGAAGATCGTCAATCAAGGACGCCACGCACGGCCTGCTTGACCAGTTGCGTGTGCAGGGTCACCGACAACGCGGCGATTTCGCGAATCAGTTCTTCGGCGCGGTCGCGGGCGCCGGTGCCTTTGCCCTTCGCGATCGGGTTGGCAATCTGCGCGACGAGTCCCGCCTCACGATCCGCGGAGACCTTGAACGCGCGCAGATGCCTGGTTTCCACGCCGTAATTGGCGAGGGCCGCGGCGGCTTCGACGAGCCGTACCGCGTCCTCGTCGAAGAATCCGGCGGGCCCGGATGTCAATAGACCGTTGCGCTGGAGTTCGGTCACGAACGCCGAATCGACTCCGGTTCGCTCGATGAGGGTCTCGCGGGAGACCCGACCACCTCGCGCCGAGAAGTCGGTGGCCGGTGCGACGACGCTGCGCGCAGTCGACAACACCGGTGTGCCACCTGCGCCGAATCCCCCGTCGCCGTGGTCGATGGCGTCGAGTTGCTCTTTGATGACCTTGAGCGGCAGGTAGCGATCGCGCTGTGCCGTGAGCACGAAACGCAGGCGCTCACAGTCGGACTGGCTGAATCGCCGGTAGCCCGACGGGGCGCGTTCTGGCGTGACAAGCCCTTCGGCTTCGAGGAAACGGATCTTTGAGATCGTCACATCGGGAAAATCCTCGCGCAGCAGCGCGAGGACCGACCCGATGGACATCGATCCTCCGCCGCGCGCGTCCGCAGTCGAGGCCGGCACGGTGTCAGGCGCCGGAACCGTCGCGCGGACCACTCAGGAAGACCAACCGGAACTTTCCGATCTGGACCTCGTCGCCGTTGCTGAGAGTTGCGCTGTCGACAGGCTCGCGATTGACGTAGGTGCCGTTGAGGCTGCCGACGTCGACAACCTGGAACTCGTTGTCCCCCAACCGGAATTCGGCGTGTCGTCGGCTCACTGTGACGTCGTCGAGGAAGATGTCGCTGTCGGGGTGCCGACCTGCCGATGTCGTCGGCTGATCGAGCAGGAAGCGCGAACCGGCGTTCGGGCCACGCTTCACGACGAGCAATGCGGTACCGGGCGACAGCCGCTCGACCCCTGTGTCGGCCGGCTCGCTCGAGGTCGCCGCGCCCGCGTCGAGTTCGTTGATGAACTCTTCACGGAACACCGATGTGGTTTCCACCGGCGCCTCGTAGCCGTTGTCGTTATCGCTCACCGCTTCTCCTTCGTCCTCATCCGTTCGTCACCTTGAGTGCACTCACCGTCGGCGTCCGCGCTCACGCGCTGCGAGGTCTCGCACCAGGCCACCCGACGCCGCGGATGCGACGTCGAATTCCGTTGGCTAAACCGTACCGCCTGTGCCGAACGCAACCACGTGCGACTCGGCCACGACAACGACGATCATACTTTCCCGTGCCCTGGGAATGGTCAGCCTTCGATTACGGCCCGGTAGCCATCTGCATCGAGCATGTCGGCCAGTTGAGCGTCGAGGACCGATGCATCGTCGAGGCTGATCTCGACGAGCCAGCCCGAGTCGTACGGCTCCGAGTTGACGAGGTCGGGCGACGAATCGAGCTCGTCGTTGACCTGTGAGATCGTCCCGTTGAGCGGTCCGAAGATGTCGGAGACACTCTTGGTCGATTCGACCTCGGCAAACGACTCGCCCACCTCGACCTCGCTGTCGATCTCCGGCAGCTGCACGAAGACGACGTCGCCGAGCTGTCCCTGCGCGTAGTCGGTGATCCCCACTCGGACCGTGGTCGGACCGACCTTGCGCACCCACTCGTGTTCGGGGGTGTAGCTCAGTTCAGCCGGCACATTGGTATCGGTCACGTCGACCCCTTTCTAGTCCTCCGAGACTTTAGGCCATGTCCCTGCCGGTCGGCACGCCAGCACGCGGCATCTTCGTGACCACCGCAATCGTCTGCGCCCAGTACAGCAGAAATGACCACACATACAGCGCGACGCCCCATATCAGGAACGCCCAACCGATCGGGTAACAGATCGTGCCGATCACCGAATCCAATTGTCCCGCAAGCAACCACGGGAACGCACTCATCAACGCGAATGTCGCCGCCTTGCCGATGTAGAGCACCGGTAAAGCCAGCAGTCCCCTGCTCCGCAACAGCGGACCGGACGCGAACAGCAGCACGTCACGCGCCACGATGATGCCGATGATCCACCACGGGATGATCCCCCTGATCGCAAAGGCGACCGGAATGATCACGATGTAGAGCCGGTCGGCCAGCGGGTCGAGCAGTTCACCGAGCCGCGACGACTGGTTGAGCAGGCGAGCCAACTTGCCGTCGGCCCAGTCGGTGAACCCCGACAACATGAGTACCCAGAACGCCCAGGCATCGGCCTTGACGTCGAGCAGCAGCCACAGGAACACCGGGATCAGCGCCAGGCGCAGGACGCTCAGCGCGTTGGGCACCGTGACGATCCGCGACGTCGAGCTCACGGACTCGGGGTGGTCGTCCACGTCAGCGGAAGATGCCGATGACGCCCTGCAGGGTCTTGGCCCCGCCCGACGCGAACAGGTTGTCGTGCACCATGTAGGTCCACGTCGTCGTCGATCGGTGGAGGTCGGCGGAACCGAGGTCGACGCCGTCCGCGGTGATCGCGACATCGCGGAACGTTGCACGCGCATTCTCGACGGCCTCGTTCGGCAGTTCGCCGAACTCGGCGAGGATCAGCCGATGGAACTCGTCGAGCGGACTCTCCTTGCCGATTGCCCGCAGGTGGATGCTCGCGCGGACATCCGAGACGAATGCGAGGTGATCTGCCCAGGCACGGTCGAGGTGGTAGAGCATGATCTCGCGGGCCGCCTGGACGAGAACATCGCGGGAAACGGGCTCGGTGGGTGTCGCAGGGGTTGACTCAGCCGCGTCGTCGGCAGTGTCGGCTGTCGTGTCACCGGCATCCTTGTCACCGGTCTCCCCGTCGGCCGTCGCCTTGTCCGCCTGGTCTGCCTTGTCCGCCGTCGGGCTCGCGGTCCCGGTCAGTTCGGCGTATCGCTCCGGCTCGAGCTCGGCGAGTTCCTCGAGCGCGGTGTCGGTCGTGAGCAGCTTCATTCGACGTGCGACGACGATCTCACGCTGCTGGTTGACCAGCTTGTTGTAGCGCCAGGTGTTGGCGTGGAGCTCGAGCATCACGCCCTCGGCGACGCGCTGGGCCTGCTCGATCAGGTCGATGCCCTTCTGCCCCATCGATCCGTCGGGCTCCGAGGAGACAGGGTCGCGCTTGAACGCGAGGTTCTTGGTGACGACCGGGTCCTCGAGGCTGCTGAAGAACACCGCGGAACCCGGGTCTCCCTGACGGCCCGCACGGCCGCGGAGCTGATTGTCGAGTCGTTCGGTGTCGTGACGACCGGTTCCCACCACGCACAGGCCACCGAGCTCGACGACCTCCTCGCGCGCTGCCGGATCGTCGTCGGAACCGCCGAGTCGGATGTCGGTGCCTCGGCCTGCCATCTGGGTCGACACGGTGACGGCGCCCTTCACACCCGCCTCCGCGATGATCTTCGCCTCTTCGACGTCGTTCTTCGCGTTGAGGACGACGCTCGGGACGCCTGCCTTCTCGAGGAAGTAGGCGAGCTCCTCCGACTCGGCGACGTCGTGGGTTCCGATGAGCACCGGCTGCCCGGTCTCGTGGATCTCCTTGACGTAGTCGACCACTGCCTCGACCTTGTTGGCCTTCGTGTCGTACACACGGTCGGGAAGGTCGGTGCGGATGTTGGCGGTGTTCGGTGGGATCTGCGAGACCCGCAATTCGTAGAACTGGCGCAACTGCTCGCCCGCGGCGAGCGCTGTACCGGTCATGCCGCAGACGCGCGGGTAGCGACCGATGAGTGCCTGCACGGTGAGCGTGTCGATGACCTCGCCCGAATCCGTCTGTGCGAGTCCTTCTTTGATCTCCACGGCGGCCTGCACGCCGTCGGGCCAGCGCTGCAGCTGCGCAACGCGACCACGCGAGGCGTTGATGAGATGGACGCCGCCGTCGCGGACGATGTAGTGGACGTCGCGCTCGAGCAGGTAGTGCGCGTGCATCGCGATGTTCACGTGGACGAGTGTGGTGCCCACATGTTCTTCGTCGTAGAGGTTGATGCTGCCGAGTTCCTCTTCGACGAAGGCGGCGCCCTCGTCGGTGAGGGTCACGTTTCGACCTTCGGCGTCGATGTCGTAGTGCTTGTTCTTCAACCGGCCGACGACCTCGTGGATCGCCTGGTCGGGAACCTCGGCCTCGGTCGAGCCTGCGAGCACCAGCGGGATCAGCGCCTCGTCGACCAGCACGGAGTCTGCCTCGTCGATGATCGCGACGTCGGGCGTCGGCGAAACCAGATCATCCTCTGACTGTGCGAGCTGGTCGCGCAGCACGTCGAACCCGATCTCGTTGACCGATCCGTAGGTGATGTCGCCCGCGTAGGCCCGCTTGCGTTCTTCGCGGGTCGAGTTCTCCGACACCGCGCCCGCGACGATCCCGAACGAATCGAAGAGCGGCTTCATCCACTCCGCGTCACGAGTGGCCAGGTAGTCATTGACCGAGATGACGTGCACCTGATGGCCGTCGAGGACATAACCGACGGCAGCGATCGCGCCCGCGAGGGTCTTGCCCTCGCCGGTACCCATCTCGATGACGTCGCCCTCGAGAAGGCGAAGCGCGCCCTGGAGCTGGACGTCGAACGGCCTCAGACCCAGCGTGCGGTCGGCGGCCTCCCGGGCCAGCGCAAGGAACTTGGCTCGGTCCTTCTCGTCGGCGCTGATCTCGAGTTTCTCGGCCTCGTCACGGAAGTGCTCGGTGTCCAAGCCCGCGGCCCAGTCGGTGTAGTTGTCCGCCTCTTTGATCAACCCGACCGATTTGGACTGGTTACGTGAGGACTGGGCTCCCAGCAGCCGCCACATGCTGTTCGTCAGCTTTCCCACCGAACGATTCTCCTACCTCGTCGTTTCATCCGAACTCCGACGTCACGGCCCGGATCGACAACCACGGTACGCGGCCACGCAGCCGACAATTACGACGCGTCCACCAGACGCTTTCGGCTACCGTGAATCCCGTGAGCATCCGACGCCGGGGTTCGACGTGTCAGTACCGCCCAGCTCGATCTCGTTCGCCGGTGCGACTGCTCGTCGCCTCCTTGGGCGCTGCGTGTGTCGTCATCCTCGCCGCCTGTGGTGCGAGCACAGACTCATCATCGCGGGAGGTCGACCCAGGCGTGCTGGTCGGCAAGAACTACTCGTCGACGTCGGTGACCGGTACACCGATTCCCGGCGGCGGGCCGATGCAGGTCTCGTTCCCCGAAACCGGGCGAATCTCGGCAACGGCCGGCTGCAATCGCCACAACGGTGCGCTGACCTTCGTCGACAACACGTTCCGCACCGACAAGCTGGCCACCACGATGATGGCGTGTCCCCCGCCGCGTGACGGTGCAGACAAGTGGCTGAGTGACTTTCTCTCCGACTCGGTGACCTGGGATCTGGAGGGAACCACGTTGACGCTCACGCACGGCTCGACGAAAGTCGTTCTGACCGAGAGTTCTTCACAGAGCTGACGTGTGCGGCACGTCAGGCACAAGTCGACACGTCACCCACAACGAGACAGGAAACCGAAGATGACAGACACCACTCCAGTGGTCGTCACCGTGACCGGCGCCGCAGGCAGCATCGGGTACGCCGCCGTGTTCCGCATCGCCGCGGGCGACATGCTCGGGCCCGACCGCCCGATCAAACTCCGCCTCCTCGAACTCCCCCAGGCGGTCTCCGCGGCGCACGGCACGGCGATGGAGTTGCAGGACGGCGCGTTTCCGCTACTGACCTCCGTCGACATCTTCGACGATGCGCGTGCAGCATTCGACGGCACGGACTTCGGGCTCCTCATCGGTGCGAAACCGCGCTCCAAAGGCATGGAACGAGCGGACCTGCTGTCGGCGAACTCGGCCATCTTCGCCGAGCAGGGCGCTGTCATCAACGACGTCGCGGCCGACGACATCCGCGTCATCGTCGTCGGCAATCCGGCGAACACCAATGCGGCGGTCGCCGCGGCGAGCGCGCCCGACGTCCCCGCCGAGCGATTCACCGCACTGACACGTCTCGACCACAACAGGGCCATCGCGCAACTCGCGGCACACACCGGAGCCCCGGTGCGCGACATCAGCAGGGTGAGCATCTGGGGTAACCACTCGGCAACGCAGTACCCCGACATCTTCCACGCGCGCATCGGTGATCGAAGTGGCGCCGACGTCGCTGCCGACACCGACTGGCTTGTCGACGACTTCATCCCGACCGTCGCCGCCCGAGGCACCGCCATCATCGAGGCACGGGGCGCGTCCTCGGCGGCGTCGGCCGCCAATGCGGCAATCGATCACGTGCGCGACTGGGTACTGGGTACCCCCGCCGACGACTGGACGTCAGCCGCGGTCAGTTCTCCCGGTGCATACGGAGTTCCCGAAGGCCTGATGTGCTCGTTCCCCGTCCGATCGGTCGACGGCGCGTGGCAGATCGTCGACGGCCTCGAGATCAACGAGTTCTCGCGCGCCCGAATCGACGCGTCGGTTGCCGAATTGCAGTCAGAACTCGACGCGGTCGCCGCACGGCGCTGACGCAGGGACCCCAATACGTCTCCTGTTGGTCACTCTTGCCCGCCCAATCGTTCACGGCAGCTTAAACTTCCGACATGTCAAAGAAGTCGACGTCGAAGAAATCGAAGTCCGCCGAGCCCAAGCAGAAGAAAATCCCCAACAAGGTGTACGAGGCGGAACTCTTCCGACTGCAGACCGAAATGGTCAAACTGCAGGAGTGGGTACGCGAAACGGGTGCGCGCGTGGTCGTGATCTTCGAGGGGCGCGACGCCGCCGGTAAGGGCGGCACCATCAAGCGCATCACCGAGTACCTCAGCCCTCGGATCGCGCGCGTGGCCGCGTTGCCCGCCCCCACCGATCGTGAACGCGGCCAGTGGTACTACCAGCGCTACGTGGCGCAACTGCCCGCGCCCGGCGAGATCGTCCTGTTCGACAGATCCTGGTACAACCGTGCCGGAGTCGAAAAGGTGATGGGCTTCTGTACACCCGAAGAACACACCCGCTTTCTCCGACAGACCCCGATCTTCGAGCAGATGCTGATCGACGACGGAATCATCCTGCGCAAGTACTGGTTCTCGGTATCCGACGACGAGCAGCTGCGCCGGTTCCGCTCGCGAATGAATGACCCTGTGCGGCAGTGGAAGCTGAGCCCGATGGACCTGGAGTCCGTCTATCGGTGGGAGGACTACTCGCGCGCGAAGGACGAGATGATGGTGCACACCGACACCGCGCTGAGCCCCTGGTTCGTCGTCGAATCCGACATCAAAAAGCATGCGCGACTCAATATGATGTCGCACCTTCTCTCCACCATCGACTATCAAGAGGTTCCGCGCCCGCAGGTCTCGCTGCCGAAGAAGCCGATCGAGAGCGGGAACTATCATCGCCCGCCGCGCTCGTTGTCGAAGTACGTTCCCGATCACGTCGCAGAACTCATCGGACCCAGTGACTGATGAAGACCGGCGACTGACCAAAAATTACCGGTGACTGAACCGATCGCGCCTGCGTAGCATGAGTCGCGATGTGGATTGGTATCGCTGAATTCGACTTCCTGCTCGGTGACGTGCACTCGCTCAAGACGAAACGCTCGCTTGTCCGCCCGTTGATCGCCGAGTGCAAACGACGTTTCTCGGTGTCGGTCGCAGAGGTCGACCATCTCGACGCCCATCGTCGCACCACGATCGGGGTGTCGCTCGTCGCCGCCAATCGGGGGCATGTCGTCGACATCCTCGATTCGGTGGAGCGGTTCGCGGCGGCGCGCCCCGAGGTCGAGTTGCTGTCGGTGCGCAGACGCGAACTGTCGTCCAACGACATCTGACAGGTGCACGGACAGCACCGACTCAGCGGACAGCACCGACTCAGCTGTCGGGCACTCCCGCCTTCACCACTCCAGCCTCGACAGCGACGACGCGATACGCGGCCGCGAGGGTGTCGACGGTTTCGTGTGCGTTGAGTCCGCTCGGGTTGGGCACCACCCACACCCGGGCGGTGCCCCAGCGTTCGGCCTGCTCGCCCGGGTGTGCGTGGCGATCGCCGAATGCGGCGCGGTAGGCGGTGATACCTGCAACGGCCACGACCGCAGGACCGATGTGTTCGACCCGCGCGCGCAGGCGTTCGCCGCCCGCGACGAGCTCTGCCTTGTCGAGTTCTGCCGCTGTCGCCGTTGCCCTTTCGACGACGTTGGTGATCCCGACGCCGGCGCCGATGACCTGCTCGCGATCGGCATCACTCATCCCGGCCGACGCGTCGACAACGTGGTCTGTGATGCCCGCTCGGTACAGCGCGGGCCAGAATCTGTTGCCCGGTCGGGCGAAATGCGCGCCGGTTGCCGCGCTCCACAGACCGGGATTGATACCGACGAACAGCAACCGGCACCCCGGCCCGATGAGGTCGGGAACCAGCCGATCGCTACACGCTGCCAGTTCGGCTTTGGTGAAGCCCATGTGGCCGAAGGTACTGTGTCACGGATGTGCATCGTGAATCGCAAAGATTGTGAGTGACGCGAACAACAGGTCTGTTGCGCTATCGGCGCTGATATCCAGCGCGGCGGGCATGATCGTTCCGCTTGAGATCGGCCACGAAGGTGACGAAAACAGACAGGTCACAACCGTCGTCTTGTACGAACCCGGAGTTCTCCGAGATTACTCGGAGGCTCTAGTTCTAGTCTCCACACCTATTCGAAACCAGTTCGAACTCCTGTCAATCCTGCACGAAACGAGGACTTCGGCGGCGATCATTGTGCCTCCTGACACGTCCATCGATAGGTCGATCACCAGCCTGCAACAGCTCGATGGGGTGCCTATCCTTCGTCGATCACGATGGACGGGGTGGACGGAACTGTTCAGGGCAATGATCAGACTCGTCGATGCGGGTCGCATCGAAGCACCGGCACCACGAGTCGACACCCTGCAGGAATTGGCTCGATGGATCAGCACGAGTAGCTCTACCGCCGTGACAATTGAAGATAGGCAGTCGCGGGTCCTCGCATACGCCGTCGAAAGCGGAGAAGTCGACTCCATACGCAACCAAACCATTCTCCGCGGAGCCGTACCGGAGTGGCGCGTCGAACATCTCATGGCCACCGGGTTCCTGCCTGCGGTATGGCGCTCCGACGATGTCGTCGTGCGCGAGGCAGGGGACGGAGAACCGGCTCGGATGGTGATTGCACTCCGATCTCAGGACGAGGTCCTCGGAACAATCTGGTCGACTCTTGACATGGACACCGATCGCAGCTCTTTACGCCGACTCCTACTGGAGACCAAACAGACGGCCACTGCGATGCTGTTACGTGAGATCCTGCACGCTCAGTATGAACTCCGGTTGCGGGAATCTGCTCTCGCCGCAGCGCTGACAACCGGGCTAGGTGAAGAGATCGCTGCGGCACCGCTCGGACTCCGGCCGACCGACAGGCACAGCGTCGTCGCTCTGGGGGAAGACACAGAGCTATCACGCAAAATCATGTTCCACATGCAGGCGTTTCGTGACGGTGTCAGATCGGCGAGTATCGGGAGCGCATTGTTCACAGTCGTGCCACTGGACGAAACCGAACAGGATGCGGAGGACGTCGCGTCCATGCTCTCCGAGCGCTTGTCTCGAGTGGTCGGTGTCGGCTCCTATGTGATTGCCGTTGGAGCAGCGACCGCTGCCCTCTCCGAACTGCCCGCTTCGGCAACCGAAGCACGACAGATCCGGGAAGCGTCGGCGCTGAGGCCAACCTCTGACCTCGAACCACCAAGACCGGTGATGCTGACGGCCTCCTCAGTCTCTGATGAACTCGCCCTCATAAGGGCGGCCGAACAACTGGCGCCCCTTGCTAGCGAACTCACTTCACCCCTCCAAGTCCTACGCGATCACGACGCGGAGCACGGCACTCAATTCATCGCTACGGTTTCGGCGTCGCTCTTGCACCCCGGCAACCTAGCGGAGGCGAGCCGCACGCTGGGTATACATGCCAATTCGATGAGGTATCGACTGCAGCGAATCAACGCCCTCGCGAGCCTCGATCTGCAATCTGCGACGGCCCGGCTCCGTGCCGCACTAGCGCTTCTCGTATGGCATGAGTCCCTTGGCGCTCGCCTCCCGCCCAACACCTCCGATTCGCACAAATTAGGACGTCGCTCATAGTGCATCTCGACCAAGTCTCCCGCCCGCGAATCGGCGAACCTCCACACACAACGAACAACGGCCTAAAAGTCTTCATCCTCGATCGACTTGACATGGCTCCGGCATCAATAGGCTCTATCCATGCTTGACTTCACGAACAATGTCGGCGATGCGACGCCGACGCCCGAAACCCTCATACGGCGTCGATCGGAAGTTGTCGCCGGGATCGCTACCAAAGCGCTCCTCGACGACAACCACCCGATGTGCGGTGTCATAGACCTAGACACGATCGACGACTTGATGTTCGCCTTAACTTCCGCTTATAGAGGCGGGCACTCCGTTCTGCACACCGTCGCCGCTAAGGCGATCACCCTTCGGCCTGTGCTCGCGCACTTCGCCAGCAATGGGTTCGGCTGCGAGGTCGCAAGCCCCGGCGAGCTCGCACTAGCACTTGCTGCAGGATTCGCCCCCGAATCGATTGTGTTGGACTCGCCCGCCAAGACCGATACCGATATCAAACGGGCGTTGGAACTAGGCATCAGCTTTAATATCGACAGCTTCGAAGAGCTAGCGCGGGTCGACGCAGCGATCTCACATGCAGGACCACCTCGATCACCCATAGGCATCCGAATCAATCCCCAAACGGGGGCGGGCGCTATCGGAGCCACGAGCACAGCCACCCGAACGTCGAAATTCGGCATAGGTCTTGCAGATAACCGCGAGCAGATTATTGAAGCGTTCGCAACACGACCTTGGCTGACGCAGTTGCACGTACACAGCGGTTCGCAAGGGCTTAGTCTCGACCATGCTGCAGCGGGTGTACGACTAATCGTCGAACTGGCTCACTCGATCACTGCACGAAACGGGTTCCAACAGGTCACCAGAATAGACGTTGGCGGAGGGCTTCCCGTGAATTTCGACTCTGATCTAGTCACTCCAACCTTTGCGGACCACCGAGCTGCGTTATTTGCAGTGGCACCGGAGCTATTCGACGGAACATTCGAACTCGTCACCGAGTTCGGTCGCGCCCTGACCGCAAAGGCCGGCACACTGGTCACTCGAGTGGAGTACACCAAAATAGCAGGTGGAAGGCACATTGCGGTGACCCACGCTGGCGTCCAGGTAGCAACGAGAACCGTTTTCGCACCAGGCGAATGGCCGCTGCGAATTTCGGTCTACGACTCGAAGGGGCAACAACGGTCCGAAAACATATGTCTTCAGGATATAGCCGGGCCAGCTTGCTTTACTGGCGACATGCTTGCGGTAAACCGTGGCCTCCCACTAATACGGCCGGGTGATCTAATCGCAATACCCGAAACCGGTGGATACTACTTCTCCAGCCACTACACCTACAACGCACTACCGCGTCCGGCCGTCTATACGATCCGGTCCGAATCGGGTTTCAGAAATTGGGCGACCGCGCGACGCGCGCAAAGCGTTACAGAGATAGTATCTGAATCCGGAGAATCAACCCTAGTCCCACTCAGCGTCTGACCTCTTCCCGAATCGAGTCCAATGCTTTCACAATCGCAGACACCTTCGGATCTCACGAGGGCCCTTAAGACACGTCACATGACAATGATCGCCATTGGCGGCGCGATCGGAGCTGGCCTCTTCGTTGGTAGCGGCGCAGTAATTAAAACCGCAGGCCCTGCCGCCATCCTTTCATATTGCCTGGCCGGCATTCTCGTTCTTTGCACGCTGCGAATGCTCGGCGAGATGGTTGTCGCCAAGCCACAAGCTGGCGCCTTCGCAGATTATGCCCGTATCGGGATCGGACCATGGGCTGGATTTACCCTCGGCTGGCTCTATTGGTATTACTATGTAATCATAATCGCCGTAGAGGCGGTCGCCGGAGCTAAAATTCTATCAGAATGGATTGGACTTCCATTATGGATGATGGCAATCGTCCTCTTAGCAGTTATGACCGCCACGAACTTGGTCTCGGTCAGGTGGTTTGGCGAGTTTGAGTTTTGGTTTTCGGGGATCAAAGTTGCCGCTATCGTCTCGTTTATAACACTCGGAATTCTGTGGGTTCTCGGCGTGTGGCCTAGCGAAACAACCGGATTAAGCAACCTTGTTTCACATGGCGGATTCGCACCTAACGGGATCAGCGCAGTCTTCAGCGCCATCGTTGTCGTAATCTTTGCATTCGGCGGGGCCGAGATAGTCACCATCGCCGCCGCCGAGAGTGAGGAACCGGGAAAATCTGTTGCGCGCGCAACAACCGGTGTAATCTGGCGCATCATCCTCTTCTACGTTGGCTCGATATTCCTGGTTGTCTGCATTCTTCCGTGGGACGACGCTTCAGTTCTATCTAGCCCATATGTAGCAGCACTGCAGAAGATGGGCATACCTGGTGCCGACATCGTCATGGACTTCGTCATTCTGACCGCAGTACTGTCGGTTCTTAATTCATCCATCTTCACCTCTTCGCGAATGCTCCGCATCCTCGCCTCTCACGGCGACGCTCCGAAGTCATTGGTAAGAACCAGTTCACGTGGCGTTCCGACACGAGCGATATTCGCGAGTACTGTGGTGGGCTGGATTTCAGTCATAATTGCGTACTTCGCCCCTGACTCCGTCTTTCTCTTCCTCGTAAATTCATGCGGTGTCGTCGCGATCTTCATGTACATCATGATCGGCTTTTCCGAGCTGCGAATACGTAGGCAACTCGAGACTGAAGATCCGTCCAAGATCACGTTGAGAATGTGGTTCTTTCCCTACCTCACCATCGCGGTGATAATCTGCTTCGTCGCGGTATTGATCGCCATGCTTCTACAAGCAGACCAACGCATCCAGCTGCTAACGAGCATCCTAAGCCTCATTGTTGTTCTGTGTGCGTACGCCCTTCGAAAAAAGTTCGGTCAGAAATCTGTCGACTCAACGCCGGTGAGTCAGGAGTTGTCATGAGCATGCTGGAGCTTCCGGTGCTAACAGAATCCGCCGAGTGGTCGGTCCGCTTGATCGAAGCCGATACAGCAAAAGTGATCGCCGAGCACGCACCGGGCCGGCTCCTGAAGACCGCAAGCGTTGGTAAGACGTTTCTCCTCGCTGAGGTCGCTCGTCAGATATCAGTGGGCACATTAGACGCCATGCAGACGATTACCCCCACTGCTGCAGACGTGGTTGCAGACTCAGGGATCTTGTACTTGATGAAGCAGAAGGAGATGCGCATAGACGACCTGTGCCTGCTCATCGGCGCAGTCAGCGACAATACAGCCACGAATATGCTCCTGCGAAGAATCGGGCTTCGTGCTGTCCAGGAAGCGACCCGCGAACTGGGGTTCGTAGAGAGTGGAATGCGAGACCGCGTTCGCTTGAATCGGCCTGTCGATGACGCTCTGACACTTTCGAGCGGAACTGCTGCCGAGCTGTGCGAGTTGGTCCGTCGGATAGAGGCGGGAGAAATCCATAATGCCGACGTGTCTGCTCAGATCAGAGAATGGCTCGCCGTTAATACCGATCTTTCGATGGTCGCGCAATGTTTCGGCCTTGATCCGTTGGCGCACACTGAACTCGACAACGGCTTCCAACTGTGGAACAAGACAGGAACTATCTCGGATGCCCGGATTGACATAGGCTGCGTCCGCCACGACAGAAGCCGTCGCTCAATCGGGTACGCGGTGCTCGCCAACTGGCCACTCGGAACCGACCCGCGTGACGAGGTTCTCGGGAGCATGCGGTCCATCGGCCTAGGCATCCGCGAGTACCTGGAGCGCATATAACCGTCGCGGGTTTTCATAGTCTGGGTTCACTGAGATTCTTGTCTCTGCTGCAGTACGTACCCGCCCGTCACACGACGTGGTGTGCGACCTTTTGTGCACTTGACCTGATGCCCGCGGGCGCATTCGATGAGTAGATGAGCCCTGACGACGCGCCAGCTCCCTCACTTCCCCTCCTTGTCGTCGACGCCGCCAATGTCGTCGGTTCGGTTCCCGACGGTTGGTGGCGGGACCGTCGGGCAGCGACCGAACGTCTCCTCGACTCCGTGGCACCGCTCGCCCCCACCGGCGTGCCGGGTTTGCCCGGTCCCATCGACATCACGGTGGTCGTCGAGGGACGCGCCCGCGGAGCGGCCGGTCGGCCGGGAGTGGGAGTCGTCGAGGCGCCGGGGTCGGGCGACGACGCCATCGTCGACGTGGTGTCGGAGAACCGTGACAGACGGGTCGCGGTGGTTACCGCTGATCGCGGATTGCGTTCTCGGGTAGAGGCTTTGGGTGCCGAGACCATCGGCCCGCGGGTGATCCGAGAGGGTGCCTGACCAACACCGACGCAGCGGGTATCGCCCGCGCCGTGCCTACGATGGGATCCGAGCACGCCGAACTGAACGCCCGTCCCCGATCAAGGAGTGTGCACGTGGCACGAACCGTGGCCGACAACATCATCGAGACGCTCGACCGATCCGGAGTACGGAGGGTCTACGGAATCCCCGGCGACTCGTTGAACGGATTCACCGACGCATTACGCAAGGATCAGCGGCTCGAATGGGTCCACGCGCGCCACGAGGAAGGTGCCGCATTCGCCGCGTCGGCGGAGGCGACACTGACCGGCGAACTCGCAGTGTGCGTCGGTAGCTGCGGGCCGGGCAACCTGCACCTGATCAACGGTCTGTTCGACGCTCAGCGCAGTCGTGTTCCGGTGCTCGCGATCGCTGCACACATCCCCGCCGCGGAGATCGGCAGCGGGTACTTCCAGGAGACCCACCCCGAGCAGTTGTTCGTCGAGTGCAGCGACTTCTGCGAAATGGTCAGCACCCCAGCACAATTGCCACGGTTGCTCGACATCGCGATCCGCACCGCCGTCGAACGACGAGGTGTCGCCGTTCTGGTGATCCCGGGCGAGATCTTCCTCGAGAAAGAGCATCACCGTCAGGGCGGCGCGCCGATCCGCGCCATCGACAGGATCGTCCGCCCCACCGACGCCCAGTTGCAGGATGTCGCGGCAGCGCTGAATGCTGCCGAAAAGGTCACCATCCTGGGTGGCGCGGGTGTTGCCGGTGCGCATGACGCCGTCGTCGAATTGGCGGGGGCTCTGCAAGCCCCGGTTGTTCACGCGCTGCGCGGCAAGGAGTTTCTGGAGTACGACAACCCGTACGACGTCGGGATGACCGGACTGCTCGGCTTCAGCTCGGGGTATCGCGCCATCGAGAAATGCGACACCTTGTTGATGCTGGGCACCGACTTTCCGTATCAGCAGTTCTTTCCCTCCAAGGCGACGATCATCCAACTCGATATCCGCGGCGAGCAGATCGGTCGACGCACACCGGTCGACGTCGGGCTTGTCGGATCCGTCGCCGACACGATCCCGGCCCTGTTGCCACTCATCGACCGAAACCGCAGCTCGGAGCATCTGACTTCGTCGCGTGAGCATTACGTCAAGGCACGCGGGTCGCTGAACGATCTCGCCGTGAACGACGGCAAGACACCGATCCACCCGCAGTATCTGGCAAAGCTGCTCTCCGACCACGCCACCGACGACGCCGTGTTCATCCCGGACGTCGGCTCACCGGTCGTCTGGGCGGCGCGATACCTCGAGATGAACGGGAAGCGGCGGCTGATCGGCTCCTTCACGCACGGGTCGATGGCAAACGCCGTCTCGCAGGGAGTCGGCGCGCAGGCGAGTTTCCCCGGACGGCAGGTCATCGCGATGGCGGGCGACGGCGGCCTCGCCATGCTGCTCGGCGAGTTGCTGACGCTCACGCAGAACGCGCTGCCGGTCAAGATCGTCGTCTTCAACAACTCGTCGCTGAACTTCGTCGAGTTGGAGATGAAGGCTGCGGGGTTCGTGAGCTTCGGAACCGACCTGGAGAACCCCGACTTCGCCGCGTTGGCTCGTGCGATCGGCATCAAGGGTGACCGCGTCGAGAATCCAGGCGACCTCGACTCCGCGGTGCGCGAGTTCCTCGCTCACGACGGACCGGCACTGCTCGACGTCGTCACCGCACGTCAGGAGTTGTCGATTCCGCCAACGGTGTCGGCGGCGCAGGCGAAGGGATTCACGCTATATGCGATCCGAACCGTTCTCTCCGGGCGCGGCGACGAACTGATGGACCTCGCCGAAACCAACGTCTTCCGCAGGCTCTTCGACTGACATCCGCGGCAGACACCGCCCTCAGTGCGGCACCTTGCTGAGGTCGGCGCGCACGAGCATCACGTTGTAGTCGCTCCAGCGCGAGGCGTTGAAGAACAAATCCGGCGATGACCCGACGACTGCGGGCGAGTGCGGTTGGATCATGGGTCCGTACAGGACGACGGCGCCCGGCTCCACGAGGTAGGTCGGGGCGCTCCACGGACCTTCTGGTCGATCCGCTGTGCGGATGCGAATCCCGTTGTCGCCGTCGAGCATCATGTACTTGTTCAGGTACGGGCTCCACGCCACCGACAGTTCCGTGACGGGAGCGGGCACGACGATCGCCGATCCGTCGTCGGGAACGTCGGCGATCTTGTCGACCCACTTACGATCGCGACCTGCCCAGTACTTGTATTTGGTCACGTCGAGGATTTCGGTCGGCTTGAACCGTGCGAGGAAGCCTGCGCCGAATCGTCCGTTGGGCGTGCCGAATTGATACACGTACTCGTCCTGCGCGCCGTGCCCGCGCACGTAGGCGTTCTGCTGGAACTTTCCGTTGTTGGGCTCCGCGGGCGGCAGGTCGAACGGAAGTGCCGCGGCCACTGGCGAATTCACGAGGATGGTGTCGCGATCGACCGTCCAGTTCTGTCCGTTGTCGTCAGAGTGGGCGACGGCCGAGTAGTTGGTCACCCAGTGCCCCGCTGAACCCCACGATCGCACCGACATGAAGTTGATGTACTGCCGATACCCCGAGCCCCATGGCAGCGACATCGCAGCGGTGGGGATGGTCGTCGTCTCGATGGGACTGACACCGAGTGCTGAAATCAGTTCGCGGGCATAGGTGGGGCGTGCGGCGTCGACGGGACTCCCGGACTGCACATCTCCGGGGATACCGGGCGGGACGCTCACGCCGTCGTCGAACTTGGTGTCGCGGGTCCGCATCAGCGTGTTGTGTCGCCACTCCTGACCGACTACGTTGCAGTCGCCGAAGGTGTCGCCGAACGCCATCAGCGTCTGCCCGGAGCCGTTGTCCCAGGAGATTCCGAGATCGGTGCCGCTGATCGTGAACCGGTTGAAGGTGCTGTTGATGCTGCGCGGCCCGGTCACCCACGACACCGTGCGGGCGCGTGGCGTGACGTAGATGGGCAGTGGCCCCTGGGTTCCGAGGCCCGGTCGCGCGCCGGACGAGCCAGAACCCGAACCCGAGCCCAGCGAGCCGGTCCCCAGGGAGCCCGTTCCGCCCAGAGACCCGGATGCGCTGCCGAGATCGGGAAGCGAGCCGTTGCCCACATTTGCGCACGGCGCCGCGGTCGCACGTCCCTCGCCGGAGACGAGAAAAGCGCCGACGGAAGTCGCCACAAGCGCCGCGGTGACGAGTCTGCGTGCACCCGCTCGGGTTCGGAGCATGGTCGACGGTCCTCTCGATGAACGGTCCGACTGTGAGTCGGTGGCACCACGTCCGTCACCCTGTGTGACAGATGTGATTCAAGAGGCCAGTGTGACGCAAGAGTATTACCGTTCACTCGCAGGCATGGTCACGATCACGTTTCGGCGCGCGAGAACTCCGACGCTCGGGTGACCTGTTCTGCGGTCAGCACCCGGCCGGTGTACTTCTCGAACTGCGCCGCCGCCTGTAGTGCGATGACCTGCGCTCCGGTGATCACGGGGGTCCCTGATGCCGACGCCGCGCGGATCAGCGGCGTCTGGTCGGGCAACGCGACGACGTCGAACACGAGATCAGCAGCGGCGATCGCGTCGTCGTCGAACGACTGCACGTCCTCGTCGGCACCTCGCATGCCGAGCGGAGTCACGTTTACCAGGATCTGCGGTCCCGGGGCCTGCTCGGTATCCGCCGCACGGTAGCCGTACTTCGCTGCCAACTCCTGACCGGCCGCAGCGTTGCGAGCCCACACCGTCAGATCGTCGAAGCCTGCGCCACGGAACGCCGCAACCACGGCTTTCGCCATTCCGCCAGATCCCCGCACCACCACCGACGACGCAGGATCGATGTCTGCGATGAGTGTGGCCACCGCTTCGTAGTCGGTGTTCGACGCCCTGAGGTGACCGTCGTCGTTGACGATCGTGTTCACGGAGTCGATCGCCGCGGCAGACTCTTCCACCTCGTCGACAAGCTCGATCACCGCTTCTTTGAACGGCATCGATACCGAACACCCGCGAATGCCGAGTGCACGAACACCGCCAATCGCGCCGTCGATATCGGTGGTGGTGAATGCCTTGTAGATGTAGTTCAGGCCGAGTTCGTCGTAGAGATAATTGTGAAACCGCGTGCCGATGTTCGACGGCCGCGCGGCGAGCGAGATGCACAGGGTCATGTCCTTGTTGAGAATCGGCATGCGTGCCACGCTACGGCCCACGGCGCCACTCAGACCGACCGAACGACGATGTGACAGCACTACGAGTCGCGTCGTAGCCTCGTCGTTAGTCGCACTGGGACATCAGGAGGTCGATTCTGTGGGCTGGAACACATATGTGGCACTTGGTGATTCGTTCACGGAGGGGGTCGGCGATCCGGATCCCACCCGCCCCAACGGGTTACGCGGATGGGCCGATCGTGTCGCAGAACAACTCGCCGTCGACAACCCGTCGCTGCGCTACGCCAACCTCGCGATCCGTGGCCGGCTCCTCGATCAGGTGCTCGACGAGCAGATCGACCGCGCCATATCGCTGCAGCCGGATCTGATCACGATTTACGCGGGTGGAAATGATCTGATGCGTGGTTCGGTCGACCTCGACGCGATGATGTCCCGCTACGAGGCAGCGCTGGCCCGACTGCTCTCGACAGGTGCAACTGTCGTCGTGTTCACCGCGTACGACGCAGGCTGGGCTCCCATCTTCCGGCTCACGCGCGGCCGGAGCGCGATCTACAACGAGCTGCTGCGGGCGATCGCTGAGCGCCAGGGTGCGCGCATCCTCGATTTCTGGCGGCTGGCGGGATACGACGACTATCGGATGTGGGACTCCGACCGACTGCACATGTCGTCGCTCGGACACACACGCATGGCAGCCGAGGTGCTCGAGTTGATCGGCGCACCGCACAGCATCGACGTGCCCCCGTTGGCGCCACTCCCCGTGCCGACACGTGAGCAACGGCGGCGTGACAACGTCGAGTGGGCGCGCACTTTTCTCTATCCCTGGCTCATGCGTCGCGTTCGTGGGGTGTCGTCGGGTGACAGCATCAGTCCGCGGTGGCCGGAGCCGGTCGTCGCTGCCGAAGCGCTCGGTGATGTCAGCGCCGAGCCAGCAACAACGGGATGATGTGGTCGGCGAGCAGCGGCGCCAGCGGGGTATCCGTCGAAGCGATGTCGATCCACTGAAGTTCTGCGATCTCGGCGGCAGGCGCGTCGACGCGGACGTACGGATGCTCGAACACCGTGGCTTCGACGAGATGACCGACCTCGTTCGCGGCGTCGGCGCGAAACACACCCAGTTCGACGAGGTCGTCGGGGCGTAGCGCAACCGACAATTCCTCCAGCGATTCGCGCAGCGCGGTGCGTCGACGATCCTCCCCCGGTTCGGGCTTACCGCCGGGCAGCATGAATCGGACGGCTCCCTTCTTCCGGACCGTCAGCAACAGGCCGTTGGCGTCGCGGATGACGACCGCAGCAACCGTGATGACCGGAAACGGCGCGCCACGGGACGTCATCGGCTCGCCGGGCTCACTCACGCTGTGACGTAAGCCGCGTCATTTGCCGAAGCCCGCGTCGCGCAGCGCCTGTGCCATCGATCCGTTGATCGGCTGGGATTCCCGCCGATCTCGCCCCTTGCCGTCACGTCCCTTACCCCCGCGCGGTTGACCGCCACGAGCCTGCCCGTTGCCTGCACGACCTCGATCGGAGCGGCCGTCGTTTCCGCCGCGTCCGTTCGCTGCCCCGCCACGAGGGGCTTGGCGCGAATCCTGACCGGTGCGGGCCTCGTTGCGGCGCGCGCCGCGATCGCCGCCCGGTGTGCGCACCTCGTCGTCGAGTCGAAGACTCAGACCGATGCGCTGTCGATCGACGTCGACCTCCACGACCTTGACCTTGACCACCTGGCCGGACTTGACCACCTCGTGCGGGTCGGAGACGAACCGATTCGCCATGGCCGACACGTGGACCAGCCCGTCCTGGTGCACGCCCACATCGACGAATGCGCCGAACGCAGCGACGTTGGTGACGACACCCTCGAGGACCATGCCGGGCTGGAGGTCGGAGACCTTCTCGACGCCCGCGGCGAAGGTCGCGGTGGTGAAGGCCGGGCGCGGATCGCGTCCCGGCTTCTCGAGCTCGCCGAGGATGTCGGTGACCGTCGGCACGCCGAACCTCTCGTCGGCGAACTCCGCGGGCTTCAACGACTTCAGCGAGCGCTCGTCGCCGATGAGTTCTGCGAGTTCGAGGCCTGTGCGGTCGAGGATGCGACGCACCACGGGATACGCCTCGGGATGCACGCCGGACGCGTCGAGCGGGTCGTCGCCGTCGGTGATCCGCAGGAATCCCGCGCACTGCTCAAATGCCTTGGGCCCCAATCGAGGAACCTCGAGCAGTGCCCCGCGACTGCGGAAGCGACCTGCGGCATCCCGATGTCCGACGATGGCTTCGGCGAGTGCCGGGGTAACACCGGACACTCGGGCCAACAGCGGCACCGACGCGGTGTTGAGGTCGACGCCGACCGCGTTCACCGCGTCCTCGACCACCGCGTCGAGGCTGCGCGCGAGCGTGCCCGGCGTGACGTCGTGCTGATACTGGCCGACGCCGATCGACTTCGGGTCGATCTTCACCAGCTCCGCGAGGGGATCCTGCAGGCGGCGCGCGATCGACACCGCACCTCGGATCGAGACGTCGAGGTCGGGTAGCTCACCCGACGCGTACTCCGACGCCGAGTAGACCGACGCTCCCGCTTCGCTCACCGTTGCCTTGATCGGCGGCCGCGTACCCGAGGCCGAGATGTCCGAGATCAGCTCCGCGGCAAGAGAATCCGTCTCCCTCGACGCCGTACCGTTTCCGATCGCGATCAGTTCGACGCCGTGGCGCGCCACCAACGCTGCCAACGTCGCTTTCGCGGTGTCCCACTGCTTCTGCGGCTGATGCGGATAGATGGCGCACGAATCGAGCACCTTTCCGGTGCCGTCGACCACGGCGACCTTGACGCCGGTACGGAACCCCGGGTCGAGACCGAGAGTGGTGCGGTTACCCGCGGGTGCCGCCAGGAGCAGGTCTTTCAGGTTCTTCGCGAACACCGCGACAGCATCGTCCTCGGCACGCTGACGCAGGCGGACCCGAGCGTCGACGGCGGTAGAGATCATGAGTTTGGTACGCCATGCCCAGCGCACGGTGGTGGCCAGCCAGGTCGACGCGGCGCCCGTCCCGGACAGGTCGACGCCGAGACTCGCCGCGACCATCGCTTGATAACCCTCGTCGTCGCCGCCGGTGAAGTCGACCGCGAGCACACCCTCCTTCTCACCACGCAACACGGCGAGGACTCGGTGCGACGGCATCTCGTCGAGCGGCTCCGCGAAATCGAAGTAGTCGCGGAACTTCTGTCCCGCAGCGCTTTTCGCGATCTCCTCCGACCGCGCGGCGCTGGCGCACGATCCCTGTCGCCAGAACGTCTCGCGCACCTCGCCGACAAGTTGTGCATCTTCACTGGCCCGCTCGATGAGGATGTGTCGGGCACCCTCGAGCGCCGCAGCGGAGTCGGTCACCGCGTCGGAGACGAATTCGGCTCCGGCGACGGCGGGGTCGAGTGATGGATCGGCGAGCAATCGGTCGGCGAGCGGTTCGAGACCCGCCTCGCGGGCGATCTGCGCCTTGGTTCGGCGCTTGGGCTTGTACGGCAGGTAGATGTCCTCGACGCGCGACTTGGTCTCCGCGGCCAGCAGAGCGTTCCGCAACTCGTCGGTGAGTTTGCCCTGCTCCTCGATCGAGGCGAGCACAGCGGCTCGTCGTTCGTCGAGTTCACGCAGGTAACGCAGCCGTTCGTCGAGCAGGCGCAGTTGCGCGTCGTCGAGCGAGCCGGTCACCTCCTTGCGGTAGCGCGCGATGAACGGGACGGTCGACCCCTCGTCGAGGAGTCTGACCGCCGCGGCTACCTGATGCTCGCCGACCTGGAGTTCGTCCGCCAGGCGCGCGTTGACCGACTTGATTCCGGAAACCGTCTCGGATGCACTCGAAGTCACTCGGAGCACCCTACCGAAGCGCGCTGACAACGATCTGTGCGGTGGATGTGCGTGTCGTCGACCGCATCGTCGCGGATGCGGTGCGCGTTTCGGTCCCGCACCGCCGGGACCAGCCGTAAGATCGGCCGGTGGGGGTCGCCACCGGCCGGTCCGTTACCGAGAATCGAGTGCCTCATGGGATTCCTGATCGGCTTCTCCCCCTGGATCATCTACTGGATTCTGGTAGGCAACACCTCGTTTCGCGTCGCCGTGATCGTCGCCCTCTGCCTGGCCGTGCTCGCTGTCGCGGTGCAGCGGCTGCGTAAACAGCCCTGGCACACACTCGAGGCCGGTGCCGTCTTGGTTTTCGCGATGTTCACCGTCCTCGCATTCACCGTCAGCGACACGTTTCTGGAGCGCTGGCTACAACCACTGGGCAACGCCGCGATCTTCCTCATCGCTCTCGTCGGCATGGTGATCGGCCGACCGTTCGTCCGCGAGTACGCGCGTGCGTCCGTCACCGACGACGTCGCGCGGAGCGACGGATTCCGCGTGATCACCTCTGCGATGACGTGGATGTGGATCGCGGTCTTCGGAGTGATGACCGTGGTGTCGCTGATCCCGCCCCTCGTACAGGGCGACGCGACGATCCGCGACGGCGCGTCGACGTTGTCGATCGTCTGCTACTGGGTGGTGCCCTTCACGCTGCTGGGTGTCGCCGGCACCGTGTCCGGGGTCTTCCCCGCGTGGTTCTCCTCGCACACCGACGCGATCGGCAAGCGACAGGTCGCGGCGCGTCCGGGTGATCCGGTCGCCCAGCCCGACGCTCCCGCTGACGTGCAGGATCCTCGCGTCGTCGTGCGCGCGCCGTCGACCAGCCGTCACGACGAACCGTTCTCCATCGGCGTCGACGCCGCCGGCATACCCGACCTCACGGTGTCGGTGTCCGGCCAGGATCTCTTCGGCAGACCCTGGCGCTGGCAGGGCCGCCTGGCCGGCACCGGACAATCCGTCGACGACATCCTCTGGGCGATGGCGTTCACCGGCGAACCCGATCGCGCCGACCTGTTCATTCCTCCCGCGGAACCGTGGCAGCTTCGTATCGAGGCGAGCGGAGGCCAGCATCGCTCCGTCGTCACGCGACTCCGGTGCGCGACAGCTCCCAGCGTTCGCGTCAGCGAGGTCGATGTCGACGGCAGACCGGGCCTTCTCGCACTGCCGGCCGATGGCCATGCCCGACGCGCCGTGGTCTGTTTCGGTGGTTCGGAGGGCGGATACGACTCCCAGCGGGCGACGATCTGCGCACTGGCATCGCGCGGCATCGTCGCCCTTGCCTATGACTGGCTCGACGCCGACCCGGAAGCAGTTCCGGTCGCAGGCATTCCACTCGAGCGCTTCGCCACCGCGATCTCGTGGCTGTCGCGGCGCACCGACGTTGATTCGACCACGGTTGCCGCGCTGGGCATCTCCCGTGGAGCCGAAGGCGTGGCGGCCACCCTCGCGCGCGAACCCGACCTTCCCGTCGGAGCCCTTGTCTTGTTGAGCCCGAGTTCGGTGACCTGGCAGGCGATCGGCGACGGCGGCGAGATACCCGACACCTCGTCGTGGAGTTACCGGGGCCAATCGTGTCCGTACGCGCCGCTGCCGAGCGGAGTCCTCATGCCCCAATTGATCAGCAACGCATGGCATCTCTCGCGAGATGTCGCACGCAACAAGCCGACGTTGCTGAGGTTGGCACCCGCATACAGTGCAGGCCTCGACACCGTGTCACGCAACCGCTCGCAGACCGCAGATGCGGTCATCGCGTCGGAGAAGATCGCGTGCCCGATCCTGTGCGTGAGCGGCTCCGACGATCACCTGTGGCCGTCGGAGCAGATGGCCGACGCGCTGCTCGGCCGCCGACAGTCGCAGGCCGATAGGCACATCCGCTACGACGGCGCGGGGCACCTCCTGCGTCCGGGTCTCTACCCGTCGCAGGTCCAGGTGGTCGGCGGGATCGATCTCGGTGGCCAACCACGCGAACACGGCATGGCCTGCCTGGCGCTGACAGACGAGATCACCGGATTCCTCGACTCCGCCCTGGCGTGAACCCTAATGCCCATGACCCCCGACTGCCCATGACCCCGACTGCCTATGACTCGGTGCTCTTGGGTGTCCAACCCAGCGCTGGTCCGAGATGCTGCGCCATGTCGGTGATGATCTGCTCGTAGTCTGCCGCGTCGAAGGTGAAGGGCAACGCGAACGCCACCTCGGTCGCTCGTTGAAAGCCCTTGTGCGAGAACAGCTTCTCAGCCAACTCAGCGGAACTTCCGACGTAGTCCGGCGAGAACATCATTCCGCGCGGACCCTGCGGGCTCAGCGTCCGCTCGAAGCGAGACTGTGCGTATGCCTCGTATTTGCGTACCTGGTCGGGTGTCGCGGAGTCCGTCGGGATCACTACGAGCCCTTGCGACACCCGCGCCGACGACGGATCGGGATGGTTCGCCCGATAGGCGTCGATGTGCTCGGCCTGAATCGTCGCGAAGTCCCGCGACGTCGTGCCCTCGATACTGACCACCGAGGAGGTCAGGTAGTTCAGTCCGTGCTGAGCGGCCCACTTCGCCGATTCGAGTCCGCCGCCGTACCAGACGCGGCCGGCCAGACCCGGTGACTGGGGCTGGACGCTTCGGGAGAAGGTCTCGATCCCGACGGTGCCCTCGAAGTCACTCACCGGTTCACCCCGCAGATGCGACAGCAGCCGCAGCACCCGGTTCTTGGAGAAGTTCTCACGGTCGTAGGTGTCCGGATAGAGCGCGGTCTTGAAATCGTCGTATCTCATCGGAGTACCCACGGACACACCGGGATTGATACGACCGCCGGAGAGAAGATCGACCGTGGCGAGGTCTTCGGCGAGGCGGAACGGATTCTCCAGTCCGAGCGGAATCACCGCCGTACCGAGTTCGATCCGCGTCGTCCGCATCGACGCGGCCGCCAGCATCGCGACCGGCGACGAGATGCCGTGCTGCAGGTGCCGGTCACGCAACCACACGCTGTCGAAGCCGAGTTCTTCTGCCGCCTCTATCGTGCGCAGCGTCTCGAGGTGACCAGCCCTCGGGTCGGCCTCGTCGAACCGACCTATCGTGAGGAACCCCATCTTCTGTAGTGATTCGCCTTCGCGCGGCATCACATCTCCCGTCGTGATTCTGCTCTCGTGTCAGTGATACCCCGTCTGGGATGATGCCTGTGGGCCCGCTGCGCGTCGCGGAGCGTCGTCGCAGGAAATGCACGTCGGTGCGATGACCTGACCACGTCCGACTTTGGCTCACCGGTATCGAAAAGTCGGCGCGTACAAGCGCGCTCGGTTACCGTGCCGGGAATGACCAGAACGGCGACGCCTCGCCTACACAACCGCGTTCGGGTCGCACCGACCGCACTCATCCTCGCGTGCTGCCTCGCCGTCGGCACCCTCACCGTCCTTCTCCCTGCACGTGCGGGAGCGGTCACGGGCGACGTCTACGCCCTGGCGAACACCTGCGTGCACATCGCCGATCGAGGTGGGAAGAACGTGGGCGGGCAGTCCGGGCCGTTCACCGCCAAGGCCGCAGGCCTCGGCAGCTATCTCTTCTCCGGTAGGGACGGACGTCTACTCACCGCGACTGCGGGCACGCCGACACTCACGCCCACCGTCAGCCCCCGCGCCCAGTGGAATGTGACAGGCAGCGGTCGCGACTTCACACTGACACCCGCCGTCGCAGGAAGTGGCGGACCTCGAGAAGTACAGCTCACGCCTGCGACGGGATGTCGACCGTTTCCCGAACCGGAGATCGACGTGACCGGTCCCGTCATGCGTGGCACCGACGCCCAGGGCAATCTCCGCGGCTTCGTCGACTCACACGCGCATCTGCTTTCCGAGCAGTTCCTCGGTGGAGAACTGCACTGCGGCAAGCCTTTTGATCCGCTGGGTGTGACGGTCGCGTTGCGCGACTGCCCCGACCACGAGCCCGACGGCATTCCCGCGGTGTCCGAGCAGGTGCTGTCGCGCCCCGGCCCGCACGCCACCGACGGCTGGCCGACGTTCTCGCAGTGGCCGAGGTGGGATTCACTGACGCACGAGCAGACCTACTACCGCTGGATCGAACGTTCCTGGCGGTCGGGACTGCGCATGATCCAGAACTACTACGTGCAGAACCGCGTGCTGTGCGAGAAGTACTGGCGCGGCGATCAGCCGTGCAACGAGATGGAATCGGTGCGCATCCAACACCGGCTGTTACACCAGCTCGTCGACTACGTCGACGCCCAAAATGGTGGCCCCGGAAAGGGATTCCTGCGCATCGTGTCCTCGGCGGCAGACGCCCGTCGAGTCATCGCGGACGGCAAGGTGGCCGTGACTCTCGGCATCGAGATCTCCGAGCCGTTCGGGTGCCGCGAGGTGTCCGGTCGTTCACTGTGCTCGCGCACCGATATCGATCGAGGACTCGACGAACTGAAGTCGATGGGCATTCGCCAGGTGATCCTCACGCACAAATTCGACAACGCGCTCGGCGGAACGCGATTCGACCAGGGCGTCACCGGAACCGCCGTCAACACCGGCGAGCAGTTGTCCAACGGGCATCCGTGGCAGGTCGAGAAGTGCCAGACCGCAGAGAAGGACAACCCGGTCCTCGGCTACCCGCGCGGGCAGCAGTGCAACGTTCGCGGGCTGACGTCGTTGGGCGCGTACGCGGTCAACGGACTCATCGACCGCAACATGGCCATCGACATCGACCACTTCAGCGCCAAATCGGCCGAAGCCGTCCTCGACATCATCTCCAGGCGTCACTATCCAGGAGTGATCTCGTCGCACACGTGGACCGATCCGCGCAACTATGGCCGCATTCTCTCCGCCGGCGGCATCGTCGGATTGTTCGCGACACCCGCCGAGGGCAAACCGGGCGAGAAGGGACGACACGGTGACCTGCCGCCCGACTACCTCTCCGCGTGGCGTGTGCTGCGCGAGCAGCGCAGTCCCGACTATTTCTTCGGCGTCGGGTTCGGCCCTGACATGGGTGGTCTCGGCGCCCAGGCACACCCGCGACCGTCAGCGAGTCGCAACCCGGTGAGGTATCCGTTCCGCGGAGCCGACGGTGTCACCGAGATCAGCAGGCAGGTCTCCGGGAAACGCGTCTTCGACGTGAACGTCGACGGCACAGCACATTACGGACTTCTGCCGGACTGGATCGAGAGCCTTCGCGTCCAGGCGGGGCCGGTCGACGGCCCGCGCGTCGTCGACGACCTGTTCGCCGCCGCGGAGGCGTACACCCGAATGTGGGAACGGGTCGAGGCATACCGTGGCTGACCGGCCCGCGGCACCTGCAGACGTGCTCGGACGTCGAACGCTGCTGTCGTATGCCGCGGGCAGTGTCGGTACGGGTGGTTTCGGCACGCTCCCCGGATTGGTACTGGCGTACTACCTCACCGACACGCTTGCGGTTGCGGCGACGGTTGCCTCGATAGTCGTGGTCGCACCGAAGATCATCGACGTCGTGGTCAACCCGATCATCGGTGCCCGCTCGGATGCACGCGCAGCCCGCACCGGGAGCCGACGCTCCTTCATGGTCTTCGGAGCGCTGGCACTCGTCCCGTTGTTCGTACTCACGTTCCTCGTCCCACCGAGCGCGTCCCCTGCGCTGGCCGCCACCTGGGTGTTCGTGTTCTTCACGTTGACGGCTATCGCCTACGGCTTCTTCCAGGTGCCCTACGTCGCGCTACCCGCAGAGATCACGCACGACTATCACCAACGAACCCGCCTCATCACCACACGAATCGCGGTCCTCGCGCTCGCTATTCTGCTGGTCGGCGCGGGCGGTCCGGCGATTCGCGACGCCGCGGGCGGCGGCCACGTGGGGTACGCGGTCATGGCTGTCGTGGCAGCACTGGTCCTCTGCACCGGAATGCTCATCGCGACATTCGGCGCAGCACCCCGATCCGCTGAGGCGTCACGAGTCGCCGAACCTCCCAGAACCCGCCTGCGCGACGGTGTCGCAGCGCTGACACAGGTACGCAACTTCCGACTCCTCGTCGCACTCTTCGTGATTCAGGCACTCGCGAGCGCCGTCATGCTCGGTGGCGCGCAATACGTAGCGACGTATCTCCTCGGCAATAAGTCCGCGCTGACGTACATGTTCGTCGCGCTGGTCGGACCCGCGCTGATCGTGATGCCGCTCTGGTATCGACTCGGACACCGATTCGGGAAGGTGGCCGGGCTGGTCCTGGCGTCAGTGCTGTTCATCGCCGCAACGGCGTCGTTGCTGGTGGCGACGTGGGCCCCCGGCTGGTGGATGCTGGCGTCCGTGGCGGTCGCAGGCGTCGGATATGCGGGCATGCAGGCATTCCCGCTCGCGATGCTCCCCGACATCATCGAATCGGATCGCCGCACCACCGGCCACGACCGGGGCGGTGCCATGTCCGGGGTGTGGACCGCCTGTGAGACGGTGGGCCTCGCTCTCGGACCGGGCGTGTTCCTGCTGATTCTCGCGCTCGGCGGGTTCGTGTCGTCGAGCGGCGATACCGCAGTCGGACAACCGGATTCGGCGCTCACCGCTATCGCACTCGCCTTCTCGCTGGTGCCGGCGCTACTCGCCGCATTCAGTCTGCTCTTCCTCCGCGGCTACCGCGACGACGCCGGCGTCGACGCTCTGACAGCTCACCCCAGCACGACGGGGCACCCCACTCAGTGACCCGAAAGGACCCATGTCGATGACCTCCAGCGCCGACGCAGCCGACCCGGTGGATCCACGAGCTCAGGAACCGCCGAACCTGAAGGATCGAGCCGACGCGGCTCTGCACGAACTGGCTGACTATCGATCGACGGATGCGCCGACGCACGGCGGACATGTGCTCTCGTACGTCTACGATTCCGGACTCGAGGTGCTCGACGAAGTCGCGGCATCGGCAGCACGAATGGTGCAGTCGGTCAACGGACTCGACCCGACTGTCTTCGGCTCCGTGGCGGCAATGGAACGCGACCTGATCGAGTTCGGCCGCACTACTTTCCACGGTCCGGACGCCGTGGGGTCGGTCACCTCGGGGGGCACCGAGAGCTGCCTGCTCGCTGTGAAGGCTGCACGCGATCGCGCAGGCGCCGCACCCGGGCAGTCGTCGATGGTCCTGCCGACGACCGCACACGCGGCGTTCCTCAAGGCCGCCGCGTTGTTCGGTGTCGAGGCGATCCGGGTGCCCGTGCCGACGGCATCGACTGCGGTGCGCGCCAACGACATCGCCGATGCCATTCGGGACGACACGATCCTCGTCGTGGCCTCGGCACCCAACTACCCGACGGGAGTGCTCGATCCGATCGCGGAGATCGCCGAGATCGCCCGATCGCGCGATCTCGCTTTCCACGTCGACGCCTGCCTCGGCGGATTCGCACTGGCGTGGTGGGATGGTCTGCCTCCCTGGGATTTTCGAGTAGACGGCGTCACCAGCCTCTCTGCCGACCTGCACAAGTACGGCTACGCGCCAAAGGGCTCGTCGCTCCTGCTGCACCGCGACCGCGACCGACACCGCGCCCAGTTCTTCTCCATCACCGACTGGCCCGGCTACCCGATCGTCAATCCGACGCTGCTCGGCTCCCGCTCCGCTGCGGGACTCGCCTCGGCATGGGCGGTCAGCCGAACCCTGGGTGCCGACGGGTACGCCGCACTCACGGGACGAATCCGCCATGCCTTCGATGCCGTCGTCACATCCATCGACGGAATCGACGGGCTACGCGTCGTCGGCGCGCCGTCGGGACCGGTTCTCGCCGTACGCACCGACCCCGAGGCGGCCGAACCCGTCGACACCCACCTCTGGGGTTCCGCGGTGTCGGCCCGCGGATTCGCACTGCAGGCTCAGCCCGCGTTCACGCAGCCGGATGGCACGGTCCTGCCTGCCACCACACACCTGACGATCACACCGGTCACCGATTCCGTCGTCGACGAACTCGTCGAGGTTCTCGCGCTCGCGGCCGAGGAGGTGCGTGGCGAGCCCGCCCGGCTGGCGCCCGAGGCACTACGTGAACTGGCGGGAGCATTCGACAGCGGAGCCGTCACGCTCGCCCAGGCGCTCGCATTGCCGAGTGCGGCAGCGGAAGAGGTTCTGATTGCTGCCGGGATCGACCCGCATCGGCATGGTGGCGCGTCAGACCTGGACATGCCCGCGATCATCGCGGCCGTCGAATCATTGCCACGCCCCGTCACCGCCCGCCTGCTCGCCGAGTTCCTCGCCGCGTATTGCAGCCCGTAGATTGAGTCGGCTCGACAGTGACATTGAGTCGGCTCGCCGAGAGTGACAACGTGGACAGCGTGACCATCTCCTCGCTACACGACGACAACCACCGCTCCTTCGCCAGCGACAACTACGCGGGAATCCATCCCGACGTGCTCGCAGCGCTCGCAGCCGCCAACGGCGGACACCAGTCCCCGTATGGCGCAGACGAGTACACGCGCAGTCTCCGCGGCGTCGTCCGTGGTCAGTTCGGCGATCGTGCCGAGGTCTACCCGCTCTTCAACGGCACGGGCGCGAACGTCGTCGCACTGTCGGCGCTTCTCCCGCGGTGGGGTGCTGTCATCGCGCCTTCCAGCGCACACATCAACACCTCCGAAGGTGCTGCGCCCGAGCGTCTTTCGGGCATCAAGGTGATCGGCATGAGCACCGGCGACGGCAAGCTCACACCGTCGCAGATCGAAGCAGGAGCTGACGCGCTCGGCGATGAGCAGCTCGCACAGCCCTTGGCGGTCAGCATCACACAGGTCACCGAACTCGGAACCCTGTACACCGCAGCAGAAATCGCCGAACTCAGTGAGACAGCGCACCGATTCGGAATGGCAGTCCACGTCGACGGGTCGCGGCTCTGGAACGCCGCCGCCGCTCTGCGGCAACCGTTTCGGGAGTTCCTCACCGACGCCGGTGTCGACATCGTGAGCCTCGGCGGGACGAAGAACGGAACCATGGCCGCCGAGGCGGTCGTGGTGCTCGACCCCGACCGCGCCCCCGGCGTCGGATTCCTCCGGAAATCGACCACCCAACTGTCGAGCAAGATGCGGTTCACCTCAGCACAGCTACTCGCGCTGTTCGACGACGACCTCGGTCTCCGAAACGCCGCGCACGCCAACGCGTTGGCAGCCCGGCTGCGCGCCGAGTTGGAGAAGGGCATCGACGACGGCTCACTGCCCGGGCTCACGTTGACTCAGAAGACGGAGTCCAACACCGTCTTCGCCCGATTGCCGGTCGACATCGCCGACCGCATCCGCGAACGCGTCCACTTCTACGACTGGGACCGAAGCGTCGGCGAGGTGCGCTGGATGACCGCCTGGGACACGACCACCGACGACGTCGACCGCTTCGTCGACGCGATCCGCTGGGGGTTTGCGACGACGTGACCCGTCCTCGCCGCGCAGCTGTCACATGTGCGTGCTGTGAACCGTCAACAAGGTGTGAGTCAACAACAAGACACCGGGACTGGAACACAATGGACTGGGACAAGCCAACCAAAGACGAGGTAGCGACATGGTTCTGAACGCGAATGATCGCGCCCACGAATTCGAGGCGGAGCGCCCGCGCCTGCTCCGCGTGGCCGGCCGCATTCTGGGCGACGACGCCGAAGCCCAGGATGTGGTGCAGCAGGCCTGGCTGCGAATGACCTCGACCGAGACAGACATCAAAAATCTGCCGGCTTGGCTGACCACCGTCACCAGCAGGCTGTGTCTCGACCGACTGCGGGCGCGAATCCCCGAGGCCGCAGAACCAGCGATCGACGAGCACTCCGAAGATCCCGATCCCGCTGACGTGATCGCGCTGTCGGATTCAGTGGGGATCGCGCTCACCGTGGTTCTCGACCGCCTGTCACCGGCCGAACGCGTCGCGTTCGTCATGCATGACACCTTCGGTTTCGAATTCGCGACCATCGCGTCAGCACTCGACATTCCGCCCACCGCCGCACGCAAACTCGCCTCGAGAGCAAGGGCGAAAGTACGCCAACCCGCGGCCGACGACGCCCTCGCCGACTGGGAGGTCGTCGACGCGTTCATGACAGCGGCCCGCGAAGGCGACTTCGAGCGTCTTCTCGAACTCCTGGCCCCCGACGCCCAGGTCAGAGCCGACGAGGTTGCCATAGCCACCGGCACCCCCGCGCAGATCGACGGCCGACGCAGTATCGCCGACTTCTTCAACGGAAGCGCCAAGGCCGCGTTGTCGGTCTTCGTCGACGACCGCCCGGCGTCGGCGTGGTTCCATCGCGGCACGGCGATGGTTCTGTTCGACTTCGACGTGGTCGACGGCATGGTCGCCCGGATCACGTTCCGCGCCGACCAGGACGTTCTCGGCCGCGTTGTCCGACGCGAGAAGAACGAGCACCGCGCCTGACCTCGATCGGTCACATTCGAGGCCGCCGACTCGTCATCCCTATGCAGCACCAAGAAATCTATGACCAGGAACCGGCCGTACCACCAAGCACGGCCCTTTATTGAGGAGATCCGATGAAAACCATGACCTGCACGCAACTCGGAGGTCCCTGCGGACTGGCGCACCACGGCGCGACCGCGGACGACATCATCAAAGCGCAGGACCAGCATCTCAAGGACGCCGAAAAGGCCGGCGACGCAACACATCAGGACGCGCGCGACGCGATGAAGGGTCGCTGGCGTCACCCGCGCCAGTCGATGGGTTGGTACAACGGCATCAAGCAGACGTTCGCAGGGCTGCCCGAGGACTGATCAGGTGAGCGTGTGGAAAGCGCGGTCGCGGTAGACCATCGGCGGTTGCGTCGACGAACCGAGCCGCGTCTCGAGCACTTCTGCCACGACGAGGGTCGACGACCCCACTGCGATCGTTTCGACGATGACACACCGGAGCGCGGCGTGGGCATCGCGCAGGATCGGCTCGCCCGACTCGAAACTCGTCCAGCCCTGATTCGTCGTGAATCTGGGTGCCCCTGGACGCGCAAAAGCGTCGGCAACGTCGACGTGTCGGGCGTCGAGCAGACTGATCCCGATCGTGTCGGCGCCGAGTACCGCACCGGCACTCCCCCGCGAACTGGTCACGGAAAACGACACGGCGAACGGGTCCACGGACACCGACGCCAGACTCGAGACCGTCAGGCCCGCGAGGCCGTCGGAAGTCTCGGCGGCAACAATGGCAACCCCCGCGGGGTGAAGACGAAACGCGGTGGTGAAAGCGGTGCGAGCATCCACCACGTCAGACAGCGACTGCATACCGTCGACGATAAAACCTCAAGGGCACTTCAGGTCCATGACATGCGATGCAGATCACCCCGCGGGAACTGCCCTGTCGTCACTCGAGGACGAACACCGGGATCTGACGGTCGGTCTTGGTCTGATACTCGGCGTAGGGCGGGTACGCGGCCACCGCGAGCTCCCACCAGTGCTCACGCTCGTCGCCCTCGACCTCGCGGGCGGTGAGCTCGTACACCTTGTCGCCGTCCTGGGCTGTGATCTGCGGATTCGCCTTGACGTTGAAGTACCACGCCGGATGTTCGGGAGCGCCGCCCTTCGACGCCACCATGGCGTACTTGCCGTTCTCCTCGACGCGCATCAATGGTGTGTAGCGCTTCTTCCCCGACTTGGCACCCGTCGTGGTGAACAGCACGACGGGACGATCGGCAACCAGCACACCGTCGGTCGTCCCCTGCTCGAGGATCTTCTTGGTCTGATCACGTACCCAGTCGCTCGGGCTCAATTCCGGTAGTTCGCTCATGGATCGCACAACGCCCTCCGCACCGCGCTGATTCCGCATCGACGCAACGTTTCGATCACGAGTGGTAGGCATGAGAGGGGACCCGACGCGGAAGGACCAGCGACATGGCCATTGCCACCACCAACCCGGCGACCGGAGAGATCGTCCGGGAGTTCGATTCCCTGACAGAAGACCAAGTCGACGAGGCGCTCGACCGAGCGGTCAGTGGATTCGCGAGCTATCGCACCACCTCGTTCGAGCAGCGCGCGACCTGGCTGCGCGCCACCGCCGACCTACTCGAAGCCGAAGCCGACGGCGTCGCAGCCATGATGACCGAGGAGATGGGCAAGACCCTCGCCTCGGCCAAGGCAGAAACACTGAAGTGCGCGAAGGGCTTTCGCTACTACGCCGACCACGGCGCCGCCATGCTCGCCGACGAGCAGGCCGACGCCAAAGCTGTTGGCGCCAGTCGTGCATATATGCGGTACCAACCACTCGGCGTCGTACTGGCGATCATGCCGTGGAACTTCCCCCTCTGGCAGGCGGTGCGTTTCGCTGCGCCCGCGCTGATGGCAGGCAACGTCGGCATCCTCAAGCACGCCTCCAATGTTCCGCAATCGGCCCTGTATCTCGAAGACGTCCTGCATCGGGCCGGTTTTCCGGAGGGCTGCTTCCAGACGCTCCTGATCGGTTCGGGAATGATCGAGTCGATCCTGCGCGATCCGCGGGTCGCCGCGGCGACTTTGACCGGAAGCGAACCCGCGGGTCGGTCGGTGGCCGCGATCGCGGGTGACGAGGTCAAGCACACCGTGCTCGAACTCGGAGGGAGCGATCCCTTCATCGTCATGCCCAGCGCCGACATCGCGGCGGCCGCGAAGACCGCCGTTACGGCACGAGTGCAGAACAACGGCCAGTCCTGTATCGCCGCAAAGCGATTCATCATCCACGCCGACGTATACGACCAGTTCGTCGACGCTTTCACCGAGGGATTCCGCGGCCTCGTCATCGGAGATCCCACCGACGAAGCCACCGACGTCGGACCGCTCGCCACCGAACAGGGGCGCACCGATCTCGAAGAACTCGTCGACGACGCGGTGGGCAAAGGCGCGAAGGTACTCATCGGAGGCAGCCGAGTCGAGCGGCCCGGATGGTTCTACGAACCGACGATCCTCGCCGACATCACCGACGAGATGGAGATCTACTCCGCCGAAGCATTCGGTCCGGTGGCAGCGCTGTACCGCGTCGAGAACATCGACGAGGCGATTGCGATCGCCAACGACACCACCTTCGGCCTCGGCGGAAACGCATGGACCACCGACGAGGCCGAACAGGATCAGTTCATCGACCGGATCGAATCGGGCCAGGTGTTCATCAACGGCATGACCACCTCGTATCCCGAACTGGGATTCGGCGGGATCAAGCGATCAGGCAACGGCCGCGAACTGACGTCCCACGGCATGCACGAGTTCTGCAACATCAAGACGGTGTGGATCGCCTGATCGGCCGGCTTGATCGTCGGGCGTTCAGGTGACGGTCACACGCCCGCACCGGTCGCGCCCGCCTCGGCCTGTGCGGCTGTGAAGCCGTCGTACTCGAGCTGTTCGACAAGCCCGGAGTGGCTGAATGCACTGATCTCGAGATACGACTTACCCTTTCGTACCGCTTGTGCGGTCCAGTCGGCCCCGCAGTTGTCGGCCGCGTAAGTTGCGTCGGAATTCGAGAATCCCTCGTACTCGAGTTGCTCGATCAATTCGGTGTAGCTGAAGCCTGAGATCTCGAGATATGAGTGGGCCTTCGAGAGAGCGTTGCGCTGCCCCGACGACGACCCAGTGGACCCGGTCTCGTCGGCCGGCGCGTCGACAGTTGCTGGCTCGGTGGCTGTCGGTTCGGTGACATCGGCATCTGTGACGGCAGTCGCCGTATCGTCCGTGGTCATCTCGGTCTCTGTGGCCTCGGGCGCCGCGGTCGCGGTAACCGTCGTGGTCGTCGGTGTCACCGTCGCGATCTCGGTGACGGTGGCGGTGCTTGCCGAAGCAACCTTGCCTTCCTTGCACCCTCCGACACCGAGAACGATGACGACGGCAGCAAGGGGCACTGCGATACAAGCGGTAGATCTGGTCGAGCGTGTCATGACTGGTCCTTCGTCAAGATGAAACTTTCGCCGCGGCTGCAACGTGCGACACGATGCAGCAGGAGCCGCATGTGCGAATCATCATGACGTCGACCACCGACAAGCGAGACTGTGCTCGGCTCAGACGTAGGCCGATCGGCAGACGGCGTCGCTCTCGTGAAAGGCGACTTCAGGCCGCGATCTGCGGAGTCGTAGGCTTGATGTGTGGTTGATTTTGCATATGTCATCGCCGGTTCGGAAGCGACTGGCGGCGCCGGGATTCAAGTCGATCTGAAGACCTTCCAGGAGTTGGGTGTCTACGGAGTCGGCACCATCACCTGCATCGTCTCGTTCGATCCGAAGAACGGGTGGGCGCACCGGTTCGTACCCGTCGAACCGGACGTCATCGCCGACCAGATCGAAGCGGCAACCGCCACCCATGATCTCGACGTCGTGAAGGTGGGCATGCTCGGCACGCCCGCGACCATCGACGTCGTCGCCGACGCGCTCGCCGCCCGAGACTGGCGTCACGTCGTCGTCGATCCCGTCCTCATCTGCAAGGGCCAAGAGCCGGGCGCTGCACTCGACACCGATACCGCGTTGCGCGAGAAGATCATTCCGCTCGCGACGGTGGTCACCCCGAATCTCTTCGAGGCGCAGATCCTGTCCGGCATGGACGAGATCACCAGCGTCGAGGATCTCGCTGAGGCCGCGCGTCGAATCGCCGATCTCGGTCCGAAGTACGTCATCGCGAAGGGCGGCGTCGAACTTCCCGGCGACGACGCCGTCGACGTGCTGTTCGACGGCACGGACGTGACCGTGCTGGCCGCGCCGAAAGTCGGGTCAGAGCGAGTCTCCGGGGCCGGATGCACGCTCGCCGCCGCCATCACGGCCGAGTTGGCGAAGGGCGCCGAGATCGGTGAGGCTGTCGCATTCGCCAAGGAATTCACCACGGCAGGCATCAACGGCCGCGTGTCGGGGCACACCCCGTTCGACACGGTGTGGCAGGGCGCTTTCGTGGACGCGCTCGAGGGCTGACCCGCACGCCGTCAACGTGAGCCCAGAGCGATCGAACCCGGCGTCAAGGGTTGCGCCCAGCGAACGCGAATGGCCATGGTTGGGACGTCGTCGACGTTGCAGAAGGAGTCACATCCGCGACGACTCAGGGAGCACCGAATGACCGGAGCACTGTCCACCTCGACGACACCAGCCGACGGCGACTTCGCCGACGAATGGCAGCAGTGGCACACCATTCGCGAGCGTGACCTCGCCGCTCCCCTTGGATGGCTGTCGATCAACCGCCTCGAATGGCTCGACACGGAACCGTCGCGTTTCGAGGGGCTGCCGGGAACCTGGTGGTTCGACGGCCCGACCGCCCACCTTCGACCAGGCGACGGCGAGTCCTTCGACACCCGCGATTTCGACCTCGAACCGACCGGCCCGGGTGAGGTCGTGGACATCGACGACGTGCACATCGAGGTCGCACGCCGCGGCGACGGCTACCTGATCCGCGTGCACGACGAGAACGCGCCCACGGTGCGCAATTTTCGTGGCGTTCCGGCATATGACGCCGATCCCGCGTGGGTCGTCGAAGCGCGGTTCGAGCCGTACGAACAGCCTCGGCCGGTGACCGTCGGCGCCGTCGCGGAGGGCTTGGCCCACGTGTACGTCTCCCCCGGTGACCTGGTCTTTGACCACGACGGGCAGCAGCGTCGACTCATTGCCTTCAACGGCAAGCAGGGCGGGCTGAGCGTGCTGTTCACAGATGCCACCTCGGGAATCACGACGTATGCGGCGAATCGAAGCCTGGCCGTCGACGCCGCCGACGAAGTTTTGCGCAACGGCGGACGTGTGGTGCTCGACTTCAATCGCGCGACCAATCTGCCGTGCGCGTTCATCGACTTCGCCACGTGCCCGCTGCCGCCCGCGGGCAATCAGCTCGATGTCGAGGTCACCGCTGGCGAGAAGACGCCGTACGAGCGCTCAGCTCAGTAGAGCCACGGTCGGTACGCGTCGTCGCCGAACTCCTCGTCCGGAATGTCGTCGAGGCCCGCCATCACCTGCTTGGCGAGCTTCGCGGTGCTCGGCACCCTGGTGGGGTCCCACGTCTCGGGCTTCCAGAGTTCGGACCGCATGAATGCCTTGGAGCAGTGGAAGAACACCTCCTCGACGTCGACCTCGACGGCGAGGATGGGTCGCTTGCCGCGGACCGCGAGCTGGTCGAAGTACGGACCATCGTCGACGATGCGTGCCGATCCGTTGACCCGCAACGTGTCGCCACGCCCCGGGATCACCGCGATCGCGCCGACGTGCGGATTGGTGAGGATGTTCTCGTAACCGTCCACGCGTCGATTACCCGGGCGCTCGGGGATCGCGATGGTGTGTTCGTCGATGACGTGAACCACCTTGCCCGCGGGATCGCCCTTGGGTGATACATCCACGCGGCCCGACGCGTCCGATGTGGCCAGGAAGATCATCGGTGTCGCGGCGAGCCATTCGACGTGCGCCGACAGCAACTGCGGCATGGCTTTGTTCGCGATGATCTCTGCCGGATGCCCGACGATCTCCCGCAACTGTGCCTGCGTGGTGACCTGCATACCCTCCATGATGCCCAGCCAGCACGATATGAGGTCAACCGGCTGCGGCGGTCGGCAGTTCGAGATCCAGTTGAAAGCCGGCGGCCGTGCGTTGCGCCCGAATGGTGCCACCGTGCGCTTCGACGATGCCTCGCACAATCGCGAGGCCCAGACCGGCCCCGGTCGTCGCGGAGTCATCGCGGTCAGACGTGCGCGCGGTGTCCGCGCGCCAGCCGACGTCGAAGATCGAACCGAGGTCTTCCGACGACACTCCCTCGCCCTGATCGACGACGCTGAGCACCAGCGTCGCCTCGTCTCCGACTGCACGGACGGTGATCGCGCTGTCATCCGGCGCATGCCGTACGGCGTTGCTCAGCAGGTTGCCGATCGCGCGCGTGATCTCGCGGGGATCCGCCCAGACGACGTGACCGTCAATTCCATCGTCGACGATGCGTATACCTCGACCGGTCGCGATGGCCCGAACGTCCGCGACGGCGTCGCTGACAAGATCGCGTAGGACGACGGGCTCGCAGCACAGCTCCAATGAACCGGTCTGAAGCTTGGACAGCTGGAACAGGTCGTCGACCATTTTGTTGATTGTGTCGACCTTCGTGCGAATCGTTGCGATGTAGAGTCCCGGCTCGGCTGCCGTGCCATCCTCGAGTGCCTCCGCCATCGCCCTCATCCCGGCGAGAGGTGTTCGCAGATCATGCGAGATCCAGGCGAAGAACTGCCGTCGCGCGGCATCCAGTTCGGCAATCTGTGCGCGGGCATCCGCCAGGCGGCGCGATGTCTCGGCCAATTCCGCTGACACCTCGTCGAATTCGCGCCAGCCGGTGAGCGACGCGGCAACCACATCACCGTCGCCGACCCGGCGAGCATCGGCGACAAGCGCCTCCACCGGTGATCGAATGGCGCGCCCCGTCACCGCCCAGCCGGCGATCATGCTCATCAACGCCGAGATTCCAATGACATAACCGAGCACGACGACGTCGTGCCCGGACAGGTACATCTCCGCGGCAACCGCCAAGGTGGAGAACACGATCGATAACAACGATCCAGCGAGAACGACAGCGCATCGCACGGCAATACCGCTGTGCGGCGTCAGCCTGAGGACCAGCACCGTAAGGACGGTCACCACCGCGGTCGCCGCGAACGTGGTGCCCGCGATCAGCAGGACTTCGTACGGGCCCAACATCATTCGCCCCGTGCGGTGAATCGGTATCCGGCGCCCCACTCGGTGTGCAGAAAGCGCGGAAAGCGCGGCTCGGGTTCGATCTTCTCGCGCAACCGTCGCACGTGAACTGTCACCGTCGATGCGTCGCCAAAGGCCCACTGCCACACTTCGCGCAGGATCTCCTCCCGGCTGACAACCCGATCCGGGTTGCGCACCAGATAGAGCAGGAGTTCGTACTCGCGGGCCGTCAACGCGATCTCCTTACCGTCGACCCACACTCTGCGATGAGCGGGATCGACGCGGAACGGCCCCGCCGTAAATGTCAACGGCGCACTGGTGTTGGCGCTACGGCGCAACAACGAGTTCACTCGAAGCTGCAACTCCCGCAACGCGAACGGCTTCCCGAGATAATCGTCGGCGCCTCGCTCGAGTCCGGCTATTCGATGGTCGGGTCCATCGAGCGCCGTCAACATGATGATCGGTACCTCAGACACTGCGCGCACTCGACGACACAATTCGTCGCCGTCGATCAGTGGGATCATGCGATCCAGAATCAGCAGATCGGGCATCTCCGCGCTGAGCGCAATCCATGCGTTCTCTCCATCGGCGTGCATCGCGACGTCGCACCCCGCAGCACGAAGGTGATCGGCGACGACGGTTCGCACCGCCGGGTCGTCTTCGACGACCATCACTCGTGCCCCTTGCTGCATCAGTCGAGCGTAACCGCGAAATGGCGTGTCCCCCAGCTCGAATTATTACGGTGCTGAAATCATTACCGCGCTGAAATGTGGGCTTACGACGCTGAAATGATCGCCGATCGCACCCTCTGCGATTGCTGTAATTCCTGTCGTGCCGAGTCGGTACATCCACCACGTCAGGAGAAACACATGAGGATCAAGACCTTCGTCGCCAGCGCCTTCGCAGCCTTCGTCGTCGTCGGCGCCATCGCTGGATGCAGCGATCAGAGCACATCTGCGACGACGACCTCGGCGGCCCCGATGTCCGCATCGGCCGAGATGTCGATGGCCCCCATGAGCTCGACGGCGGTAGCACACGGAGCGTTCGCGGGACTCAACGACAAAAAGGTGTCGGGCACAGCGACTCTCACGGCGGGAAAGGTGGAATTGTCAGGCTTCTCGTCCGACGAGGGTCCCGATCTCCATCTCTACCTGGCCAAGGGCACCTCGGAATCAGACGTCAGCAACGGAGTCGCACTCGGTAAAGTCGCCTACGACAAGGCTTCTCAGTCCTTCGAGGTGCCCACCGGCGTCGACGCTGCCGCCTACTCGGACGTAGTTGTGCACTGCGACAAGGCAAAAGCCGTATTCGGTGCCGCAGAGCTGATGAAGTGACGACAACGGATTCACGCGTCGCGCGCAGTGCGAGGGTGGCAACAGTTGTCGCCGCCACCCTCGCACGCGTGGCACTCGGCGCGCTCTGGCTGCACGAAGGGATCGTCAAGTATCACGCCGGTTTCGGGCGGGCCGACATTCTTCTCGTCGTGCAGAGTGCAGCAAGCAACGAGCGAGTACCCGGCTTCTACCGCGCGTTCACCCGCGACGTCGTCGGACATGTCCCGACCGCCTTCGGCGTTGGCGTCCCGCTGCTCGAAGTGTCACTGGGGATTGCGCTGATCCTCGGAATCGCCACATTGCCTGTGGCGCTGCTGTCAGCATTTCAGCTCTGCAACTACTGGTCGGCGGATCAGCTCATCACCCAATACCCGATCATGCTCGCGCTCTCGGTGGCCGTCGCGGCGTTCGCGTCGACGGCGTCACGAGTAAACCTGCGCACCTCGCTCGCGGCCGTCCACCAGTTGAAAAAGTCGCCGCTAGCGATAGGTCACCACGAGCGGCGCGTGGTCTGACAATCGCTGCGCCGGCGATGGTTCTTTGTCCACTGTCACCGACACCGCGCGGCGAGCCAGACCTGGCGTGGCGAGCTGATGGTCGACGCGCCAGCCGACGTCCTTGGCGAACGACTCCCCCGCCCAGCTCCACCAGGTCAGCGGTCCGGGTCGATCACCATGGACACGCCGGACCACGTCGACGAGTCGACGCGAACCCAAAACCGAATCGAACCAGGCGCGGTCCTCGGGCAGGAAGCCGTCCATCGACCGGGCAGCGCGCCAGTTGGTCACGTCGTGTTCGGTATGGGCGATGTTGAGATCCCCGACGAGCAGAAACTCCCGACCGTCACGTTGGGCCGACAGGCGATTTCGGTTCAGCTCACGAGCGAATGCACTCAGGAATCGTTGCTTTCGGTCGTACTTCGCCCCACCGTCGGGGGCGTCGCGCATGGCTCCTGTTCGTTGACGATGCGCGGGCAGGCCGCCTTTCGGTAGGTAGAGGCATCCGACGGTGACCGGTCGGTCGGCGAGGTCGACTTCGATGTACCTTCCGTGCGTGGCGAATTCGTTGAGGCCGCGTGCTTTCGGCGGATCGGTCAGCCAGGTCCGCACTGCGGTCGGTGGTGTCTTGGTCAGAATTGCCACACCGTTGCGTCCGGCGATCGATCCGACGTCGAGCGCGACCGAGTAGCCGGGAAAAATGCCGACTTCCGTTGCCGGGGAGCGCAGTTCCTGAAGCGCCACGACGTCGGGGTTTCGTTCTGCCAACCACGCGTCGAATCCTCGACGTCGCGCTGCTCGAATCCCGTTGACGTTGAACGACACAACCGTGAATGGGTCGGGCCGGTCGTCGGACGTGCGCCCAGCGTCGTTCATCGCGTGTGGGTGCCGACGTTGATCACGCGACCGTCGGATGCCCGGTAGAAGAATCGTGTGACGCCCCACGGTTCGTCGGTCAGCGGGTGCACGATCTCCACTCCCGCGGCATGCGCCTCGGCGAGCGCTTCTCGGACGTCGTCGACGAAGATCGAGACGTCGGGGTTGACCGGCGCGGACGCGTCGGAGGTCATGACGCTGAGCTGATGCCCGTCGTCATCTCCCAGAGTGACGATCCACCCGTGATCCATGAGGACGTGCAAGCCGAGGATCGCAGAATGCTCAGCAACGGCCTGGTGGAGATCCGAGACGGTGAGGTTGGGAACCACTCGATCAACATGCATACTCCCACTCTCTCACCGACCGCCCGGCCCGACGGGCAGGGCTGCCGTCAGCGGCGGTCGTAGGTGAGCACCCGTACGCCGCCGGGCAGATGCGTCTCGTTGGCCGGGGTGAACAGGGTCGGCGCGAATGGCCCGTTGAACAGGGGCACGCCACTGCCGATGATCGACGGATTCACTTTGAGCACCAGCCTGTCGATCTCGGGAAGTAGGGCATGTGCCAGCGTTCCGCCGCCGACCAGCCAAATGTCGAGTCCCTCTTCGCGTTTGAGTTCGCGCACTGTCTCGGCGGGTTCGTCGCGCACGATCTCCACGGCACCAGAGTTGTTCTCGGGAAGCGTCGTGGAGAACACAAGGTGGCGAAGATGCGGATACGCGTCGTCGATACCCGCGGCAAGGCCGAGTTCGTACGATCCACGACCCTCGACGACCGTGTCGAAAACTGTTCCCGCACCGTCGATTCCGAGTGCCTTGCGCGCTGGTGCCGGTAGCGTCTCGGGATAGTTCTCGACGATGAACTGCACAACGTCGTCGGTGATCGGGAAGAAGTCGGCCCCGGATGGGTCACCACCGTCTGGTCCTGCGATGAATCCGTCGAGCGTCGTTGCCACGTAGTAGACGAGTCTGCGCATCGGTCGATTCTCCCATAACGGACATGAGTCGACGGGGCCCGCGCACGCGCGCGCGTCGCGGCGAGCGTGCGGTTCGCTCACACGTTGACGTCGAAACCCAAGTCCACATCGCAGGCGGCCTGCCCGCCTCGAATACCCCAGTTTGCGGTCTCGATATCGCGAACGATGACCGTGATGTGGTCGGCCGGGATGCCGAGCACGCCCAGTCGTCGTGAAACCTCTCGGTAGAGAGCACGTTTGGCGTCGACGCTCCGGCCGGCAAAGCAGTCGACGACGACGAGCGTGTACGCCTCCGGAGACGACAGGGTCGGCGGTACCGCGAAGCGATGAGGCTCGTGCACAACAAGTCTCACGTGTTTGTCTTCGACGGGGATCGCGAACGCTGCGACCAAGGAGTCGTGGACCGCGTCCAGAATCGCCGCCTCGGTCTCGGGGGCGTACGTCCGACGAACTTCGACCTGGGTGCTCGGCATCAAGAAACAATACCGTCTGCACACCACGGCCGGACTCGGCGAGCATGTCGCAACGATGTGAGTGCGACGATATAGCAATGACCGCATCACTCGTCGCCAAAGACATCGCCGGCGGCTACGCCCATCGTGTGCTGTTCGATCACCTCGATCTGACAGTCGCGCCGGGCGACGTTGTCGGAGTCGTTGGCGCCAACGGAGCGGGCAAGTCGACGTTGCTGGCGGTCCTGGCCGGCAGCCTCGCCCCACTCGAGGGCACGGTCACGCGCGCGCCGGCCGACGCCTTCGTCGGTTGGCTGCCGCAGGAGCACGAGCGCGTGCCGGGTGAGACTGTCGCCCAGTACGTCGCTCGACGAACAGGATGCGCCGCGGCGAGCGAGGCCATGGAACTAGCAGCGGCAGCATTGGCTGACGATGCGCCGGCGTCTGGCGCAGAGGATCCGGCCGATGTGTATTCGGCGGCACTCGACCACTGGCTGGCGACCGGCGCCGCCGATCTCGACGAGCGACTGCCTGCCGTACTCGCCGACGTCGGCCTACGAACCGGCAACACTCCTCCCGAAGACGCGCTCATGACCGGACTGTCGGGAGGCCAGGCCGCTCGCGTGGGGTTGGCCGCGCTGCTGTGTTCACGTTTCGACGTCGTGCTCCTCGACGAACCCACGAACGACCTCGATCTCGATGGCCTCGCACGACTCGAAGAAGTCGTCAGCGGCATGCGCGGTGGCGTAGTGCTGGTGAGTCACGACCGAGAGTTCATGGCGCGCTGCGTGACTCGCGTGATCGAACTCGACCTCGCCCAGCACACCAACACGGTCTACAACGGCGGCTACGAGAGCTTCCTGGAGGAGCGCGAGGTCGCGCGGCGCCACCGCCGCGAGGAGTACGAGGAGTTCGCCGAGAAGAAGGCCGACCTCGTGGCGCGGGCGCGCACTCAACGTGAATGGTCGAGTCAGGGTGTGCGCAACGCCATGCGTAAGGCTCCCGACAACGACAAGATTCGACGCCGCGCAGCCAGCGAGTCCAGCGAGAAGCAGGCGCAGAAGGTACGGCAGATGGAGAGTCGCATCGCTCGACTCGACGAGGTCGCCGAGCCCCGCAAAGAGTGGGTGCTGGAATTCACCATCGGGTCAGCGCCGCGATCGAGCTCGGTCGTCGCCACCGCTGCCAACGCCGTTGTGCGACAGGGAGACTTCACCCTCGGGCCGGTGTCGCTCCAGGTCAACGCCGGCGAGCGGATCGGCATCACCGGACCCAACGGAGCCGGAAAGTCGACACTCCTGCGTCTCCTCACCGGGTCCGTGGCGCCCGACGAGGGCACGGCAAGTCTCGGCGCAAGTGTGGCGATCGGCCAAATCGACCAGGCGCGTGGACAATTCACCGGTCCACAACCGCTGGCCGATCGGTTCGAGCAACTCGTCCCCGACTACTCGACCGAACAAGTGCGAACACTACTGGCCAAGTTCGGCCTCCGCGCCGACCATGTCGACCGCGCCGTCGGCGACCTGTCACCAGGCGAGCGCACCCGCGCGGCATTGGCACTGCTTCAGGCGCGCGGAGTCAACGTACTCGTGCTCGACGAGCCGACCAACCATCTCGACCTGCCCGCAATCGAACAACTCGAAGCGGCACTCGAGTCGTTCGACGGCGCGCTGCTCCTGGTCACCCACGACCGTCGGATGCTCGAGAAGGTGCGCATCGACACCCGATGGCACGTGGACGGCGGGCACGTGACTGTCGATTGACCCGGGCGCCGCTTGCGGTTGCCCAGAGGCGCGGTATCCGCACTCTTGAGCAACCGCAACTCAGTTGGCCACGGGTCGGGATTTCCGTGCGCTGGCGTCATCCGGCCGGATGAGGACCAGAGGGATGCTTCGGAGTTCGTGGTTCGCGCCATGACATGATCGGCGTCGCGCACGGTCGACGTGCGCATCGATCGCGCGATTGCGCCCGTCCACCAGGAGGCACGAATGACGGCGACATTCACCGAAGAGCAGGCATCCGAGTTGGTCCAGCGTTGTGAACACGCACTCGCTGACGGCGCTGCCGACCTCTACCAGCGCGGTTGGTACAAAGCCATTGAGGCGGCCCGGGTCGGTGACGGCGAGTCGGCAGCATACGCGCTCGCCGAGTTGCCCGAGCACCCCCGATTCGCCGCGACAATCGTCCTGGGCCTGGTCTTCCCCGCCGTCTTGGTTGCAACCGCGGAAGCACTCGACGAATCCCTGCCGGCAAACCTCGACTGGTCCGACTGCTGCGAGACCATCACGATGATGCGCTGGGCCGAATCTGCCGGCGATTTGGAACCGCTGGTACTCGCCGATGTGTGCAACCGCGCTTTCGGCCGCTCGGCCGGCCTGGCGTTGCTGGCCGGCGTACGCGACCGTCTGAAACGCGACGATGTCGATGCCGCCGCGCTGCTATACGCCGCCATCCCCGAGTACGCCAAGCAAGAAAAGGCCACGGCCGCAGCGCTACTCGTCGTCCGTGGACGCCTGGTCGCCGAGGACGCGATTCGGAGCGCGTACGGTGATGTGATCATCCAGGACGGTGCTGAAGAGGCAGAAGCACTCTCACTTGCTTTGACCGAATACGCCCGCGCCGAAATGCATCCCGACGACGACGCCGTACTCACGACGATCGCCGCCATGACACAGTACGGAAGCAACCGCGCCACCAAGGATGTGCGGTCCTACGAGCTGGCCATCGGTGCCCAGGCATGCGTACGAGCAGGGTGGCTGGATCATGCACGGTCACTCGCGGAGATCCTGTGGGATGCCGGCAACAAAGATCCGGTACTGGCGGCCATCGACTCCGGTGTGGGCGAACCCGAAGCAGTCCGGCAGCTCGACCGCGAACCCACCGTCGACGATATCGCCCATGGGTACACCGATAATCGACGACTCGAGCGCGCGACCGCGCGGGCGCTCGCACGCCATGACGCCAACGACGACGACGGGGCGCTGCAATCAGTGACCATCGCGCTCGAGTCCAGCGCCGCGACAGCCGAAGTCATCACCTCGGTCGATCAAAGCAATTGGGCGCGCGGCCTCGCGGTCGGCGGTGATCAGGACACCGCTGAGCGCATTCTGGTCTCCCTCATGACTATCGGTGAGCTCAGTCCCGGAGGGTACAACGTCGCGCGTGAGAATCTGGACGTCGAACACCAACGGTCATTTGTATCCGCCGCGCTGGCGCAAGGGCTCGCAATCAAGTGGGTTGGACGGGGCAAGTCCATGGCGTTGGCCGCGCCCATCCTCGCGGGCATCGTGACGCAGATCGGTGATCCCGATCTGGAACTACAACTCCTGCGGGCAACGATTGCGTTGGGACCCATGGAAACGACCACGTTGCAGAGCACGAGCAAATACGCCGGCTACCCGGAGGTTCGCCCGCGCCGGATCATCGAAACGCTTCGCATCCTGGATGAACATCACCGAGACGAGAACGACGAAACCGCCGCTCGTCGATACGCCGAATGGGGTTCACTCCTCGACGAAGCTGAACGCCCATTGATCGCTGCGGCCGCGACCGCATACGTTGCTGCCCTAGGAGATTCCGTGCAGCCACACCAGACGGTGCGACCCGAATGTCTGCAGCTCGTCGCAAACGAATTCGCTCGACGCGGCCGACTCGACGAAGCGCTGGCGCTGATCACGAATTTTGGCCGGGACGATTTCGATGGGGAATCCCCCGAACGCTTTCACTTGAAGGCACTCCGTGCCGTGGCCAAGACATCAGACTCCGCCGATGTCGCAACCATGCTCCGTGCGCTGGACACATGCCGAAACGCCTGGAACAACGAAAGACACCTGCTCGAGAGGGACGACTACGGTCGACGGGACTTCGCTGTCGGCCAAATCGCACTCGCCTGCGGGGATATCGACCAAGCGCTCGCCGTCGCCGCCGCCCTACCCGACATCCGATATGCCGGGTACCACCCCACCGATCTGGCAACCGATATTGCGGCGCGCCTGGAGGAAGACCCGACACTATGGACTGAGTCTCGCGCCATGACACTGATCACGGTGCTCCGCGGTGGTGGCGTCCAGGTGTATAACCTCGTCAGCCCTCTGATCAATTTCGGGTCGACAATTGTGGCTCGATATCCCGATCTGGAAGTTGAGCTCACGAGGCTTCGCCCGAAGATGGCGACTTACGAGAGCAGCGATGGATCGTTCGTCGACGCGGTTGCAGGTGTGGGACTCGTTCGGGCAGGCCACACCGCGCAGGGGCTTCAGCGCCTCGATGACGCTCTGACGAATGCAGACCATCTGTACTCGGCGACGCCATTCGACTTCGCACTGGTTGTCACCCAACTACCTTCCGACCTACCGGAGCGAGCCGATCTGCTGCGTCGCGCATGCCTCCTGGTGGGCGATTCCTACGACGCCGAAGAGGGCGTCAACGTGGCGAGGCGGATCATCGGTGTCGTCGGCTCCGACGACCTTCCGGTAGTGGCGGACGCGTTGACCGGACTTGAGTTGTCACAGGAGTACACCGATGGCGTCGAAGACCAGATCGGCTTGAGAGCGATCCGACATGGAGCAGATGCTTCGCTCATACGACTGTCGGCGAGCAGTCCCGCGACACTCCGCCGACGAGTCCGTTGGGCTGCCCGCTTCCTGGCCCGACGCGGATTCGTGGACGAGGCGAAGACTGTTGGCGGTCTCGTCGGGTTTGAGGCGTGACCGCGACGCCTAAAGGTGTCTAGTGTGCGTGCCCTGGCGTGCGTCAGTACCCTTGTCGTGCAGTCGATTTCGTCGAGGTCTTCTAGTGTGGGCCGCCGGTGTTCGTGCGCGAGATCGCGGATCGGAGCCCGACGGGGCGCGATCGACTGTGGTAACTCCTCCGGGGCATCGTTACGCCTGCGGTTCCAGAACGGTCGCACCGACGATCTGAGCGCCGTCGAAACGAAAGACCATCGGTGTGATGGGCGCGTTGCCGAAGCTGTCGTCGAGCCATGTCCGCCACACCACGGTGGAGAACTCGTCGTGAGCTGGCGTGCCCGGGACGGCAGCCGTCGCGTAGATGATGGTGCGGCGTGGGATCGCGATCTCGATCGTGGTGCTGCCCAGGAGGCGCTGCGCCTCGGCGATGAATCCGGGATCGAGGATCTTCTCGGCAGAGAAGTCGTATCCCGATCCGGTGAGGATCGAGCCGCTGCCTTCCCATTGTGCCGGTGCCGCGGCGAGGTTCGCCAGCGCCTGCGCATGGATCTGCTCGATGGTCTGATCTGTCGCGCCAGTCGTCAGGAACTGATATTGGTCGGCCTGGTTGTAACCGTAGGCGATTAGTGGCATCGGTTCGCGATCAATGTCCAGCAGGTTCTGAAACAGCGCGAAATGCTTACCCACCCAGTGGTATTCCTTGAGGATCGGAAAAATCTGCATGCACGCACTGTAGCCGTTGCACATCCCGTGCGAGCCCTGCGTCATTCGGCCACGCGACCGCCCTCGCCATCCGCGAACCGCGCTCAGATGACGCGTTCTGTTCGTCCAAGGAGTTCCGGCCCGAGAGCCTCAGGATGCGGTTCGTAGCGCTGTCCTGATCCTGGTGGTGTCGCTTCTTCGAGGAGGCCGAACAGTTCGTTGATCCGTTCTCCGACGACGGAGTGCAGGTGTGCGGCGAGGCGCTCCCAGCCTTGCTGGATCTCGGTCGACCTGGCCGACCCGGCCACGCTCGAAGCGGCCCGGGGAAGCATGGATGCGGTCTATCTGATGTGGCCGTTCTTCGACAACGCGGAGGACGCTCGCCGGAAGATTGCGCCAATCGCAGAGCAGTTCGGCGCGAGTGTGCGACGTGTGGTCTACCTGTCCTCGCAGACGGTCGAGAACGACCCACACAGCTTCTGGGGCGTCATCGAGGACGCACTGACAGAGCACGCACCGGCAACGACGGCGCGCATCGCGCCTTCACCATCTCGATCGGCACGCTTCGAGCGACCGGGGGACTAGAGGGTGGACCACGATCGGACATGACGAAGCCCTGGCGAGACTTGCTGTCTCACCAGGGCTTTTCCGTCGGGCTGACAGGATTTGAACCTGCGACCACTTGACCCCCAGGCTCAATATCGGTGTCCGCCAATGTCTCTCGGTGTCTTGAACATGCTGGTCAACGCACTGTCGGTACGTCAGCGGACAATCACGAACACCCAGAAAACCAACCGCGTTGCTGTACCGGTTGCTGTACAACTACGCCGCCAGAGGATCGGGAAGAAATGAGAGTGGCTAGTGTGAGTCGTATGCCTCTCACGCGCGACCAGATCAACGAACTAGATGACCGTGCTCGAGGCAGGAGCGATCTCGACGACCAGGCTGGACAGATTGAAGCCGTCCGACGTTGAGGCCTTGGTGTTGGCGAAGCGCGCCGAGACGAAGGTGCGCGATGGAGAGACGGTGCGGGCGCTGTCGGACTCGACCATTCGGCAGGTGTACACGGTGCTGCGAGCAGGACTGGACGGTGCTGTCCGTGATGGGCTCCTGGCGGCGAATCCGTGCGCGAAGGTGAAGCGGCCGGGGGTGGGACGCCAGGAGGCCAAGCACCTGCCGTCAGGTGACGTACAGAAGGTCCTCAAGGCGGCGAAGGCGTCACGCTACTTCCCTGCCCTGGTGCTGATCGCGTCGACCGGCCTACGCAAGGGCGAAGCTCTAGGTCTGTCATGGGAGCGCATCGACCTAGAGGCCGGGAGCCTGGTTGTGCGTGCGACGCTCGGCAGGATCGGCAACCGTCTGGTGATCTCGGAGCCTAAGACGGAGCGATCTCGGCGGACGGTGCCGCTCTCCCCTGCTGTCGTCGCGCTGCTGCGCAAGCACAAGGTCTCTCAATCCGAGGAACGGTTGCGTGCCGGGGACCAGTGGCAGGACTCGGGCCTGGTGTTCACGACCGAGTTCGGTGGTCCGGTTGATCCGCGCAACCTGTTGCGGGTGCTTGAGGTCGCGGCGACTCAGGCGGGCGTGGAGAAGGTTGGGGTGCATACGTTGCGGCATTCGGCGGCGACGGCGTGGCTCGAAGCTGGGGTGCATATCAAAGCGGTGGCGGATCTGCTGGGACATTCGTCGGTTGCTATCACCGGAGACATTTACGGTCACGCGTCTGATGACACTGCTCGCTCGGCGGTGGCTGGGCTGTCCGAGGCGCTGGGTTTGTGATGCGTTGCTGTATCGGTTGCTGTACATACCCCTGCCGGGTAGCAGAAAGGCGGCTCCCGCTTGCACGAGAACCGCCTCTGACCTGCTGGTTAAGTTGTCGGGCTGACAGGATTTGAACCTGCGACCACTTGACCCCCAGTCAAGTGCGCTACCAAACTGCGCCACAGCCCGTTGCCCTCTCGCGAGGGCCTCGACAACATTAGCCGACGGCGGCCGTTCGAGGCTAATCGCCTGGTCACGGCCGCGCCGACGGTTCTGCTAGGAGACCGTGGAGCGCTTCCGGTACCAGATCCAGCCGCCGGTCACGATGAGCGCGCCGACCAACGATCCGATGATCCCGCTCGGACGCAACGACAGTCCGTCACCCGAGAGCAGACTGATCAACAGTCCGCCGACGAACGAGCCGACGAGGCCCGCGACGATGGCCAAGGTCCAGTCGATGTTCCACATGTTCTTGCCACCGATGATCAGCTGCGCGAGGGCGCCGATAACCATTCCGAATACGATGATCGCCAAGATAAGCACGCATGGGAGTATGTCACGACTTCGGGCGAGACTCGCTGTCTGGGGCGGTCAACGCTTCCGGCGGTCTCGCTTGTCGCGCACGCGCACGTTGATCCGGACCGGCGAGCCGTCGAAGTTGAATTCCTCGCGGAGTCGGCGCTCCAGGAACCGGCGGTAGCCCGCCTCCAGGAACCCGGTCGTGAACAGCACGAACGTCGGTGGCCGCACCGATGCCTGGGTCGCGAACATCACGCGCGGCTGCCGCCCTCCGCGCAGAGGAGGCGGATTCGACGCGATGACGTCTTTGAGCCAGTTGTTGAGCTGGCCGGTGGAGATGCGCTTGTCCCACGACTCCAGCGCACCTTCGAGGGCAGGCACCAGCTTTTGGACCGCGCGTCCGGTCATCGCCGAGATGTTCACACGCCGTGCCCACGGCACGCGAGCGAGCTCGCGGTCGATCTCCTTGTCGAGCTGGTAGCGACGATCCTCGTCGACCAGATCCCACTTGTTGAACGCGATCACCAAGGCACGTCCGGTCTCGATGATCAGCGACAGCACGCGTAGGTCCTGCTCGGTGATCGGCTCCGACGCGTCGATCAGCAGGATCGCGACCTCGGCGGCCTCGAGCGCCGACCTCGTGCGCAGCGACGCGTAATACTCATGCCCGCTGGCGGTGTGCACCTTGCGGCGCAAGCCCGCGGTGTCGACGAACAGCCACGGCCGTCCGTCGAGTTCGACGAGCTCGTCGACGGGGTCGACGGTGGTGCCAGCCACATTGTCGACGACCGAGCGATCGGAACCCGCGAGCTTGTTGAGCAGCGAGCTCTTCCCGACGTTGGGCTTACCGACGAGCGCCACGCGACGGGGACCGCCGTATGCAGGCGCCGCATCCCGCGGGGTCTCGGGCATCTTCTCCAGGATCACGTCGAGAAGGTCACCCGCTCCCCTGCCGTGCGCAGCGGAAACCGTATGCGGTTCACCGAGTCCCAGCGACCAGAGCGACGCAGCCTCGGCCTCGAGCTTCTCGCTGTCGACCTTGTTGGCGACGAGAATGACCGGCGTCTTGGACCGTCGAAGCACGCGCGCAACGGCCTCGTCTGTCGCGGTGGCGCCGACCGTGGCGTCGACGACGACCACGATGACGTCTGCGGTTTCCATCGCCGATTCGGCCTGTTTCGCGACGGCCTGTTGCAGGCCCTTGGCGTCGGGTTCCCATCCGCCGGTATCGACGACGGTGAATCGGTGTCCCGACCACGACGCCGAATACGACACACGGTCGCGGGTCACGCCGGGAATGTCTTCGACGACGGCCTCACGGCGGCCGAGGATGCGGTTGACCAACGTCGACTTGCCCACGTTGGGACGGCCGACGATCGCCACGACGGGGAGGCGCTCGGGTTCGCCACCTTCCTCCCCGAGGTCGAATTCGCTGAGTTCCCAATCGGTTTCGTCCGACCAGATACCGTCGCCTGGTTGGGCGGTTACGTCGGTAGTGATGAAGTCATCGTGCTCGGTCACACGGCACCTCCGGTTCGTGTCTGGACCAGTCCGGCGAGTTCGTCGAGAACCTGCTCGAGCGACAGGTCGCTGGTGTCGACGATGACCGCGTCGTCTGCGGGTCGCAGTGGCGATACGGTGCGCGTCGAGTCGAGATGATCACGGCGGTTCACACTCTCGAGAACCTGCTCGAAATCGCTGTCACGACCGGCGGAAAGGTTCTGCCGATGTCGTCGTAGTGCTCGCGCTTCGGGCGTCGCGGTGAGATAGATCTTGACCTGCGCGTCGGGAAAGACGACGGTCCCGATGTCTCGGCCCTCGACGACGACGAAATCGTCGACGGCGTGAATCCGTTGCAGCGCAACCATCTTCGACCGAACGGCTGGCACGGCAGAAACCGCGGAGACCGCGTTGGTCACCTCGTCGGTGCGAATCGGCGCCGACACATCGTCACCGTCGAGGAACACCCGGGATCCACCCGATCCGTCTGCACGCAGTTCGATCCGCGCGTCGTCGACGACCGCGGCGATCGAGTCGGGAGCATCAGGCGAGACGCCTGCCCGCTGCACAGCGAGCGTCGCGGCACGGTACATGGCCCCGGTGTCGAGGTAGTGCGCACCGACCCGCTGCGCGAGAAGCTTTGAGACAGTGGACTTTCCGGTCCCCGCGGGTCCGTCGATCGCGATCACACGCGAGGACGTGACGGACTCGCTCACATCCCCACCGCCTTGTACAGCGCACCGACCTCGTCGCGACCGAGTACTCGCAGGGTTCCGGGACGCTGCTCGCCGAGTGCCACGTTGCCGATGTGGGTGCGCACCAACGAGGTCACCGGGAACCCGACGGATTCCATGAGTCGACGCACGATCCGATTTCGGCCCTCGTGCAGAGTGATTCGCACCAGCGACTGTCCTTCGTTGACGTCCATCACGGTGAATCCGTCGACGGACACCGGGCCGTCGTCGAGTTCGACGCCGTCGCGCAGCGCGCGGGAGAGTCCACGAGGAACCTCGCCCTTGACCGTCGCGAGGTAGGTCTTGGGGACCTCGTAGGACGGGTGCATCAGCCGATGGGCGAGCTCGCCGTCGTTGGTCAGCAGCAACAAACCCTCGGTGTCGGCGTCGAGTCGGCCGACGTGGAAGAGGCGCTGACCCGCCATGACGCGTTCGGCCACGATGTCGCCGACGCACGGGCGTCCCTGGTCGTCGGCCATCGTCGACTGCCAGCCCTTGGGCTTGTTCAGCGCGAGGTACTGCTTGGTCTCGTCGATGATGACGCGGGCACCGTCGACGCGAATGACCGCGGTGTCGGGGTCGATGCGCAGCCCCTGTTCGGTCACGACCTCGCCGTCGACTTCGACGCGGCCGGCGGCGATCATCTCCTCAGCGCCACGACGCGACGCGACGCCTGCCTGTGCAAGGACCTTCTGGAGTCGTACGCCGTCGTCGACATAGGTTGCGTGGCCACTCTCGTCGGAGCCGCCCTGGTGACGGGCTGGTCGCGCGTTGTTCAGCCTGATACGCCCCGCCTCGACGTCGGGCGTCGAACGGCCTTTGCGATGCCTCTTCTTTGTGCTGGGCTGCTGGCCCTTATACCCATGCCCCTTACCGCCCGCGGGGATGCTGCGACCGCTCGCGGACTTGCCCGACGCGCCGCGCCCGGCTGCCCCACCTGCGGAGCGCTGCCCGCGGGGGTTGTCATTGGAGCTGTTCTTTCGGTTGGTGCGACCCGCATTGTTCTTCCTGCGGTCGCCCGGTGTGCCGTCACGGCTAGCGGATGCCATATGTCATTCCTGGTCGTCGATTGTGGTTCCCGACGAGGTGTCGGGTGTGTCGTCTCCCTTTGAGTCTGAACGCCCACCACTCAGTTTGGCGAATCGCGGGTCGGACAGGAGCTCTTCGTCGAGGTCGTCGATGAGGTCGACGTCGGGCAGCAGCGGCGCCAGATCGGGTAGTTCACTCAGCGACGCGAGCCCGAGACGCTCGAGGAACAACTCGGTTGTCCCGTAGGTCGTAGCGCCCGACGCGGTGTCGGACCCGACCTCGTTGATGAGTCCGCGGGCGACGAGTGTGCGGACGACGCCGTCGACGTTCACGCCTCGGATCGCGCTGACTCGCGCCCTGCTCACGGGCTGTCGATACGCGATGACGGCGAGCGTCTCCAAGGCGGCTCGGGTCAGTTTCGAGCGCGCCCCGTCGAGGAGGAGACGCTCGACGTACGGCGCGTACTCCGCTCGCGTGTAGAACCGCCAACCATCACCGGCGAACCGGAGGTCGATGCCACTGCGCGCTTCGGTCAGGTAAGCCGCCATCTGGGTGAGTGTCGTGTGCACGCGTGCGCGGTTGTCGCCGACCGCCGAGGCGAGTTCGTCGGCGGTCACCGGGGTGTCGACGACGAGCAGCACAGCTTCGAGCGCCGCACGCAGACGCGCGTCGTCGAGAACTGGTTCGGAGTCTGCCTCGTCGACGACCACGTCGCCGACGTCGAGCGTCGTCTGCTCGGGCGCAACGCTCTCGGACGAGTCGGCGTCGGGGCCGCCTGAATTCTCGTCGATGTGGGTCATTCGTAGTCCTCTGCTTTCTCCATGCGTAGTTCGTCGCGGTCGCGCTCGCCTGTCCACGACACCTGGAGTTCTTCGAGTGCCTCCGGCTGCTCGAAGGTGACCGCACGCTCACGGAAGAGTTCGAGCAGTCCGAGGAAGCTGCCGACAACCTCGAGTCCGTTCTCACAGTCGGCAACGAGCGCGCGGAAGGTCAGCCACTCGCCGGGCTTGGCAGCCAGCAGCGCGGCCATGCGTCGAGCCTGCCCGGGCACCGACACCTTGTGCATGTCATGAAGGTGATCGAGACCGACCGTCGGGATAGGTCGCGGGGTCAACGCTGCGACGGCGACCTCGGCGAACCCGTTCGCGTCGACGCCGAGTGTCACCTCGGGCAGCAGGTCGGTGAACTGCTGCTCCAACGACACCGCGCGCGGATACCGCTGCAGCGCCGCGGCTTCGAGTTCGCCGAAGAGTGCGGCCACCTGCTTGTACGCGCGGTATTGCAGGAGTCGCGCGAAGAGCAGGTCACGCGCTTCGAGCAGCGCGAGATCCTCCGGGTCGTCGACCTCTCCGGTCGGCAACAACCTTGCCGCCTTGAGATCGAGCAGGGTTGCCGCGATGACCAGGAATTCGGTGGTCTGCTCGAGCCCGAGCTCGGAACCCATCTCTCGCGTGTACGCGATGAACTCGTCGGTCACCGCATGCAGCGCGACCTCTGTGACGTCGAGACGGTGCTGGCTGATCAGGTTCAGCAGCAGATCGAACGGACCCTCGAAGTTGGCGAGCTTGACCCGAAAGCCCTGCTCCTCTGCCTCCGTCGCCCCCGCCTCCGTGGTGCCCGCCTCCGGGGTTCCTACCTCTGGAGCCTCGACGTCGGCCTCAGCGGTGCCGGTCTCGGTCATGCCTGCTTGACGTTGCGCGCGATGACCTCGCGAGCCAACGCGCGATACGCCTTGGCGCCCGCGGACTTCGGCGCCCACGACGTGATCGGTTCACCTGCGACGCTGGTTTCCGGGAAGCGCACGGTACGCGCAATGACGGTGTCGTACACGGCGTCGCCGAAGACCTCGACGACGCGCGCCATCACCTCACGGGAGTGCAGGGTTCTGGCGTCGAACATCGTGACGAGGATGCCACCGAGGGTGAGACGGAAGTTGAGTCGGTCGCGCACCTTCTCGATCGTGTCGGTGAGCAGCGCCAGACCGCGCAGACTGAAGTATTCGCACTCCATCGGGATGATCACGGTGTCGGCGCAGGCAAGGGCGTTGACGGTGAGCAACCCGAGCGACGGCTGGCAGTCGATCAGCACGACATCGTAGCGGTCGAGGACAGGGTGCAACGCCCTACCGAGTGCCTGTTCGCGTCCGACCTCGCTGACGAGTTGAATCTCGGCGGCAGACAGATCAATGTTCGACGGCAAGAGGTCGAGGTTCTCGACGCGCGTACGCATCAGCACATCCTCGATGGAGGCGTGCGGTGGGACCAGCAGGTTGTAGACGGTCTCGTCGAGTTTGTGATGCGGCACGCCGAGGCCCGCAGACAACGCACCCTGCGGATCGAGGTCGACCAGCAGTACGCGTCGCCCGTACTCGGCGAGTGCGGCACCCAGGTTGATCGTCGACGTCGTCTTACCCACGCCGCCCTTCTGATTGCAGACGGCAATGACGGTCGCGGGTCCGTGTCGGTCGAGCGGCGCAGGCGTCGGAACGTCGCGGTAGGGACGCCCGGTCGGGCCGATCTCGTCGTCGGGATGATCGCCCTCGTCGATGTCGATGCCGGACATCACATGAAGTCGGTACTGATCGTCGGCATGACCTCCCGACCGCGGTGTACTCGGTGTGCTCACGTACCCGCCTTTCTCACTGATCACGTATCGACGCCGCTTGTCAGCCTAATGGTTCACTGCACCGAAGCCGTGGAGCATCGCCGCACGGGCCTTCCACGACGCTCAGCGCGCTCTCGGATGGGCCGTGGCATACACCTCACGCATCGTGTTGACCGTGACGAGGGTGTAGACCTGCGTCGTCGTCACAGAGGCGTGCCCGAGTAACTCCTGGACCACTCGCACGTCGGCGCCGCCGTCGAGCAGATGCGTCGCGAATGAGTGCCGCAGGGTGTGCGGTGAGACGGCAGTACCGATTCCTGCCCGCTCCGCGGTGTCGGCGAGCACCTGCCACGCGCCCTGTCGGGTGAGCCTGCCGCCGCGCGCGTTCAGAAACAGCGCGGGCGTCGAGCGTGTCACCAGGGCCGGCCGCCCACGCACCAGATACGCCTCGATCGCGCCGACGGCGGGTCCGCCGACCGGCACGAGTCGCTCCTTTCCGCCCTTGCCGCGCAGTAGGGCGGTGCGCGCATCGGTGTCGAGGTCGTCGACGTCGAGCGACGTCGCCTCGGTGATGCGTGCTCCACAGCTGTAGAGCAGTTCGAGGAGCGCGCGGTCACGCAGCGCACGCGGATGGTCGCCCGCCCCCGCAGCTTCCAGGATCGCGACGACGTCGTCGACGGGTAACGCCTTGGGGAGGCGTCGCGCCGGACGCGGTGGCCGCACCCCGTGCGCCACGTCGGCGGGTACGACACCTTCAGCGGCGGCGAACTTGTGAAAACCCCTGGTGGCCACCAGGGTTCGCGCTACCGAGCTGTCGGCGAGGGGTGTTGTCCCGGCCTGCTCGTCGCCGCGTCGCAGGTCGACGAGGAACTCGCGCACGTCGTTCTCGGTGACCTCCGCGAGATCGACGATCCCCCGCCCGCAGAGATAGCGCCGGTAGCGGTCGAGGTCGCGGCCGTAGGACGCAAGCGTGTTGGGCGCCATGCCGCGTTCGACGGTGAGGTGGTCGAGATACCTCGACACCACGTCGTCGACACGCGTCCCGGCGGTCACGTCGATGCCCGACCCGCCTTGCGATCGGCGAAGGCGTGGGGCTTATCGCGCCATGGCGAATCCGGCGTTCGCAGCTGCGTGTCGGTGCGATCCGCGGCAGAGAGCGCGAGAATCCCCGACACCGCGGTCGCGTTCACGATGTCACCGGACAGCACCATCGACACAGCGTCGTCGAGCGCGACCCACTCCAACGACATATCGGCCTCTTCGTCCTCGCGTTCGGCCACATGGTGCTCCGACAGTTCTTCGGCCAGGTAGACACGCAACGCTTCGTCGGTGAACCCGGGCGATAGGTCGAGGTCGATCAACACCTGCCACCGCTGCGCACGCAGGTCGGTTTCCTCCGCGAGCTCGCGCTGCGCGGCGGCGAGCGGCGGCTCTACCCCGCCCTTGTCGAGCAGCCCCGCGGGAATCTCCAACAACCTGCGGCCGACAGGATGCCGATACTGACGCACCATCGCAATCCTGCCGTCCTCATCACGCGCGACGACGGCCACGGCACCGAAATGCTCGACGACTTCGCGTTCGGCGACCCGACCGCCCGGCATCTCCACCTGGTCGAGGCGAAGCGCGAGTATCGCTCCGTCGTAGACCACTCGGCTCGACTTCACGTCGAAGTGGTGGGCGCCGGGGCCGGTGCACTCGCTCAAGCGTCCTGTTCCTCGACCTCGACGGCGACGTCGTCTTCGACCGCCGCCGCGGGCGGAGGATCGTAGTCGCCCAGGTCCACCGGAAGCCGTTCTGCCGCTTTGTATTTCAGCGAAGCATCGATGAACGACCGGAACAGCGGATGCGGGCGCGTCGGCCGGCTCTTGAGTTCGGGGTGAGCCTGGGTGCCCACCAGGAACGGATGAATCGACTTCGGGTACTCGACGAACTCGACGAGGTGACCGTCCGGCGACGTCCCCGAGAACACGAGACCCGACGCGGCGATCTTGTCGCGGTAGGAGTTGTTGACCTCGAAGCGGTGCCGGTGTCGCTCGGACACCTCTGTCGATCCGTACGACTCCGCCACGATGCTGTCTGGCTTGAGGGTTGCCGGGTAGGCACCGAGCCGCATCGTGCCGCCGAGATCGGCTTCTCCGGCGACGATCTCGGTTTGATCGGCCATGGTCGAGATGACGGGGAACGGGGTGTCCGGATCGAACTCCGTCGAGCTCGCGTCCTCGAGGCCCACCGAGCGTGCGGCCTCGATCACGATGCACTGCAGGCCGAGGCACAGTCCGAGCAAGGGAATGCCTCGACGCCGCGCGTACCGGATCGCTCCGAGCTTGCCCTCGATCCCGCGGATGCCGAAGCCACCGGGAACCAACACGCCGTCGACGTCTCCGAGCGCTGCCTGCGCACCCGCCTCGGTGGCGCATTCGTCGGACGGAACCCACTTGATCTCGGTCTTGGCGCGCCACGCGAAGCCACCGGCGCGGATCGCCTCGGTCACCGACAGATAGGCGTCGGGCAGGTCGACGTACTTGCCCACCAACGCGATTCGGACCGTCTCACGCGGCTCGTGCACACGGTTGAGCAGTTCGCCCCACACGGTCCAGTCGACATCGCGGAACGGCAGCCCGAGCTTGCGCACGACGTAGGCGTCGAGTTGCTCGGAGTGCAGCACCTTGGGGATGTCGTAGATCGACGGGGCGTCGGGCGTGGAGATGACGCCGTCGATGTCGACGTCGCACATCAGCGCGATCTTCTTCTTGAGCCCCTCGGGCACGTCGCGATCGCACCGCAGGATCAGCGCGTCGGGCTGGATTCCGACGTTGCGCAGAGCAGCGACCGAGTGCTGGGTCGGCTTGGTCTTCAGCTCACCCGACGGCGCGAGATAGGGCACCAGCGAGACGTGGATGAAGAAGACGTTGTCGCGGCCGACGTCGTGACGGATCTGGCGGGCGGCTTCGATGAACGGGAGCGACTCGATGTCGCCGACGGTTCCACCGATCTCGGTGATGACGACGTCTGGCGGCTCACCGTCGTCGCCGGGCGCACGCATCGCGAGCACCCGCGATTTCAGCTCGTCGGTGATGTGCGGGATGACCTGGACGGTCTCGCCGAGGTACTCGCCGCGTCGCTCCTTGGCGATGACTGTCGAATACACCTGTCCGGTGGTGACATTCGCCGACTGCGAGAGATTGCGGTCGAGGAAGCGCTCGTAATGCCCGACGTCGAGATCGGTTTCGGCGCCATCCTCGGTGACGAAGACCTCACCGTGCTGGAAGGGATTCATCGTGCCTGGATCGACGTTCAGATACGGATCCAGTTTCTGCATGGTTACGCGCAGACCGCGCGCTGTGAGTAATTGGCCGAGGCTCGACGCCGTCAGACCTTTTCCGAGCGACGATGCGACGCCGCCCGTAACGAATATGTGCTTCGTGCCTTCATGCACGTGGCGAAGTGGTCGCAAAACCCGTCTCTCCCGTCGGCTGGATCAGGCCGGAAAACCTGTTGACCTACGGGACTCCAGGGTAACACCCATCGGCGGTTCTCCGCTCCGCCACACCGGAAGCGTGCTCGCCGAAGGTGTGATCCGCGTCGTGATCCCGCCGACGGCCAGGGCGAGCGGCGTCCCTCTCGGAACGCCCCGCCCCCGGACGGCGTCAGGTCGACGGTCGGTCGGTGGCCCCGACGGTGATCGCCTTGGCGCCCGCTCCGGTGCCGTAGGCGCCGGTCCGCCCGCCCTTCTCCTCCTGTAGGACCAGGATCGACGTGATGCGCCCGGTTTGCTGATCGACGTTGTCGACGGTCGAGACGGCGTTGCCCAGACCGGGGTCCGAGCGAACGACGGCGATCGGCGAACCACCAGCGGTCGAACCCGTCCGACCGAGTAACGCTCCCCCGTCGCCACGTCCCGAGAGTGCCGCGGCGAAGCGGGCGACGAGTTGTCCCTGAGCACCGGAATCCTCGGGATAGCCGCCGCCGGTCACCACGACGGCGAGGTCGGCAGGTGTCGAGCCCGCCCCGGCATAGTCGATGAACCCGCCGTCGCGTAACGCTTCGAGTCCGGTCCGCCGGTCGTCGGCCGACGCTGCGCCCTTTCCGCCGCGGTCGAGCGTCAGAGCACCGAGTAGATCACCCGCGCGGCCACCGGAGTCGACCAGTTCGGCGCGCAGCGTCGAACCCGGAGGAATCGTCTGGTCGATGATCGTCGAGAGTTGCTCGGATTTCTGATCGGAGACGAATTGTGGCGTCAACGCGATCTGACCCGACACCTTGGCGCCCGCGCCTGCGACCGCGTCCTTGATGGCAGCGACGTCGGCGTCTGCTGCGCCGGGAGCGGTCACCACCAGGACCGACTGGCCACGAAGCGTTCCGTCGATCACCCGTCCGGTGATCGCGGTGTCAAAACTATTGGCGCTGTTGAGCTGATCGTTGAGTTGATCGCGCTCGTCCTGCAACGCCCCGATGCGATCACGACTGGTGCCGGTCAACGAATTCATTCTGTCGCCGACAAAACCGGAGCCGATGAATAAACCCACCGTGAGTGCCAAAAACACCGCGGCGAGCGAGATCGCATGCTGCCGAACCGAAATCATTGTCTACCTGTTCCAGACCCCACGGGCCCACTCGACGAGCTGATGCCACTGTGCGACAACCCAATCGGTCACTTCGCCACCCGCGCTCGACAACATCACCGCAGCGATCACCGCGATCAGCGCCGCGAGTACAACGAAGGCGACGGCCGCCCCCGACACGCGGCTCCTATACAGCGTCGCAACAGCTTTCGCGTCGACCAGCTTGGGTCCGACCTTCATTCGGGTGAGGAAGGTCGACGGATTGCTCTCACGCCGCGAGCGGTCGAAGAAGTCATCGAGGGTGCCGCCATAGCCGACGGTGACGATGAGGTCGGCGCCGTGGTAGTCGGCGAGCAGCAAAGCGAGATCCGACGCCGCGCCGGCAGCGGGGAATGTGGTCGCCCCGATTCCGAGGTCCTGGATTCGCTCGAGACCCGAGGCATGGCCGTCGGTGTCTGCCGGAAGCACCAGTTGCGCACCGCATTTCAGTGTCGCGACCTTCATCTCTTCCGGGTCGCCGACGATCAGCGAGGGCTTGTACCCGGCCTTCGTCAGCGTGTCTGCGCCGGCACCGACACCGATGATCACCGGTGAGTACTCCTTGATGAACGGCTTGAGTGCACGCAGATCGGCGGCGCGGTCGGGTCCGTCCCCCACGATCACGACGTGCTTGCCGACCAACGAGGCGTCGATGTCGGGCACGCCGACACCGTCGATCAGCAGTGGGGACTCGCTCCGGATGAACTCAATCGTGTTGCCGGAGAAGGCTTCGAGGTGATCGACGAGTCCGGTCTTTGCCTCGATCATCATGTCGGCGATCTCGTGCTCGTCGAGCGTGGTGCCACGCGCGAGGCGTCGTTCACCGACGAACACCTTGCCGTCGTCGACCCGGAGTTTCGCGCCGTCCTTGACGCGCTTGAACACTTCGGGTCCGACCTCGTCGACGAGGACGATCCCGGAGCCGACGAGCACCTCGGGTCCGAGGTTGGGGTAGCGCCCGCTGATGGAGCGGGACGCGTTGACTACGGCGACGACATTGGCCTCGACCAAAGCGTCGGCGGTGACGCGGTCGAGGTCGACCTCGTCGAGGATGGCTATGTCACCCGGTCCGACTCGGTCGATGAGGCGGCGGGTGTTCTTGTCGATCCTGGCGATACCGGACACGCCAGGCAGTTCTTCGGAGTTACGTGCGAGCAGTGCGGGCATCTTCATGCACCACATGATTGACCGTGCGCCGCGCAGCCTTGGGGAGGCGCGCCGCAACATGGGCAACTTTTGTCACACGAGTACCAACTGTCTCAGCGCTTCTTGCGGGTGCCCTTCGCTTTTGTCGCTGCGGCCGTCGACTCACCTGCCGACGATCCGACGGCGTGAGCCTTCTCGCCATCAGCGGTGGCCAGTAGTTCCTCCGCATGCGCCCGGCCCGTGTCTGATTCGCCGAGTCCCGCGAGCATGCGCGCCAATTCGGCGACGCGCGCGTCACGGTCGAGCGGCCGAAGTGTGCTGGTCTGCGCACGATCGCCTGATTTCGACGTCTTCCCGATCACCAGGTGGTTGTCGGCGAAGGCCGCGACCTGCGGAAGGTGCGTCACGACGATGACCTGGTGGGCCCGTGCGAGTCCCGCGAGCCTCCGGCCGATCTCCACCGCGGCCCGGCCGCCGACACCGGCGTCGACCTCGTCGAAGACCATGACCGATCCCGACGTCGGCTCTGCGAGAACCACTTCGAGCGCCAGCATCAGTCGCGAGAGCTCGCCGCCGGACGCCGATTTGGCGATCGGCAGGGGGTCGGCGCCGGCATGTGCAACGAGGGCGAACTCGACGCGATCGGCGCCGTCGGCACCTGCGTGCGCGGCGGCTCCGTCAACCGTGATCGTCAGCCGATCGTCGGGAGCCGCGACGTCGGGGATGACGTTCACCGAGAGTGCGGCGTCGCCCATCGCAAGGCCTGCCAATTCGGCCGACACCTTGCTCGACATGGAGGTCGCCGCCTTACGACGCATGGTTCGCAGCGTCGACGCCACCGATTCGACGTCGGCACGCGCCGACGCGGCCGCCGCCTCGAGTTCGTCGATCGAGCCCTGCGGGTCGTCGATTTCGGAAAGTCGACGTTCCGCAGTCTCACGCCACGCGATGACGCCGTCGATATCAGGTGCGTATTTGCGGACCAGAGCCTTCAGCTCACCCTGGCGAGCGAGCAGCTTCTCGAGTTCGTCTGCGTCGCTGGGCAGCCCGGATAGAAACGACGACAACTCGTCGCCGATATCGGTGACGACGGTCAGCGTCTCCGACACGCGAGCAGCGAGCGTTCGCAGTTGCGCATCGGCAGCGGACTCCAGGAGCGAACGAACCTGCCCGAGACCGTCGACGAGCGAACCGTTATCGCCCGCGACGACGTCGTGCGATCCCGCAGCCGCCGAACGAATCGACTCGAGATCGGAGAGTCGTCGGATGGTGTCGGCGAGCGCGTCGTCTTCTCCCGGCTGCGGGTCGACCGCGGCGATCTCGTCGATGCCGAAGCGCAGTCGATCGGCTTCCTGCGCAAGTTCACGATGGTTGGCGCGGCGTGCGTCGAGTTCGTCGAGTACCGCGACCCAGCTCTCGCGCGTCGAGCGATACCGCTTCAGCGCCGCGGCAGCCTTGTCGCCGGCGAAACTGTCGAGGGCGTCGCGCTGATGGTCGGGACGAAGCAGACGAAGTTGATCGTTCTGGCCGTGAATCGTCAACAGCGCGCCCGTGAATCTGCCCATCACGCCGACCGGCACCGACCGCCCGCCGAGGTGTGCACGCGAACGACCATCCGAGCCGACGGTGCGCACCACGATGACCGAGCCGTCGTCGTCGAGTTCTGCACCAGAAGATTCGACGATGTCGGCGACAGCGGCACGCGTGGCATCGTCGGCGGACTCAGCGAGTCGGAACCGCCCCTCGACGGTCGCTTTCTGGCTCCCCGATCGCACTCTTCCGGCGTCGGCGCGCGCACCCGACAGCAGTCGCAGGCTGGTGACGATCATCGTCTTGCCCGCGCCGGTCTCGCCCGTCAATACGGTGAACCCGGGGCTGAATTGTGCGGAGGCCTGATCGATGACGCCGAGGCCGGAGATCGACAGCTCTTCGAGCACTACTTCCCCTCACCCTGCCGCCCGCGCCATCCGGTCACCGGCAGGTCGAATTTCGTGACGAGTCGATCGGCAAACGGATCGGAATCGATGCGTACCCACAGCACCGATCGGTCGCTTCGGACCACCTCGACGCGGCCGCCTGCCGGGACGAAGATCTGGCGTCGGCCGTCGCACAGGGCGATCGCCGACCGTCCGTGCTTATCGATTTCCACCGCGATCCGCGATCGAGGGCTGGTCACCATCGGCCGGGCGAACAGCGCGTGCGCATTGCTCGGAACGATCAGGATCGCTTCGAGGTCGGGCCACATCACCGGTCCGCCGGCCGAAAAGGCGTAGGCAGTCGATCCGGTGGGTGTCGACACGAGCACGCCGTCGGCTCCGAACGCGGATACCGGCCGACCGTCGACTTCGGTCACCAACTCGAGAACGCCATTGTTGGTTCGGTTGAGGATGGCGACCTCATTGAGTGCCCAGCTACGGCGCACCTCGTCCGGTTTGGTCGGATGACTGATCGCGATGTCGAGGGTCATCCGCGGTTCGACACGGTAGTCACGCGAAATGAGCTGCGCCATCACGTCGTCGATGCGGTTGGCCTCGGCCTCGGCGAGAAAGCCGATGTGTCCGAGATTGATTCCGAGCACCGGAACACCCGCCGGATAGGCGAGTTCTGCTGCGCGCAGGAACGTTCCGTCGCCTCCGAGCACGATGACGACCTCGCACCCGACGGCCGATTCCGGGTCGCCCGTCGCGACGGTGACATCTGCGCCGAGCTCGCGCAGTCCGTCGATGTCGAGCGGATGGCTCGGTGGCCGCGTGGGGCCATGGTCGCGGTTGGCGGGATCGTCGTGACCTTCCCTGTCGTCTCGTCCGCGAAGGTCGACGTCGTCTTGCGTCGCGGGGTTGTCGGCAGTGAGGTCGTGGTCGATGATGCGTAGGCCAACACCAGCCGCAGCGCAGTGGCGTGCGATCGATTCGACCGTACGGGTCACCACAGCACGTCCGGTGTGCGCCACCACCATGAACTCGCGCTGACCGGACACGGCGACCACTGATTCGTCGATCACCTTGTTCCTTTCACCATTCCCGATCTGCGGGCACGCTCAGCGAGGTCCCTCGTCGACGGCACGGTGGATCATCCCCCGCAACTGCGCATCATCCGCAATGTCGGCGACTTCGTCTGCGCCGCCACCAGTCTCCCCGACAGTATCGTCCGCCGGAACGTCGGGCTGTGCGTGGTGGTCAGCGGGTTGGTATGTGAGCCACAAGAAGTATTCGACGTTGCCCGACGGCCCTGGCAACGGACTCGCCACGACGTCCCTGGTGACCAGACCGAGCTTCGCTGCGTCGCGCGCGACGTGGTAGACCGCCTCGGCGCGCAACTCGGGGTCGCGCACAACGCCACCGGAGCCAACCCGGTCCTTACCCACCTCGAACTGCGGTTTGACCATCGGCAACAGGTCGGCGCCCGGTCGGGCACTCGCGGCGAACGCCGGTAAGACCAGCGACAGCGAGATGAACGAGAGGTCGGCGACGACGATGTCGACGGGTCCCCCGATGTCGTCGGCGTTCAGGTGACGAACGTTGGTACGGTCGTGCACGTCGACACGGTCGTCGGACTGAAGCCGCCAGACGAGCTGCCCGTAGCCGACATCGACCGCAACAACCTCGGCGGCCCCGCGTCGAAGCAGAACGTCGGTGAATCCTCCGGTCGACGCGCCCGCGTCGAGGCAACGCTTGTCGGCGATGGTCAAACCCTGCGGCTCGAATCTTTCGAGTGCACCGAGCAGCTTGTGCGCACCGCGCGACGCCCAGTCGTCGCGGGGGCCGTCGTCGGAAACGAGGATGGGGGTGTCGCGCGTCACATTGGTCGCAGGCTTCGCGGCAAGCACCCCATTGACGGTGACCTGGCCCGCTTCGATCAGCTCACGAGCCTGCTCTCGCGAGCGCGCCAACTTCCGGCGGACGAGCTCGGCGTCGAGCCTTGCGCGCGTAGCCACTCAGCGGGCCCTGAACAGGTTCATGATCCTCGACAGGTTGGCCGTCATCGCGGATCGACCTCTGCCAACGCTGCGGTGAGTACGTCATGAGCCTTCTCCAGCAGTTCGCTCTGCCGCGCGAGCGCCGCAAGATCGAAGGTGTCGCCTGCCTGCTCGCGAATACGGTCGACCTCGTCGAGCAGCGACTCGACCGTCTCCGCGACCGGAATCTGCGGCTCGGCCGCAAGGTCGGCAGGCGAGGGCGATTGCGGCCCGGGCCGCAGGTGCGCTCCGGGGACGGGGTGTTGCGGTTGCTGGTAGTTCATGACACGACCACGCTAGCGCAGGTCTCCGACACCGAGCTTGTCGATCTGCGACCGAACGTCCGGGTCGTCGCTGGTGATCGCCACATCCGACGGGTCAACCGGCCCGGCTTCGACGTCCCGGCCATCGAGGAGTGCCCATGCGGCGTGCGCGAGTGCAGGCAGAAGCGCCTCGTGCGCGGGCTCTTCCCCAGTGGCAGTCACCGTGATGGTCGCGCCGGACACCTCGACGTCCCAGTCCGGCTGTTCTCCGATCCGGACGGTTTTCTCATCATCGAGAAGACCGGTGAGGTCGTCGATCACGTGCGACGGCCGCTGCTCGGGTGGTGCAAGCAGCAGATCCTTCGGAGTGCTCACACCGGTCAGGACGAGCGCGCTGTCGAGGCCGACCGAATGTGCGCCCTGGATGTCCGTATCGAGTCGATCGCCGACGACCAGCGAATTGGTGACTCCGCTGCGCTTCATCGCATCCGCCATCAGCGGCGCAGCGGGTTTGCCGGCGACGAGAGGTTCGGCGCCGGTCGCGTTGGCGACAGCGGCGACCAGTGACCCGTTGCCGACGAGCAGTCCGCGCTCGGAGGGCAGCGTCGCATCCGTATTGGTGGCGATCCACAGTGCGCCCGCGCGGATCGCGAGCGCGGCTTCCGACAGCGTCGACCAATTGGTGTCCGGCGAGAATCCCTGGATCACGGCGGCAGGTCGGTCGTCGGCGCTCCTGGCGACACCGACTCCGACCTCGCGCACCTCCTGCGCGAGTCCGTCGGTACCGAGCACGAGCGCACGCGAACCTGGCTCGACGTGTTCAGAGAGCAGACGAGCCGCGCTCTGAGCACTCGTCACGACCTGATCCTCGGTCGCCGAGAAACCCATCGAATTGAGATGTGCTGCAACCTCACTCGGACGTCGGCTCGCGTTGTTGGTGACGAAGATCTGGGGAAGGTCGAGAGCGTCGAGGGTCTCTCGCGCTCCGTGGGTCGGCTCCTTGCCCGCGAACACGGTGCCGTCGAGGTCGAGGAGCAGCGCCTCGTAGTGATCGACCAACGACCCTTCCGGCGGAGCCTGCGGCTCGGGCGAAGGCGCGCTGGACGCTGCCGGCGTCGAAGGTTGAGGAGCCGGTGCCGAGGGTTGAGGAGCCGGTGTCGAGGGTTGAGCAGCCGGAGTCGTGGCCGTCGATGCAGTGCTCGCTGAAGCCGATTTCTCGTCGGATGATTCTGTACTCGACGTGGGTGGGACTTCGGCAGGCACGGACGTCGTCTCCGACTCGGCAACGTCATCTCCCGAGGCGTCTACCGAGCTATCTCCCGAGTCCTTATCTCCCGAGTCATCTATCGACGCGGCACCGACACCATTACCGGAAGGGCCTTCGGTCTCATCAATGGCACCGACGACATCGACGTCTTCCACTGCCGAGGCATTGCCGTCAGATGTGGTGTCGGGACTCATGTCCTCCGACAGCTCCATCAGGCGGAACTCCGCATCGGTGGCGTCGTCGACGTCGGCCGCTGCGGCGTTCATGTACCAGGTCACCGCATCATCACGACGGTCAGCCGCCAATAACGCGGACGCGTAGGCGTAGAACAACCGTGCTGCCATCGTGCCGGTCCGGCCTGGTGCGAGATCCTCCGCCTGAAGCGTCACGAGCGCCTTCGCGGGTTCGCCCGCGTCGATGCGGGCGCCGGCCTCGACGATGCGCATTTCTGTCGCCTCGTCGCCGGTCAGTGAGCGCCCCTCCTCGCTACGAGCGATTTCGATAGCTCGTTCTGGGCGTCCGAGTCCGCGCTCGGCGTCGGCGATCAATGGCAGCAGCAATGTGCCGCCGTTGATTCTGCGCGCGGCTCGCAACTCGGTAAGAGCCTCTTGCCATTCGCCGGCGTTGTAGGCCGCGATTCCCGCGGTCTCGCGGACCAGTCCGACCCTCGAGGCGCGCTCCCGCGCCGCACGTGCATGAGCCAGCGCCAATTCGGGATCTGAATCGAGCAGCTGAGCGACCATCACCAGATGCCTCGCCACCCGATCGGCGTTCGCCTTGTCGAGCGTCAACAGATCACGGCGTACTTCCTGGTCGAGGTCCGACGCCACGACGTCGTCGGGCAACGGCGGACCCGCAGGCCGGCCCTCGGGCCCTCGTCGATCCGAACCACGTCGATCCGACGGTCGTCCACGGCCGTCTGGCCCACGTCCGCGATTGTCCGACCCACGCCCTCGGCCTCGTTTGTCCTGTCCCCGATCGCGATCGTTCATGACTCTCAATCTATGCCCTGCGGGGTCTTGGTGCGGAATCCACCGCGACCCGGAGCTCCCGCGTGCGCGAAATGTAAATGCCCGTGAATGCAGTAATGCCCCGCACCACTGGGGTGCGGGGCAATACTGGGATGTTGTGCTCGGCGGTGTCCTACTCTCCCACACCGATTAGAGTGCAGTACCATTGGCGCTGGTGGGCTTAGCTTCC